>JAEZEB010000094.1 GCA_023438115.1 Pseudomonadota bacterium | reverse complement strand
AGGCTATCCCGGCAAGCGCTACTACGGCGGCTGCGAGAACGTCGACGTCGCCGAGCAGCTGGCGATCGACCGCATCAAGCAGGTCTTCGGCGCGGCCGCGGCCAACGTGCAGCCGCACTCCGGCGCGCAGGCGAACGAAGCCGTGTTCCTGGCCTTCCTGAAGCCGGGCGACACCATCATGGGCATGAGCCTGGCCGAAGGCGGCCACCTCACCCACGGCATGCCGCTGAACATGTCGGGCAAGTGGTTCAACGTGGTGAGCTACGGCCTCGACAAGGACGAAGCCATCGACTACGACGCGATGGAGCGCAAGGCCCACGACAGCAAGCCCAAGCTGATCATCGCCGGCGCGTCCGCCTATTCCCTGCGCATCGACTTCGAGCGCTTCGCCAAGGTGGCCAGGGACGTCGGCGCCATCTTCATGGTGGACATGGCCCACTACGCCGGCCTGATCGCCGCGGGCGTGTATCCCAACCCGGTGCCGCACGCGGACGTCGTCACCTCCACCACGCACAAGAGCCTGCGCGGCCCGCGCGGCGGCTTCATCCTGATGAAGCCCGAGCACGAAAAGGCGATCAACAGCGCCATCTTCCCCGGCCTGCAGGGCGGCCCGCTGATGCACGTGATCGCCGCCAAGGCGGTGGCCTTCAAGGAGGCGCTGTCGCCCGAGTTCAAGGCCTACCAGCAGCAGGTGGTGAAGAACGCCCAGGTGGTCGCCGAGACGCTGACCCAGCGCGGGCTGCGCATCGTGAGCGGCCGCACCGAAAGCCACGTGATGCTGGTGGACCTGCGCTCCAAGGGCATCACCGGCAAGGAAGCCGAGGCCGTGCTGGGCGACGCCCACATGACCATCAACAAGAACGCGATCCCCAACGACCCCGAAAAGCCGATGGTCACCAGCGGCGTGCGCATCGGCACGCCGGCGATGACCACGCGCGGGTTCAAGGAGGAAGAGGCGCGCCTCACCGCCAACCTGGTGGCCGACGTGCTGGACCACCCGCGCGACGCGGCCAACATCGCGAAGGTGCGCGAGCAGGTCAACGCCCTGACGCGCCGCTTCCCGGTCTACAAGTAAGCCGCCGCCATGAAGTGCCCGTTCTGCAGCCACGCCGAGACCCAGGTGGTCGAGACGCGCATGGCGGAGGACGGGGAGTTCATCCGCCGCCGCCGCCAGTGCACGCACTGCGAGAAGCGCTTCACCACCTACGAGCGGCCCGACGTGAGCTTCCCGGCGGTGGTGAAGAAGGACGGCCGGCGCATCGAGTACGACCGCACCAAGCTGCTCGGGTCCATGAACCTGGCGCTGCGCAAGCGCCCGGTGAGCACCGAGCAGATCGACAGCGCGGTGGAGCGCATCGAGGAGAAGCTGCTCGCCCTGGGCGTGCGCGAACTCCCCAGCTCGCGCCTCGGCGAGCTGGTGATGCGCGAGCTCAAGAAGCTGGACAAGGTGGCCTACGTGCGCTTCGCGAGCGTGTACCGCAGCTTCGAGGACGTGGACGACTTCAAGAGCGTGGTGGACGAGATCCGGCGGTAGCGCCCTCGCCCACTGCGCGCATCAGCCGCAGGTGGCCACCTGGGTCTTCTGCACGCGGGGACGGCCGACCGCATTCAGGATCACCTGCCTCGCCGACGTGGGCGACGACGACCGACGACACAGCGTCAGCGTGCCGGCCTGGAAGGCGCCGCCCGTGAGCCTGGTCATGCCCAGGGCGGTGAACGAGATGTAGTTGGCCACGTACTGGTTGCCGCGCAGCCGCAAGTCGGCGGGAAGGGCCTCGCGCCGCCCGATGCGTTCCTCGCCTGCGTCCACCGTTCCATTGTTGTTCTCGTCGTGGAAGAGGATCCAGCCGCGCTCCCAGCCGCCCTGCTTCGTGCACTGGATGCCGTCGGCGGACTTGCACATGGCGACGCGCCGGTTGCGCTTGAGTGCCTCGGACCTGGCCCGGTGCAGGTCGGCCAGGAGCTCGTTGGAGGTCGACGCGAGGGCGGTGGCCTGGAGCAGGTCGTGCAGGGGCGGCGCCACCAGGCCGGCGGCGGCGGCAAGCAGGCCGAGCGCCACCACGACCTCGATGAGCGTGGCGCCGCGCCGGCGCATCGGAAGGGCTTTGGACATGCCCGCCACCGTAGGCGCGCCGCCCACCGCTTCCCAGCAGCCAATGCGCCCCGCCCGCGTGATCCGGCACCGCGGCCGCCGCGACGCCCTTCACCGCGATCCTGCGCCCTCCAGCCGCCAGCAGCCGTCCGAGGACGTGTCGAGCACGCCCGCGTCGTCGAAGCAAAGGCGCGTCGTGAACTCGGCGCCGACGGCATCCCCGTCGAGCCGCGCCGGCACGAACCGGACCCCGGTGACGGCGGCCTCCAGCTGCTGCGCGAGCTCGGGACCGATCTCGTTGCGCGTGACCTGCGCCTCCTGCACCCGCCCTCCCGCGTCGACCCGGATGGCGACCTCGTGGCGCCGCGCCCGCAGCGCTTCGCCGGCGTCGCCGACGTCCGGTGCGGAACGCGCCCGGGGCGGGAGTGTCAGTGCGTCGAGCGGAAGGAAGACGGACGCGGCCACGCGGGGCCGCGCGGGCTGGCGTGCCGCCGGCGTGGGGGACACCGCGGAGGCCGGCGCTCGCGGAACCGGTGCAGCGACCGCCGGCGCCCGGCTAGGCGGCACAGGTTCGACGGGCGCAGGTGCCGCCTGGACAGCCGCCGGCGCGACCACGCGCACGACCAGGCGCGGCTCGGGATCGCGGCTCTCGCGTGCCACGTGCCAGTTGGCAAGCAGCAGTGCATGGGCCGCGAGCGAGACCACGCACGCCAGCAGCAGCGGCTTGCCGGCCGCCGCGGCCCCTTCCTCCCGTGAATTGCGCACGTCCAAGCTCCCTGCCAGCCTCGCCGATCCGTCCGTCAGGCTCCCCGACCCACTCATCGCATGCGCATCCTGACGCCCGTGGATTACAGCATATGCTTTGCCGCAAACCAGACTACGTGCGCCTGAGGAGGCGCCTGAACAGGGGCTCTGACCATGTCGAAACAATCGGGATTCACGCTGATCGAACTGCTGATCGTGATGGTGATCGTCGGGATCCTGGCGGCCGTGGCGCTGCCGGCCTACAACGAGTACATGATCCGCGGCCGCATCCCGGAGGCGACGACCCACCTGGCGGCCAAGCGGGTGAAGATGGAGCAATGGTTCCAGGACAACCGCACCTACGCCGGGGCCACCGCCGGCGCCGAGGACGACACCAGCAGCAAGTACTTCACCTTTTCGGCCCTGGACGACAGCGACACGGACACGCGCAGCGACACCGGCTACACCCTGCACGCGCGCGGCAAGGGTTCGATGGCCGGATTCACCTTCACGGTGGACCAGGCGAACACGAAGACTTCCACGGTCACGGGCGTGTCCGGCTGGCAGGGCAACGGCGGCTGCTGGATCACCCGGAAGGGCGGCCTGTGCTGAGCTACCGGCACCCGCGGCAGCGGGGCATGAGCCTGATCGAGCTGATGGTCGGGGTGGCCCTGGCCGCCCTGCTCCTCACGCTGGGCGTGCCGTCGTTCGTCACGGGCATGCAGAACCGTCAGATCCGCACGGCAGCCGACGCGCTGCAGAACGGCCTGGTCGCCGCGCGCACCGAGGCGCTGCGCCGCAACCGGGTCGTCAAGTTCGAACTCGTGGCACCCGGCGGCTGGTCGATCGGCTGCGATCCCGCCGACAACACGGTGGTCGACGGCGAGGAGGTCTGCCCGGAGCTGATCCAGTCCAGGCCCCCCGACGAGGGAACGCCCAATGCCACGGTGGAAACTTCGCAGATCGCCGTGGCGAGCGGCACGCCCGCCGGTACGGCCGTCTTCGAGGACAGCCTGCGCTTCACGTCGCTCGGCCGCGTGACGGCCGACACCCTGCCCCCGGGCAACAACGCGGTCTTCCTGGTCAGCAACCCCGCCGGCGGCGCCTGCGTGGCTGACGGCGGCGAGATGCGTTGCCTGTCCCTCGTCGTCACCGCGTCGGGACAGATACGCATGTGCGACCCTGCCGTGGCTGCCGGCAGCGGCGACCCCCGAGCCTGCTAGGAGAGAGGCCATGCCAGCGATCCGCACCGCACGCCCGAAGCAGGGCACCCGCAGGCAGCAGGGCGGCGTCATGCTGCTCGAAGCGCTCATCGCCATCCTGATCTTCTCGATCGGCATCCTCGGCGTGGTCGGGATGCAGGCCACCGCGGTGAAGCAATCGACCGACGCGCGCTACCGCGCCGAGGCGGCCCACCTCGCCAACCAGCTGATCGGCACCATGTGGACCAGCAACCGGGCGCTCAACCCGCTGCAGACCCGCTTCAACACCTGCGACACGGCCGCCACCTGCGCCGGCTACCAGGAATGGCTCGAGAAAGTGGCGGAGACGCTGCCGGGCGTGGAGCCCAGCTCCCCCACCGAACCCACGGTCAACGTCGATGCCGACGGCATCGTGACGATTTCCATCTTCTGGCGGGCGCCGGGCGATCCGGAAGACGAGGCCCCCCACCGCTACGACGTCCAGGCCCAGATCGGACAATGAGAACCTCGCACATCAACCGCCAGCGCGGCTTCTCGCTCATCGAGGTCCTCATCGGGATGCTCATCGCCATGATCGGCGTGGTCATCATGATGGAGGTGCTGCTCACCTCCGAGGACCGCACCCGCACCGGCACCGGTGGCAACGAGGCGCTGAGCAACGGCGCCGTGATGATGCACATGATGCAGCGCGACCTGGTGCAGGCCGGCTACGGCATCAACGCCATGACGCTGCTGGGCTGCAACCTGACGCTCCCCAACACCAAGGTGATCACCCTCGCGCCGGTGGTGATCAACCCGCCGGTGGCCCTCATCCCGGTCGGCGACGCCAACACGGACACCATGGTGGTCTTCTACGGAAACGACAACGGCCAGCCGGAAGGCAACATCGTCTACTCCGTCGACGGCTCCGAGTACACGGTGCAGGCCCCTTCGGCCTTCGAGGTCGGCGACAAGGTGGTGGCCAGCACCGGCGCCTGCGGCACCGGCCTGACGCTCGCGGAAGTCACGGCGGTCGGCCCGATGACCGTCACCGTCAACGCCGCCGTCGCGGGCGCCACCGTCCTCCACAACATGGGCAAGACGCCGCGCATCGTCGCCTACGCGGTGCGCAATGGCGCGCTCACCTCCTGCGACCTGATGGCCGCCGGCCTGGATTGCAGCGTCGACAACGCGGTGAACTGGCCCGCGATCGGCGGCAACATCGTCAGCCTGCGCGCGCAGTACGGCCACGACACGGTCAACCCGATGGACGGCGCCATCGACAGCTGGAGCCGCACCAGCCCCACGACGGCCTGCGGCTGGGCGCGCTCGCCCGGCGTGCGTTTCGTCCTCGTGGCCCGCAGCACGCAATACGAGACGGAAATCAGCGCCACCGGACAGCGGGTCGCCGCCGTCGTGACCGGCGATCCTCCGGCCTGGGCGGGGACCGACGATGGCCTGGAAGTGGCGCCGGTCGACCTGAGCGCCGAACCCGCGTGGCAGTCCTACCGCTACAGGACCTTCGAAAACCTGGCACCCACGCGCAACGTGGTCTGGATGGGAGCGCAATCGGGATGTTGAAGCGCCGTCACCCCTCACTCCGCCGCATCGGGCGGGCCGCGCAGCGCGGCCTCGTCCTGGTGGTCGCGCTCATCGTGCTGGTCGCCATCACGCTGGCCGGCATCGCCATGATCCGCTCCGTCGACACCGCGACGCTGGTCACCGGCAACCTCGCCTTCCAGCAGGCGGCGACGCACGCCGCCGACAAGGGCATCGAGCGGGCGATGGCGATGCTGCGCCAGAAGATGGCCGACGGCAAGCTCGACGAGAACGACGCCACCAACGGCTACTTCGCTTCCATGCGCCCCGCCGACAGCCCCGCCGCGGGCCAGAGCTGGCAGCAGTTCTGGCAGGCGAGCCTGGACGCCGCGGCGTTCGATGCCGGCGAGGACGAATTCAAGAACCACATCTATTTCGTGGTGCACCGGCAATGCGCCAATGCGCAGCCGCCAGGTTCCGGCGGCATGTGCGTCGCCTCGCCGACGGTGACCAAGGCCTCCGGCAACTCCGAAGAGGCCGGCGAGTTGCAGATCGAATCTTCTTCCCAGATCTACTACCGCATCACGGTGCGCGTTTCGGGCCCCAAGAGGACGGAAAGCTATGTTCAATCCCATATCGCAATGTAACGCCGCGCGAGCGGCCGGGCCCGCGCGCAAACGCCTGCTCGCGCTGGCGGTCGGCATCGCGGGCAGCCTCCCGCTGGCCGTTCTCGCCGACCCCACGGACCTGTCGAACGTCCCGCTCCCCACCTTCTCCGTCGGCTCCGCGGTGGACGTGAAGCCGAACATCCTGATGGTGCTGGACGACTCCGGGTCCATGGACTGGGACTACCTGCCCGACTGGGCGAACTCCCGCCCGTCCAACTACTCGTCGCTGCCGGACTACTTCAGGAAGAACGCCGCCTTCAACGGCGTCGCCTACAACCCGGCCGTGCACTACAAGCCCCCGGTGACCTTCACCGCCGACGGTGCCAAGGACACGGCCAAGTACCCGAGCATGACGGGCCGGTCCAACACCACCGGCGGCGACTGGAACGCCAGTGCCGCCTCGCCCAACTGGAAGTCGGTGCCCAACGACGGCTACGGCGTCCAGTCCAGCAGCAAGAGCAACCTCCAGAACAGCGCCTTCTTCTTCACCGCGGTCGCGGGCGAATACTGCGATTCGCCGGCGTTGTCCAACTGCACCGCCACCGCCGTGCCCACCGGCAACTTCCAGTACCCGGCGCCGTTGCGCTGGTGCAGCAACACCAGCCTGAGCACCTGCCGCGGCCTCTGGACGAGCACCTACAGGTACCCGCGGATGCCCGTGCCGCGACTGGTCACCATCACCTTCAGCGGCGCGAGCAGCGCCAAGGTGACCAGCATCAAGGTGAACTCGAAGGAGATCCTTTCGAGCGCCACCGGCAGTTCTTCGAGCAACAACGACGTGGCCAGCGCGGTCGCCAGCCGCATCAACGCCTGCACCATGGGCAATCCTTCCGGCGGCAACTGCCAGGTCGTCGGCTACACGGCCAGCTCCAGCGGCCGGTCGGTGCGCATCTACGCGCCCGGCGTCACCTCCGCGACGCCGGCCGTCAGCTACACGGGCTCGCTGAGCTTCAGCATCACCTCCGGCGACACCAGCACCACCGGCGGCTTCGCGCGCTCGAAGGCGCCGCTGCCCGATTGGCATGACGGCGACGGCCAGAGCTCCGGGGCCGTCCCGGGCGAGAACCTGCTGACGGTCATCACCCCCGACGTGAACAGCTACCCCTACCCGGGCACGAACACCAAGCATCCGGCACGCACGGACTGCGCGGGCGACACCTGCACGTACCAGGAGGAGATGACCAACTACGCCAACTGGTGGGCGTACTACCGCACCCGGATGCAGATGATGAAGACGGCGACGTCGCTTGCCTTCTCGTCGCTGGATTCGGACGAGGACATCGCCGAGGGCAAGACGCGCTACCGCGTCGGCTACCTCACGCTGAACAACAATACGGGCTCCGACTTCGTCAACATCAAGGACTTCGACGGCTCGCACAAGTTCGCCTGGTTCAGCCGCATGCTGCAGGCGGAGCCCGAGGACGGCACGCCCCTGCGCCGCGCCCTGTCCACCGCGGGACGGATCTACGCCGGCAAGCTGAACGGGTCGAGGGTCAACAACGTGACGGTCGAGGACCCGCTGCAGTTCTCCTGCCAGAAGAACTACACCATCCTCTCCACCGACGGCTTCTGGAACGGCGCCGCGGGCACCAAGCTGGACGGCTCCACCTCCATCGGCAACGTCGACGGCCTGCTGCCCCGCCCCTACAACGACGGCGCCTCGCAGACGGCGCAGCAGCGCACGGCCAAGCTGCGCAAGCGCACGGTGACGCAGTCGGCCCAGAAGGGCGTGCTGCAGACGCGCACGATCCGCATCCAGCAGCAGGAATCCTTCCTGCAGACCAGGACGTCGACCAACAGCGGCAGGAACTGGACGGACTGGACCAATACGAACTACTGCGCCACCGACACCAGCGGCTCGACGCGCGCCGAATGCCGCTACTCGAACTGGTCGGCCTGGGAGAGCGTCAGCTCCTGCTCGGCGCAGGGCCGCGACACCAGGAACCCCTATAACGTGGATGTGGCACGCAACTGCCAGACGGCGGTCGTCACCGGCTGGACCACGGTGACCTCGTGCACCCCGTCGCACAACGCCTCCACCGGCGTCACCGTGGAGTGCGGCTACAGCTGGTCGACGAGCGCGCCCACCGCCACCTGCTCGCCGGCCTACGACGGCGACAACTACCCCGCCGTCGCTTACCGGAACTGCAGCACCACCGCCGGCAACTGGAGCACCGTCACCAGCTGCCAGGCCACGAACCCGGGCGCCAACGGGCAGTACACCGAGTGCGGGTACGAAAACTGGAGCGGCTGGTCGAACATCGGTTCTTGCACGCCGCGTGCTCCGAGTACCGGGCCGAACTACACCGTCGACGTGGCGCGCGAATGCAACGCCACGACCAGCGGCGGCACGAGCAATACGCTGGCCGACGTCGCGGCGTACTACTACTACACCGACCTGCGGGACCCGGCGAGCACCACCGGCGAAAACGGAACCGGAACCTGCGTGGGCCCTGTCATCCCGCCGGCGACGACGCCCAGCGACCTCTGCACCAACAACGTCATCGCCTACGGACGCGACACCAACCCGGCGCAGCACATGACCACCCACACGCTGGGCCTGGGCGTGCAGGGCCAGATGGTCTATTCCCAGTACCAGAACAACCTGGTCGGCCAGCGCGTGTACTCGCCGGACTACTGGACCCAGCCTTCCGGTGACTTCTATGCGGTGGCCAACGGCAGCATCGCCAGCCCGTCCACCGGCATCTGCTCCTGGATGAACAGCGGCAGCAGCTGCACCTGGTCGATCCCGTCAGACGATTCGACCGCCAACATCGACGACCTGTGGCACGCGGCGGTGAACGGGCACGGCACCTACTTCAGCGCGACCGACCCGCAATCGCTCGCGGACGCGCTGACCAACGTGCTGGGCCAGATCACGCTGACCCCCCGGCCCGGCACCGCGGCCGCGGCGGCCAGCAGCAACCCGAACGTCACGCCGGCCGACAACTACGTCTTCAGCTCCTCCTACCGGTCCATCGAGTGGTACGGCGAACTGATCATGCAGCAGCTCGACGCCTCCGGCACCCCCGGCGAGCAGCAATGGTCGGCGATGCAGCTGCTGGATTGCGCGACCACCCCGTGGCAGGCCGGCCGGGCCCTGAAGGCGGGCGACGCGTTCAAGTACGACGGCGCCTGCTACGTCGTGAACACCGAGTACACCACCGGTGCGGCGTTCGGCGGCGACGACACGCAGAACACGACCCAGTTGGCCGGCACGCCCATCAACCGCACGATCTACACGGCGCAGGGCTCCAGCCTGGTGCCCTTCACCTGGGACGGCCTGAGCGCCGCGCAGCGCGCCTTCTTCACCATGCCGCACATCAACTATGTGTCGGCCGCCCAGGGCCTGTCGCAGTTCTGCGTCACGGGCGCCACCTGCCTGAACGACGCTGCCAAGGCCAGCGCCTCGGGCCAGGCCCTGGTCGACTTCCTGCGCGGCGACCGCAGCAACGAAGGCACCTACTTCCGCCAGCGCGCCCGGGTTCTCGGGGACATCGTGTCCTCGGAAGCGGAGTACGTGAAGCAGCCCCCCTTCCGGTACTCGGACGCCGGCTATGCGGACTTCAAGGCGGCGAAGGCGAACCGCGCGGCCACCGTGTACGTCGGCGCCAACGACGGCATGCTGCATGCGTTCGACGCGATCACCGGCCAGGAGCGCTGGGCCTTCATTCCGCCCTCCCTGCTGCCGGACCTGCACCTGCTGGCCGACATCGACTACAACAACAAGCACCGCTACTTCGTCGACGGCACCGCGGAGACCGGCGACATCTGCCCGAGCGCGCCGAGCTCCACCTGCTCGGCAAGCGAGTGGCGCACGATCCTCGTGGGCGGCATGAACCAGGGCGGCCAGTCGTACTACGCCCTGGACGTCACCGATCCGGCGTCGCCCACGTTCCTCTGGGAGTTCTCGGCGCCGGAACTGGGCTACTCCTACGGCAACCCGCGCATCGGCAAGCTGGAGAACGGCCGCTGGGTGGTGTTCGTCTCCTCGGGCTACAACAACGCCGACGGCATCGGGCGCGTGTTCGTGCTGAACGCGAAGACCGGCGCGCTCATCGACACGATCTCCACCGGCGCGGGCAGCGCGTCCAACCCCGCTGGCCTGGCGCGGATCTCCGCCCACGCTCCCACGGCGGAGACCAACAACACCGTGGCGCGCATCTACGGCGGCGACCTGCTGGGCAACCTCTGGCGCTTCGACGTCAACGGCAACATCGGCGCCGCGGGCAAGGATGCCCACAAGCTCATCGAGTTCAAGACGCCCACCGGCGTGGCCCAGCCGATCACCGCCCGGCCGCTGGTGGCCACGATCGACACCCACCCGGTGGTCTTCGTCGGCACGGGCCAGTACCTGGGCGTGTCCGACCTCGCGACCAAGACCGTGAACTCCTTCTACGCCGTCAAGGACAAGCAGGACTCCACGACGCTGACGACCCCGCGCGCGAACGGCAGCGAGTTCGTGAAGCAGAGCTATGAGCTGGGCCCCTGCCCCGCCGGCGCGCCCACCAGCATCTGCGATCCCGGCCAGATCGTCCGCCTTGGCACCGGCCACAGCGTCGACTGGAGCGTGCGCAACGGCTGGTACATCGACTTCATCAGCGCGGGCGAGCGCTCGGCCACCGACCCGCAGCTGGCGCTGGGCACGCTGACCTTCACCACCATCCGCCCGCAATCGCTGACGGCCGCGACGCTGATGGGATGCGACGACGAGGAGCAGGGCGTGGACGCCAAGAGCGACGTCTACTACCTCGACTACCGCACCGGTGGTGCGATCTCCGGCACCCACGGCGTGATCGGGGAGGAGCTGTGCACCTGCGTGGCAACCCGACCGGCGGTGGTCCGGACCCAGGGCGGCAAGATCCAGGCACTGATCCGCACGTCCGGCGGCGGCGTGGGCGGCGTGGGCACCGACATGGGCCAGACCAACCTGCAGGACCTGCCCTATGCGGGCGGCAGCAGCCCGAGCCGCCGCATCTCGTGGCGCGAGCTGAACGGCGACTGAGGACACGAGGGGGTGGCCGCGGCCGCCCCCTTCGCCCCAGCGATGGCCGCAACCCCCATTGAACAGGCCCTGGCGCTCGCGCGCCGCTCCATCGGCCTGACGGAGCCCAACCCCCGCGTCGGCTGCGTGATCGTCAACGCCGAGGGCACGCTCCTCGGCCAGGGCCACACGCAGCCCGCCGGCCAGCCGCACGCCGAGATCATGGCGCTCAGCGACGCGGCGGCCCGCGGCCTCAGCGTGCGGGGCGCCACCGCCTACGTCACGCTGGAGCCCTGCTCGCACCAGGGCCGCACCGGTCCCTGCTGCGACGCGCTCGTCGCGGCCGGCATCGGCAAGGTGGTCGCCTCGGTGCAGGATCCCAATCCGCTCGTCTCCGGCCAGGGCATCGCCCGGTTGCGGGCCGCGGGGGTCGAAGTGCAAGTGGGGCCCGGCGCCGCCGCCTCGCGCGAGCTGAACATCGGCTTCTTCAGTCGCATGGTGCGCGGCCGGCCCTGGGTGCGCATGAAGGTGGCGGCCTCGCTGGACGGGCAGACGGCGCTCGCCAATGGCCGCAGCCAGTGGATCACCGGCGAGGCGGCCCGCGCCGACGGCCATGCCTGGCGCGCCCGCGCCGGCGCCATCCTCACGGGCATCGGCACGGTGCTGGAAGACGATCCGCGCCTGGACGTGCGCCTCGCCACGGTGGGCAAGCAGCCTCCCCTGGTGATCGTGGACAGCCGCCTGCAGACGCCGCCGAACGCGGCCCTGTTCGAGGTGGCCAACCGGCCGGTCTGGATCTACGCGGCCGAACAGCATCCCGAAGCCCAGGCGGCGCTGGAAGCGCGCGGCGCCACAGTGCTGCACCTGCCCAGCCCCGGCGGCAAGGTGGACCTGGCCGCGCTGCTGCGGGACCTGGCCACGCGCGGCGTCAACGAACTCCACGTCGAGGCCGGCTTCAAGCTCAACGGCTCGCTGCTGCGCGAAGGGCTGGTCGACGAATTCCTGGTCTATCTCGCCCCGAAGCTGCTGGGCCCCGGCCAGGGCATGGTGAACATCGGCCCGCTGCAGGACCTGGACGCCGGCATCGCCCTGGATTACGTGGAAGTGGAACGCGCGGGCGCCGACCTGCGGATCGTGGCGCGCCCGCCCGGCCGGGCCGACTTCTAGGCCATTGCGCCGGCGCAAGGGGCGCGTCGCGCGAACCTGCGAAAATGCCGGGATGTTCACCGGCATCATCACCGGCGTCGGGCGTATCGCCGCCATCGACGACCTCGGATCTTCCCAGCAGCACGGCAAGCGGCTGACCATCACCACGCCCGCCGGCTACCTGGACGATGTCGGCCTCGGCGACAGCATCGCCCTCAACGGCGCCTGCATGACGGTCACTTCGCTGGACGCCAGCGCCGGCCGCTTCAGCATCGACATCTCCGCCGAATCCCTGGACAAGACCGCCGGCCTCGACGCGCCCGGTCCCATCAACCTCGAGAAAGCCCTGCGCCCGCAGGACCGCCTGGGCGGCCACCTCGTCTCCGGCCATGTCGACGGCGTCGGCACGGTGCTGTCGATGGCGCCGGTGGGCGAAAGCTGGGAGCTGCGCATCCGCGCCCCGCGCGAGCTGGGCAAGTACCTCGCCTACAAGGGCTCCATCACCGTCAACGGCGTGAGCCTCACCGTCAACAGCGTGGCAGATCACGCGGACGGCACCGACCTCAGCATCAACCTCATCCCGCACACCGTGCAGAACACTTCCCTCCACGCGCTGGCCGCCGGCCACCGGGTCAACCTCGAGATCGACCTGATCGCCCGCTACGTCGAGCGCATGATGGGCGCCGGAAAGGCCGCCGCATGAACGCCCGCGCTCCCCTCACCCCCGTCGCCGTGTCTCCCGTCGAAGAAATCGTCGCGGAGATGCGCGCCGGCCGCATGGTGATCCTCGTCGACGAGGAAGACCGCGAGAACGAGGGCGACCTCGTGCTCGCCGCCGACCATGTGACGCCCGAGGCGATCAACTTCATGGCGCGCTTCGGCCGCGGCCTGATCTGCCTGACCCTCTCGCGCGAGCGCTGCGAGCGGCTGCAGCTGCCGCCCATGGTGGCGCGCAACGGCACCAAGATGGGCACGGCGTTCACCGTCTCGATCGAGGCGGCCGAAGGCGTGACCACCGGCATCTCCGCCGCCGACCGCGCGCGCACCGTGCGGGCCGCGGTGGCGCGCGACGCGAAGCCGCAGGACCTGGTGCAGCCGGGCCACATCTTCCCGCTGCAGGCCGTGGACGGCGGCGTGCTGATGCGCGCCGGCCATACCGAGGCGGGCTGCGACCTCGCCGCACTGGCGGGTCTCACGCCCGCGGCCGTGATCTGCGAGATCATGAAGGACGACGGCACCATGGCCCGCCTGCCGGACCTGCAGCTGTTCGCGGCCGAACACGGGCTGAAGATCGGAACGATCGCCGACCTGATCGGTTACCGCAGCCGCACCGAGACGCTGATCGAGGAACTGGGCACGCGCCCGATGTCCACGGCCTTCGGCGAATTCACCGCCCGCGCCTGGCGCGACAAGCCCAGCCAGGGCGTGCACATCGCGCTGGTGCGCGGCAGCTGGCAACCCGGCGACGAAGTGCCCGTGCGCGTGCACGAGCCGCTGTCGGTGCTGGACGCGCTGGAACTGGATCGCTCCATGCATTCCTGGAGCCTCGACGCGAGCCTGCGCCACATCGCCGCCACCGGCCGCGGCGTGGCCGTGCTGCTCAATTGCGGCGAGACGGGCGAGCAGCTGATCGAGCAGTTCGCCGGCACCGCGCGCGCCGCGCAGGCGCCCGAGCGCGGGCGCATGGACCTGCGGACTTACGGCGTCGGCGCGCAGATCCTGCGCGCCTGCGGCGTGCAGCGCATGAACTTGATGGGCACGCCGCGGCGCATGCCCAGCATGACGGGCTACGGCCTGGAAGTGGCGGGCTACACGCCCCGCCCCAACAACTGAGGAATTCCATGTTCGGAGCAGACAAGGGCACGGCCGACCGGCTGGACGGCGGCGACCTCACGATCGGCATCGTGCAGGCGCGCTTCAACCAGGGCGTGACCGACGCGCTGGCCAAGGCGTGCCGCGACGAGCTGCTGGCGCGCGGCGTGCAGGAGAAGGACATCGAGCACGTGCTGGTGCCCGGCGCGCTCGAAGTGCCGATCGCGCTGCAGGCGATGGCGGAAAAAGGCGGCTACGACGCGCTGATCGCGCTGGGCTGCATCATCCGCGGCGAGACCTACCACTTCGAGCTGGTGGCCAACGAGTCCGGCGCGGGCGTCACGCGCGTGTCGCTCGACTACCACCTGCCCATCGCCAACGCCATCCTGACCGTGGAGAACATGGCCCAGGCCGAGGCGCGCCAGGTCGAGAAGGGCCGCGACGCCGCCCAGGTGGCCATCGAGATGGCCAACCTGCTGGAGGACCTCGAATGACGGCGACGCCGCGCAAGACCTCCGCCAAGCCGCCGCGCAGCCGCGCGCGCGAGTTCGCGGTGCAGGCGCTCTACCAGCACCTGGTGGGCCGGCAGGACGCCGAATCCATCGACCAGTTCACGCGCGGGCTCTCGGGCTTCCACAAGGCGGACTCGGTGCACTACGACGCCCTGCTCCACGGCTGCATCCGCGAGGCGGCGGAACTCGACGCGCTGATCGTGCCGCTGCTCGATCGCAAGCTGGAGGAGATCTCCCCCATCGAGCGCGCCGTGATGTGGATCGGCACCTACGAATTCCTGCACGCGCCGGACGTGCCCTGGCGCGTGGTGCTGAACGAATGCATCGAGCTCGCCAAGGAGTTCGGCGGCACCGACGGCCACAAGTACGTCAACGGCGTGCTCAATGGCCTGGCGCCCAAGCTGCGCGCGGTGGAAGTCGAGGCCGACCGCGCCGCGGGAAAGGCCAGGCCCTGATGCGGATCGCGCGGCGCGCCGAGCGCATCGAACCCTTCTACGTGATGGAGGTGGCCAAGGCCGCCTCGCAGCTCGCGCGCGAGGTCGCGAACAGCGCGCGCCCCATGATCTTCCTGAACATCGGCGAGCCGGACTTCACCGCGCCGCCGCTGGTGCAGGAGGCCGCCGAACGCGCCATCCGCGACGGCCGCACGCAATACACGGATGCGACGGGCCTGCAGGCCCTGCGCGAGCGCATCAGCGGCTGGTATGCGCAGCGCTTCGGCGTGGACGTGCCCGCGCGCCGCATCGTGGTCACGGCCGGCGCGTCGGCCGCGCTCCAGCTCGCCTGCCTGGCGCTGATCGAGGCCGGCGACGAGATCCTGATGCCGGATCCCAGCTATCCCTGCAACCGGCATTTCGTGAGCGCCGCCGAAGGCGACGCCGTGCTGATCCCCACGACCGCCGAAGAGCGCTACCAGCTCAGCGCCGCCAAGGTGCGCGAGCACTGGGGCCCGAAGACACGCGGCGTGCTGCTCGCCTCCCCGTCCAATCCGACAGGTACGTCGATCCACCCGGACGAACTGCGGCGCATCCACGGCTTCGTGCAGGAGCGCGGCGGCATCACGCTGCTGGACGAGATCTACCTGGGGCTGTCCTACGACGACACCTTCGGCCACACGGCGCTGGCGGTGGACGACCAGGTGGTCAGCATCAACAGCTTCTCGAAATACTTCAACATGACCGGCTGGCGTTTGGGCTGGATGGTCGTGCCCGAGGCGCTGGTGCCCGCGGTGGAGCGCCTGGCGCAAAACCTGTTCATCTGCCCCAGCGCGGTGGCGCAGCACGCGGCGCTGGCCTGCTTCGAGCCCGAGAGCATTGCCGAGTACGAGCGTCGGCGCTCGGAGTTCCGCGCCCGCCGCGACTGGTTCATCCCGCAGCTCGCGCAGATGGGCCTGCAGGTGCCGGTGATGCCCGACGGCGCGTTCTACGCCTGGGCCGACTGCAGCGAGGCCGCCGCGCGCCTGGGCGTGCAAGGCAGCTGGGACTTCGCCTTCGAGGCGATGCGGCAGGCGCACGTGGCCGTCACGCCGGGGCGCGACTTCGGGCAGGCGGAGACTTCGCGCTTCATCCGCTTCTCCACCGCGAACTCGATGGCGCAGCTGCAGGAAGCCGCCGCGCGCTTGAAAGGCCTGCTCGGATGACGCAGCCCCAGGTCTTCACCTGGCCTGTGCGCGTCTACTGGGAAGACACCGACGCGGGCGGCATCGTCTTCTACGCCAACTACCTGAAGTTCTTCGAGCGCGCGCGCACCGAGTGGCTGCGCTCGCTGGGGGTGATGCAGGGCGAACTGCGCGAAACGGCCGGCGGCATGTTCGTCGTGAGCGAAACCTCCGTGCGCTACCTTGCGCCGGCGCGCCTGGACGACGAACTTCTTGTTACGGCGCGGCTCGAGGCAGCGGGCCGCGCGTCTCTCATAATTGCCCAGCAGGCGATCCGCGGCGGCACCCTGCTCGCCGAAGGCACCATCCGCATCGGATGGGTGGCCGACCGGACGCTCCGGCCCGGCCGCATCCCGGCGGCCATCCTCGACGTGCTGAACCATCCCGAATGAACCAAGACCTCTCCATCCTGCAACTCGTGCTGGGGGCCAGCTGGGTCGTGCAGCTGGTGATGCTGTTGCTGCTGCTGGTGTCCGTCACCAGCTGGGCCGCCATCTTCCGCAAGCTGTTCTCGCTGCGGCGCGTGAACGCCCTCAACGAGGACTTCGAGCGCGAGTTCTGGTCGGGCACCAGCCTCAACGACCTGTTCTCGTCGGCCGCGCAGAACGCGAAGTCGGGCGGGCCGATGGAGCGCATCTTCGCCTCCGGCATGCGCGAGTACCAGAAGCTGCGCGAGCGCCGCATCGGCGACCCGGGCACGCTGCTGGACGGCGCGCGCCGCGCCATGCGCGCGAGCTACCAGCGTGAACTCGACGCGGTGGAGACCAACCTCTCCTTCCTCGCCTCGGTGGGCTCGGTGTCGCCGTACGTGGGCCTGTTCGGCACCGTGTGGGGCATCATGCACGCCTTCACCGGCCTGGGCGCGCTGCAGCAGGTGACGCTGGCCACCGTGGCGCCCGGCATCGCCGAGGCGCTGGTGGCCACGGCCCTGGGCCTCTTCGCGGCCATCCCCGCCGTGGTGGCATACAACCGCTTCGCGCGGGACATCGACCGCGTCGCGATCCGCCTGGAGACCTTCATCGAGGAGTTCTCCAACATCCTGCAGCGCAACCTGGGCGCGCAGAGCGCCTCCGGCCACTGATGCCCGCCGTCGCGAGTCGCGGCCGCGGCCGCCGCACC
>JAEZEB010000092.1 GCA_023438115.1 Pseudomonadota bacterium | reverse complement strand
CCCACGAACACTTCCGTCCAGGGGATGCCGGCGGCATTCAGGTGTTGCGCGGCCATGGCCCGCACGCCGCAGGGTTCAGCCAGCGTCGCCAGCGGCAGGGGCTCGCCCGCGCGGTGCTGCCAGAGCGGGCCGGCGAACCAGCCGAATCGTTCCTCGGCCAGCACTTCGCCGTCGTCGCGGCCGGAATGCTGGCGCACGATCACCGCGTCGAGTTCCCTGCGGTCGAAGCCCTGCAGCAGGTCACCGGAGGAGCCGATGCGGATCTCGATCAGCAGCCGGGGATCCTGCGCATTCATGCGCGCGATCATGGCCGGCAGCTCCGGGCCCGCGACGTGGTCGCTGATGCCGATGGTGAGCCGCTGCCGCGCGCCCGCGAAGACCGTCAGCGCCCGGTCGTGCACCTCCAGCAGTTCGCGCGCGTGCTCGAGGAAAGCCGCGCCCTGCGAGGACAGCTGCACGTAGCGCGGTGTGCGCTCGAGCAGCCGCCAGCCCAGCCGGTCCTCCAGGCGCTTGAGCTTCAGGCTGACCGCCGCCTGCGTGGTCTGCAGGACTTCGGCCGCGCGCGTGAAGCTGCCCAGCTCCGCGACGCGGACGAAGGAGCGGACGGCATCGAGGTCGAGGGGGCGCTCGATCATTTCGAATGATTATTGCTGATATCCGTTGCGATAGCTTGCCGGAATCATGGGACGCCGCCTATCGTCCGGACACCCATCGGAAAGGACCTCCCCCGTGCCCCTCGTTCACATCTCCATGCGCTCCGGCAAGCCCGAGGCCTATCGCCAGGCCATCATCGACGGCGTGTACCGCGCCCTGCGCGAAACCTTCAACGTGCCGGAGGACGACCAGTTCATGGCCATCACGGAGCACGACGCCGCGAACTTCCGCTTCGGCGCCACCTACCTGGACGTGAAGCGCAGCGAGGACGTCGTCTTCATCCAGGTCACCTGCAGCAACACGCGCACCTTCGAGGCGAAGGCTGCCCTCTTCCGCCGCACGATGGAGTTGCTGGTGGATCGTCCCGGCCTGCGGCGCGAAGACGTCTTCATCAACCTCGTGGAGGTCGCGAAGGAGAACTGGTCGATGGGCAACGGCGTCGCGCAATACGCGTAGGCGCCGCGTGCCTCACCCCAACCCTCTCCCGGAGGGAGAGGGAGCAGAAACCTAGGCGAAGCGCACAACGGCGATCGGCGGAAGGTCGCGCGAAACGCACTCCCAGCGCTCGCCGCCGTCCTCGCTGACCCACAGCCCGCCGGTGGTGGAGCCCATCGCCAGCGTGCGGCCGTCGTCCGCGCAGGCCAGGCCGTGGCGGTACACGAGGTGGTAGGCATCGCGCGCGGGCAAGCCATCGCCGTGCGCCTGGAAGCTGGCCCCGCCGTCGCGCGTGACGGTGACCACCATGCGCCCATCCACCGGCATGCGCTGCGCGTCCGAGTGCGCGGGCGCGAACCAGGCGCATTGCGGGTCCGTGGGATGCGCAGCCACCGCGAAGCCGAAGCCGCTGGGCGCCGGCGGGGGAATCTCCGTCCAATGCGCGCCACCATGGGTCGAGCGGTACAGGCCGGCATGGTTCTGCGCCCACAGCACGTCGGGCTGTGCAGTGCAGGCATCGATGCGGTGCACGTCCTGGATGTTGCCGTCGTAGCGGCGCTCCGGCGGCATGTAGGCCCCGGCATCCATGCCTTCGGACGTATTGGCCCAGGTCGCGCCGGAATCGCGCGTCTGCCAGATGCCGCCGCAGGAGATGGCGAGCGTGACGTGCGCGGGGTCGCGCGGATCGACCACGATCGAATGGATGCCCGGGTGGTCGTAGCCGCCGCCGAACCAGTCCTTCCGCAGCGGGTTCTCCCACAGGCTGCGCACCAGCTGCCAGCTCTCGCCGCGGTCGTCGGAGAAGAACAGGCCCGCGGGCAAGGCGCCGGCCCAGAGCCTGCCGGGGCCCGCCTCGAGCGCCCAGACCATGTCGACGGTCCACGGCGTCGCATCGTCCTTCCACGGGCCCTCGGTCGGCTTGGGCGGGAAGGCGGGCGAGGCCACCTCCTCCCAGCTCGCCCCGCGGTCGCTGCTGCGCTTGATCTTCACGCCGAAGTGGCCCAGGCGCAGGGCCGCGTACCAATCGCCCGTGGCCGGATCGGCCAGCACCTGCGAGACCGGCTCGCCGGGAAACGCCGGCGCGGAGAGGCGCCAGCCGTCGCGGCCGCGCTGCACGAGGAAGAGGCCCTTGCGGGTGCCGACCTGGATCTGCTGCATCTCAACCTCCCGTGAGGGCCTGGATCACCATCACCCGGTCGCCGGGCGCGAGCGGCTGGCCCAGCTGGCTGCGGCTGGCGATCATCTCGCCGTTGACGAACACCGCCACGTGCTTGCGCACCGCGCCCTGCTCGTCCAGCACGTAGCCGCGCAGCGCGGGCGCGGCGCGGAAGGCGGCATCGAGGGAGTCGCGCAGCGTGGCCGCGTCCACGTCCTGCGGCGCGCAGGGAACGTGGCGCGTCAGCGCGGGGGCGAAGGTGACGGTCGGCATGAAGGCGCATTCCACACCGGGACGGCGCCCCGCGTCAACGCCAGCCGTGTCTGCCAAAAGAAAGAGCGCCGCGATGCGGCGCTCTTTCCGTACATGGGGACCGGCGCTACTTCGCCACCATGTCGTGCGGCAGGTGCGGCGCCGGCTCTTCCTTCGCGACGGCCTTGTTCGCGCCTGGCACTTCCTTGCGCGCGAACAGCATGTACATGGTGGGCACCACGAACACCGTGAGCGCCGTGCCCAGGCTCATGCCACCCACGATCACCCAGCCGATCTGCTGGCGGCTCTCGGCGCGGGCGCCGCTGGCGATGGCCAGCGGCAGCGCGCCCAGCACCATGGCACCCGTGGTCATCAGGATGGGGCGCAGGCGCTGCGACGCCGCCTTGATCACGGCTTCCACCGTTTCCAGCCCCTGCTCGCGCAGCTGGTTGGCGAACTCCACGATCAGGATGCCGTGCTTGGTGATCAGGCCCACCAGCGTGATCAGGCCGATCTGCGAATACACGTTCAGCGAGCCGCCCGACCATTTCAGCGCCAGCAGCGCGCCGATCATCGACAGCGGCACCGACAGCAGGATCACGAAGGGGTCGACGAAGCTCTCGAACTGCGCCGCCAGCACCAGGAAGATGAAGAACAGCGCCAGCACGAACACGATGGCCAGCGCGCCCTGCGAGCTGCGGAACTCGCGCGAGGTGCCGTTCAGCTCCGTGGTGTAGCCGGGCTTGAGCACGCGGGCCGCGGTCTCGTCCATGAACGCCAGCGCCTGGCCCAGCGAGTAGTCGGGCGACAGGCTGGCGGTGATGGAGGCGGAGCGGCGCTGGCCGAAGTGGTTCAGCTCGCGCGGGCTCACGCTCTCGCGCACCTTCACCAGCGCCGACAGCGGGATCATGGTGTCGCCGCGGCCGCGCACGTTGATGTTCTCGATGTCCTCCGGCGTGGTGCGGCCGCGCGCCTCGGTCTGCACGATCACGTCGTACTGCTCGGCGTCGCGCTTGTAGCGCGTGACGATGCGCCCGCCCAGCATGGTCTCCAGCGCCTTGGCCACCACTTCCACGCTCACGCCCATGTCGGCCGCCTTCTCGCGGTCGACCTCGATGCGCAGCTCGGGCTTGTTCAGGCGCAGGTCGGCGTCGGGCGACACGAAGCCCGGGTTCTTCGCCATCTCCTCGAGAAACTCGCGCACCACCTCGCTGAGGTTCTCGTAGGTGTCGGAGGTCTGGATGACGAAGTTCACCGGCCGCTCGCGGAAGCCCTGCCCCAGCGAAGGCGGCGTGATGATGAAGGCATTCACGCCCGGCAGCGAATTGGTCTTGGGCCCCAGCTCGCGCGCCATCTCCAGGGTGGTGCGCTTGCGCTCCTCCCAGTCGACGGTGCGGTACACCACGCTCGCCTGCGACACCGTGGGGTTGCCCACGTTGGCGAAGATGCGGTCGAATTCCTTGTAGGGCTCGCCCAGCTTCTCCAGCGCCTGCGCGTAGCGGTCGGTGTATTCCAGCGTGGAGCCGTCCGGCGCGTTGACGCTCGCCAGGATGGTGCCGCGGTCTTCCAGCGGCGACAGCTCCTGCTTCATCGTGGGCCACACCACCGCGATGGCCAGCGCGCTCGCCAGCATCGCGCCCACCACCAGCCAGCGCGCCTGCAGCAGCTTGCCCATCACGCGGTGCGCGCCGGGCTTCGGGTGCCAGCGCGTGAGCAGCACCCAGCGCAGCGTGCGCTCGTAGGCATTGGACAGCGCCGTCAGCCAGCGCTCCATGTGGCTGTCGAACCAGGTCGGGTTGGGGTTGTGCCGCAGCAGCTTGGCGCACAGCATGGGCGTGAGCGTCAGGGCCACGAAGCCCGACACCACCACCGCGCCGGCCAGCGCCAGGGCGAATTCGACGAACAGGCGGCCCGTGCGGCCGGGCGTGAAGGCCAGCGGCGCGTACACGGCCACCAGCGTCAGGGTCATCGTGATCACGGCGAAGCCGATCTCGCGCGCGCCCTTGATCGCCGCCGAGAAGGGATCGAGCCCTTCCTCGATGTGCCGGTAGATGTTCTCCAGCATCACGATGGCGTCGTCCACGACCAGGCCGATGGCCAGCACCAGCGCCAGCAGCGTCAGCGTGTTGATGGAGAAGCCCGCCATCGCCATCATCGCGAAGGTGCCGATCAGGCTGACCGGGATGGTGAGGATCGGGATGATCGAAGCGCGGATCGTGCGCAGGAAGACGAAGATCACCAGCGCCACCAGCACGATGGCCTCGCCGATCGTCGTGTACACGTTCTTCACCGAGCGGTCGATGAAGGCCGAGTTGTCGTTGGCGATGTCGATCGAAATGTCCGGCGGCAGGTCGGCCTTGAGCTTGGGGATCATCTCCCGCACGCCCTGCGCCAGCTCCAGCGGGTTGGCCGTCGCCTGGCGGATCACGCCGGCGGAGATGGCGCTCTTGCCGTTCAGGCGCACGCGGCTGCGATCGCTGGCCGCGGCCTCCTCCACGCGCGCCACGTCGCGGATCCGCACCGGGAAGCCGTTGACGTTGCGCACCACCACCTGCTCGAACTGCGAGGGATGCACCAGGTCGGTCTGCGAGGTCACGCTGAACTCGCGCTGCTGCGACTCGATGCGGCCGGCGGGCAGTTCGAGGTTGCTGCGGCGGATCGCGTCCTCCACGTCCTGCGTGGTAAGGCGGTAGCCGGCCAGCTTGTCCGGATCGAGCCACACGCGCATCGCGTACTTGCGCTCGCCGTAGATGCGCACGTCGGCCACGCCGGTCACCGTCTGCAGGCGCGGCTTGGCGATGCGGTTGACCAGGTCGTTGATCTGCAGCGGGTCCAGCGTGTCGCTGGAGAACGCCAGCCAGATCACGGGGAAGGCGTCCGCCTCCACCTTGGCGATGACGGGCTCGTCGATCTCGTCGGGCAGCTTGCCGCGCACGCGTGAGGTGCGGTCGCGCACCTCCGCCGCCGCGGCGTCGGGATCCTTCTCGAGCCGGAAGCGCACCTGGATCTGGCTCTGCTCCGCGCGGCTGATCGAGGTGAGCACGTCCACGCCGTCGATGCCGGCGATGGAATCCTCCAGCGGCTTGCTCACCTGCGACTCGATCACCTCGGCCGACGCGCCGGGATAGCGCGTGGTCACGGTGACCATGGGCTCGTCGATCTTGGGGTACTCGCGCACCGACAGGCTGGTGAAGCTCACCAGGCCGATCAGCAGCACCAGCAGCGACAGCACGGTGGCGAACACCGGCCGGCGGATCGCGATCTCGGGCAGTTGCATGGAAGTCTCCCGCGGCGGCGTCAGCCGCGCCTGATCGCGCAGGGGTTGCCGGGGCCTTGCGGCGTCACCAGCGCGCTCCCCGCGGGTGCCGGTCCGGCCCCGTTG
>JAEZEB010000037.1 GCA_023438115.1 Pseudomonadota bacterium | reverse complement strand
CCGCTGCAGGTCGCCGCTGCCGCGCCCGCGGCACCCGCGCCGCCGCCCACGCTGCTGCGCGACGAGAAGGAAGCCTGGCGCGAACTGGCGCAGGAGTGGAAGCTGCCGGTGAGCGGGGACGCGCCCTGCGAGGCGCTCGCCCGCGAAGGCGTGCATTGCTTCAGCAAGACCATGAGCCTGGCGCTGATCCGCCAGCTCGGTCGTCCCGGCATCGTGACGCTGGACGTTCCGACCGGCCAGCCTTCGTACGCCATCCTGTCCGCGGTGACGGAGAACACGGCGACGCTGCGCGCGGCCGGCACGGAGCAGACGGTGACGCTGGCCGCGCTGGCCGAGCGCTGGCACGGCGACTTCGCGACGCTGTGGCGCGCGCCCGAAGGCTACCGCGATGGCGCGGCGAACGGCCATCCCGTCGGCTGGATCGCCACGCAGCTGGCCGCCCTCAAGGGCGAGCCGCCGCCCACGGGCCGCGTGCGGCTGAATGCCGCGCTGCGCTCCGAGGTGCGTGCCTTCCAGCTGGCGCAAGGCCTGCCGGCGGACGGCCAGCCCGGGCCGCTGACCTACATGCAACTCAATCGCGCGTCGGGGGTGGAAGAGCCCCGGCTGCGCACCGAACCCTGACGAGGCCGCGCATGTCGTACATCCTCGATGCGCTGCGCAAGGCCGACGCCCAGCGCGAAAGCGATCCGGCGCGTGGCATCCACGCGCAACCCGCCGTCGCGACCGCCGCGCGGACGAACTCCGGCACGCCGCCCTGGGTGTGGGCCGGCGCCGCGCTGTGTGGCGCCGCGGTGGTGGCTTATGCCGCGTGGCCCGCGGCGCAGCCGCAGCCGCCGGCATCGGCCGAACCGGTCGCCGCCATGGAGCCTGCACCGGCACCGGTGGTGGTTCCCGTGGCGACCCAGGTCAGCCCGCCCGCGCCGCCGCCGCTGCCGACGCCGGTGGTCGCGCGCCCCACGCCGCAGCCGGCATCGCCGGTGGCCGCTGTCGCACCGGCACCCGCACCGGCACCCGAACCTGCGCGCATCCTCGCCTTCGCCGAACTGCCCGCGGCCGTGCGCGGCGAACTGCCCAAGCTCGCGATCTCCGGCGGCGTCCACTCCGAGAACGCCGCGCAGCGCATGCTGATCGTGGGCGGCCAGGTGGTGAACGAGGGCGCCGAACTCGCGCCCGGCGTGGTCCTCGAACAGATCCGCCCCCGCACCGCGGTGCTGCGCTACAAGGACTACCGCTACAGCGTGGCGTATTAGGCGAGCAGCCAGCGCGTCGCCACGCCCAGCAGCAGCGTCAGCACGGGAATGACGGCGAGCACCGCGCGCATCCAGGCGCGGGGTTGCGCGAGTGCGAGCAGCGCGCCCAGCGTCGCCAGGGCGGTGGGATCCGGCATGAAGGCGAAGACTTCCGCCTGCTGCCAGTCGCGGCCGGCCAGTGGCGCGAGGAGCGGGAAGAGCAGGGCGAGGACGAGCAGCAGCGTTGCCGTCTTGCCTGCGCCGGTGGCCGCACGCGCATCACGTGAGACCACCGCGGTGGCCAGCAACATCAGCCCTTGCGCGCCGCAGGCCCATGCCAGCCAGGGCGCGGCGAGAAAGATCTCCGCATACTGGCGCGCGTGGAAGGCCCAGCCCACCCAGGCCCACGCCGCGGCGAGAAGGACCAGCGCCGCTCGGCCAACCGCGCCATCCGGTCGTCGAACCAACACGAGCAGGCCGCAGCCCGCTGCAACGGCAACCAGCTGCGTGGGCCACCACGCGGCGTTGTAGCGCGCCACCAGCCGCCAGTACGTCTGCGGCGAGAACATCAGAAAGTCGGACAGCCCGTAGGTCCACCATTCACTCATAGCGCAGCGATGTGCGAAGCGATGCGCTCGCGCATGGCTTCATGGGGCAACGGCCCGCTGCCGGCGGCGAGGTTCTCGCGCACGTGGTCGACGCGCGTGGTCGCGGGGATCGCGCAGGTGACGGCCGGATGGCTGACGATGAACTTCAGGATCAGTTGCGCCCAGCTGCGGCAGCCGATCTCCGCCGCCCACGCGGGCAGCGGATGGCGCTGCAACTGCTGCGTGAGGCCGCCCTGGCGGAAGGGGCGGTTCACCAGCACGGCGATGCCGCGCTCGGCCGCCAGCGGCAGGAGGCGCCGCTCGGCCTCGCGGTCCAGCGGGTTGTACGTGAGCTGCACGAAATCGAGACGGTGCGAACGCATCACCTGTTCGAACTCGCGGTGGCGCCGGCCTTCGGACGTCGTGATGCCGACATAGCGCAGCTCGCCGCGCTCCTTCATCCGCTGCAGCAGCGGCAGCTTTTCCTCCCAGGCGAGCAGGTTGTGGACCTGCAGCAGGTCGAAGCGCGGCACCTGCCACAGCGCGCGCGACTGCGCCACCTGCGCCGCGCCGTCGGAACGCGTCCAGACCTTGTCGGCCGAGAACACGCGGCGCGCGCCATCCAGCGCGCGCAGCCCTTCGCCCACCACGGCCTGCGAGGATCCGTACATCGGCGAGGAATCGATCACGCGCCCGCCGCCGTCGAGGAAGGCGCGCATCACTTGCACGCAGCCGGCGCGGGCCGGCGCGTCCTGCCCGACGTTGAAGGTGATCCAGGTGCCCAGGCCCACGCAGGGGATCGCCTCGCCGGTGGACGGGATCGCACGGGTGCGGAGCGCCTGCTGCGCATGCACCGGAAAGGCCGCCGGCAGCGCGGCCCACTGCAAAAGGGTGCGTCGCTTCATGGCGCCAGACTAGCACCGCGGGGCCGCGCCCGTTAGCATCGCGCGATGACGCGCCTGCACCTGCTGCCGCTCCTGGCC
>JAEZEB010000008.1 GCA_023438115.1 Pseudomonadota bacterium | reverse complement strand
CCATGCTCGCGAGGTTGCGATAGAGCATGGCGGTGGGACGCAGCAGCGTCTCGCCCAGCGACATGACGGGGAACTCGAGCGGGAATCCGCCCGCTTCATAGACGCCGATCTTCACCTGCTCGGCCAGCGTGCGGAAATGCGAGTTGCAAGGCGTCAGCTCGCTGAACGTGTTGCAGATGCCGATGACGGGCCGGCCGTCGAACTGGTCGTGGGGCACGCCCTTGCCCTTGACCCAGCTGCGGTACGCGAATCCGTCGCGGTCCTGGCGGCCGAACCACTGCTGGGATCGGAGTTCTTCGGGTTTCTTCCTGGGTGCGTTCATAGGGTTGGTCCGGAGCTAGGCATTCATCGTATGGTCATACGATTGCGCCCGCTTCCGGACAAACCATGACCATCAAGAACGTCCTCGGCACCACGCTCGACCTCCTGGGGGCCGCCATCGTCGGCGGCCGCTACCCGGCGGGCAGCTCCATCCCGCCCGAGCCCGCGCTCGGGGAGGAGCTGGGCGTGAGCCGCACCGTGGTGCGCGAGGCCGTCAAGTCCCTCGTGGCCAAGAACCTCGTGTCCACCGGCCCCAAGGTCGGCACGCGGGTGCTGCCGCCCGAGCAGTGGAACTGGTTCGACCCGGACGTGATCGTGTGGCAGTCGCAGGTGGGGCTCACGCGCGAGTTCCTGCGGGACCTGCAGGAACTGCGCCGCGTCGTCGAGCCCGCCGCCGTGCGCATGGCCGCCGAGCGCGCGACGCCCGCCGACATCGCGCCCATCGAGGCCGCTTTCGCGGGCATGAAGAAGGCGGTGGAGGAGGGCGGCGACTACGTGGCCTACGACCTGCGCTTCCACCAGGGCCTGCTGCGCGCCTGCCACAACCGGATGATCGTGCAGATGAGCAAGGCGCTGTCGGCGCTGCTGCGCACCAGCTTCGAGATCTCCACCACGCGCAAGGACGGGCCGAAGAACTCGCTGCCCCTGCACCGCGAGGTGCTCGACGCGGTGATCGCGCGCGAGCCCGAGCGCGCCGAGCAGGGCATCCTCGTGCTGATCGACGGCGCGCGCGAGGACATCGAGGCGGTGCTGGCCTCGCGCCGGCGCCTGCCCAAGCTGGATACCCCCGCCCGCCTGCTGCGCGTGGCCTGAACGGACGAAAGGAGCGAAGTGCAAAAGGCCACCGACCTGTTCTTCAAGCTGCTCGAACTGCTGGTGGTCGTGGCCCTCGTGGCCATGGTCTTCATGGTGTTCGGCAACGTGGTGCTGCGGTATTTCTTCAACTCCGGCATCCTGGTGTCGGAAGAGATGTCGCGCTACTTCTTCATCTGGCTCACCTACATCGGGGCCATGATCGCCATGCGCGAGCGCGAGCACATCGGCGTCGACACGCTGGTGCGGCGCCTGCCCGCGGCCGGCAAGAAGGCCTGCCTGCTGGCCAGCGAGTCGCTGATGCTGCTGGTGAACGTGCTGTTCTTCGTCGGCACCTGGAAGATGCACGAACTGCAGGCCACCAGCACCTCGCCGGTGGTCGGCATCTCGATGATCTGGATCTACGGCATCGGCTACGTGGTCGCCGTCGTGATGGCGCTGTTCAACCTGGGCGTCCTGTACCGCCTCTTCACCGGGCAGCTGGCCGAGGACGAACTGGTGCAGGTGGTGGATTCCGAAGACCTGCCGCATGCCGGCATGCCGCTGCAGGAAGGGAGCCGCCCATGACGGCCACCGTCTTCGTCGGCAGCCTGCTCGGCGCGATGGCGCTGGGCATGCCCATCGCCTATGCGCTGCTGGTGTGCGGCCTCGCGCTGATGGCCTTCATGGCCGCCACCGGCCTGCTGCCGGCCTTCGACTCGCAGATCCTCGCGCAGCGCTTCGTCGACGGCGCCGACAACTTCCCGCTGCTGGCGGTGCCCTTCTTCCTGCTGGCCGGCGAGTTCATGAACGCCGGCGGCCTGTCGCGGCGCATCGTCAACCTGGCCATGGCCTGGGTGGGGCACTTCCGCGGCGGCATGGGCTACGTGGCGGTGCTGGCCGCGGTGATCATGGCCTCGCTGTCCGGGTCCGCCGTGGCCGACACGGCGGCGCTCTCGGCGCTGCTGATCCCGATGATGCGCCAGGCCGGCTACAAGGTGAACCGCTCGGCCGGCCTCATCGCCGCCGGCGGCATCATCGCGCCGGTGATCCCGCCCTCGATCGGCATGATCATCTTCGGCGTCGCCGGCAACGTCTCCATCACCAAGCTGTTCCTCGCCGGCATCGTGCCGGGCATCCTGATGGGCGCGGCGATCGGCCTCACCTGGTGGTGGCTGGCCAAGAAGGAGAACGTGCAGGCCGCGCCGCCCGTGGCGATGGGCGAGCGCCTGCGCATCACGGGGCAGGGCACGCTGGCCCTGCTGCTGCCGGTGCTGATCCTGGGCGGCATGAAGTTCGGCGTGTTCACGCCCACGGAGGCCGCGGTGGTGGCGGCCGTCTACAGCTTCGTGGTGGGCATGTTCGTCTACCGCGAGCTGAAGGTGCGTGACCTGTACCGCCTGGTCCTGAGCGCCGGCAAGACGACCTCGGTGGTCATGTTCCTCGTGGCCGCCGCGATGGTGAGCGCCTGGCTGATCACCGTGGCCAACATCCCCGCCGAGGTCGCGCGGATGCTGCAGCCCTTCATGGACAACCGCATCCTGCTGATGCTGGTGATCATGGTGATCATCATCGTGGTGGGCACGGCGCTCGATTTCACGCCCACCGTGCTGATCCTCACGCCCGTGCTGATGCCCGTGGTCAAGCAGGCGGGCATCGACCCGGTGTACTTCGGCGTGCTGTTCATCATCAACACATCGATCGGCCTCATCACGCCGCCGGTGGGGGCGGTGCTGAGCACCGTCGCGGGCGTGGGCCGCGTCAGCATGGACGCGGTGACGCGCGGCGCCTGGCCGTTCATGCTGGCGCAGTTCGCCGTCATGTTCCTGCTGGTGTTCTTCCCCAGCCTGGTGATGGTGCCGGCGCGGTGGTTCTTCGGGTGACGGGCTGAGAAGCAGGTACGCCTTCTGGCAAGATGCTCGCGCCCCTTTCTGCGCGACGCGTGGGATTTCGACATGCACTCCACTTCCTCCAGCGACGGCGACCGTCCCGTGGCCCTGGTCACCGGGTCGACCTCGGGCATCGG
>JAEZEB010000355.1 GCA_023438115.1 Pseudomonadota bacterium | reverse complement strand
TTCCCCCGCTCCGACAGCTGCCGGCTCACGCGCTCCAGCTTGGCGATCGCTTGGCGGATCGCGGCTTTCACGACCTCGCGGAATTCGTCGACGGTGTGGCGCTCGCCGTAGGTGGCCTCGAGCTCGGCGTCCAGCGGAGGCACCTGCTCCTTGCGGAATTCGGGCGACGACAGGCCCAGCGCCTCGCCGAGCGCGCCGTTGATCTTCTTCTGGATCCCCTCGAGACGGGTATCCCAGCGATCCGCGATCCCGGAAACGTCGGCGCTGCGCAACTCGCGCAGGGTACGGGCGATCCTTTCGGTCGCCTTCTCGATCGCGGCACGGTCCTGCGGACCATGCGATCCGGCGTGCTTGCCGTTGGACATGAACCCTCCTGGAGCAAGACATGGGACTGTAAACTGCGCGCGGCCGGTTTCCGGCGCGGGTGTCGCGCCGCCAAGACACGCGAGAATGCGGCAATCGCCCAACCGTCCCTCCATGTCCGCCGCCACCGCCTCCGCCGACATGCAGTTCTTCAGCGACCTGGTGCGCTGCGGCAGCCTGTCCGCCGCGGCGCGCGAGCTGCAAGTGAGCACCGCCGCCGTCAGCAAGCGCCTCGCGCAGCTGGAGGCGCGCCTGGGCGCGCCCCTGCTGCACCGGACCACGCGGCGCCTGGGCGTCACGCCCGAGGGCGAGACCTACCTGCAGCATGCGCGCCGCATCCTGGCGGAGATCGAGGCCGCCGAGAGCGAGCTGCGCGGCACGCGCGCCGAACCCAAGGGGCTGCTGCGCGTGAACGCCACCCTCGGTTTCGGCCGCGCGCACATCGCACCCCTGATCGCCACCTTCTCGCGCCGCCATCCGCAGGTGGAGGTGCAGCTGCAGCTGTCGGTCAATCCGCCGCCGCTGGCCGACGACGCCTTCGACGTGTGCGTGCGTTTCGGCGAGCCGCCGGACGCACGCGTGATCGCCCGCCGGCTGGCACCCAACCGGCGCCTGCTGTGCGCCTCGCCCGCCTACCTGGCGAAGCAGGGCACGCCGCGGCAGCCGCGCGAGCTGGCGCAGCACAGCGTCATCGGCATCCGCCAGGGCGACGAGGCCTACGGGGTGTGGAAACTGAGTTCGGGCAAGCGCACGGAGACCGTCAAGGTGCGCGGGCCCCTGAGCACCAACGACGGCGAGATCGCCGTCAACTGGGCTCTCGCCGGGTTCGGCATCGTGCTGCGCGCCGAGTGGGACATCGCGCGCTACTTGCGCAGCGGCCGGCTGCAACAGGTGCTGGAGAACTGGCAGTCGCCGCCGGCGGACATCCACGCGGTGTATCCGGCGCGGCACGCCAACGCGGCGCGCGTGCGGGCCTTCGTGGAGCACCTGGCGGTGCACTTCGGCAAGGAAGGCCTCTGATCCCGGGCCTTGTCATCCCGGCCTTGAGCCGGGATCCATGCAGCGCTCGATCGGCCGCCGCATGGATTGCGGCTCGAGGCCGCAATGAAAGGACGGGGGCGGCGCGGGTCAGAGCACCAGCATCGCCCTGAAATCGTTGACGTTCGTGTGCGTCGGCCCGGTCACCACCAGGTCGCCCAGCGCCTCGAAGTAGCCGTACGCGTCGTTGCGTGCCAGGTAGGCATCCACCTTCATGCCCTGCGCCAGCGCGCGCTGCAGCGTGTCGGGCGCGACGAAGGCGCCGGCGTTGTCTTCCATGCCGTCGATGCCGTCGGTGTCGGCCGCCAGCGCCCACACGCCGCCCTGCCCCTGCAGCGCCTGCGCGAGCCCCAGGCAGAACTCGCCGGCGCGCCCGCCGCGGCCGCGCGGCGTGCCTGCGGCCTGCTTGCGCACCGTGACCGTCGTCTCGCCGCCGGACAGGATCCCGCAGGGCCGCCGGAACGGTTGCCCGCGCTGCGCCACCGCCCGCGCGAGGGCCGCGTGCACCTTGCCCACCTCGCGCGATTCGCCTTCCATCTCGTCGCTGAGGATGTGCGCGTCCAGCCCCGCCGCCCGCGCAGCGGCGGCCGCCGCTTCCAGCGATTGCTGCGGGGTGGCGATCATGTGCACCTGCTGCCCCGCGAAGACGGCGTCGCCGGGCTTGGGCGTCTCCAGCGCGCCCTGCTCCAGCAGGCTCATGATGGCGCCGGGCACCGCGATGCCATAGCGCTGCAGGATGGCCACGGCGTCGGCGCAGCTGGTGGCGTCCGGCACCGTGGGGCCGCTGGCGATCACCGAAGGGTCGTCGCCGGGCACGTCGCTGATCGTCAGCGTCACCACGCGCGCCGGCGCGCAGGCGGCCGCAAGACGCCCGCCCTTGATGCGCGAGAGGTGCTTGCGCACGCAGTTCATCTCGCCGATGTTGGCGCCCGATTCCAGCAGCGCGCGGTTGATCGCCTGCTTCTCCTGCAGCGACAGGCCCTCGGCCGGCAGCGTCAGCAGCGCGGAGCCGCCGCCGGAAATGAGGCACAGCACCAGGTCGTCGGCCGTGAGGCCTTGCGCGAGCGCGAGGATGCGTTCGGCCGCCTGCAGGCCCGCGACGTCCGGCACCGGATGCGCGGCTTCCACCACCTCGATGCGACGCGGCAGCCCCTCGGGGCGCGGCGGCACGTGGTGGTAGCGCGTGACCACCAGCCCGGACAGCGGCGCGTCGGCGGGCCACAGGGCTTCCAC
>JAEZEB010000180.1 GCA_023438115.1 Pseudomonadota bacterium | reverse complement strand
GGCCGGGCCCGAGAACACCTTGAAGTCGACGTCCTTCATGACGTCGGTGAGCTCGGTGAATTCCAGCTTCACGCGCAGGTCCGGCTTGTCGGAGCCGTACAGGCGCATGGCGTCCGCGTGCTTCATCACGGGGAAGGCGCCGATGTCGATGCCCAGCACGTTCTGGAAGGTGCTGCGGATCATGCCTTCGAACATCGTGCGGATCTCCTCCTCGGTGAGGAAGGAGGTCTCCACGTCGATCTGCGTGAACTCCGGCTGGCGGTCCGCGCGCAGGTCCTCGTCGCGGAAGCACTTGGTGATCTGGTAGTAGCGGTCGAAGCCGGACACCATCAGCAGCTGCTTGAACAGCTGGGGCGACTGCGGCAGTGCGAAGAACAGGCCGTCGTGCACGCGCGAGGGCACCAGGTAGTCGCGCGCGCCTTCGGGCGTGGACTTGGTCAGCATCGGCGTCTCGATGTCGATGAAGCCGTTGGCGTCCATGAACTTGCGCACTTCCATGGTCACCCGGTAGCGCAGCATCAGGTTGTTCTGCATGTACGGGCGGCGCAGGTCGAGCACGCGGTGCATCAGCCGCGTGGTCTCGGACAGGTTCTCGTCATCGAGCTGGAACGGGGGCGTGACGGAGGGGTTCAACACCACCAGTTCGTGGCACAGCACCTCGATCTTGCCGCTCTTGATGTTCTCGTTGACGGTGCCCTGCGGGCGGGCGCGCACCACGCCCTTCACCTGGACGCAGAACTCGTTGCGCAGGCCTTCGGCGGCCTTGAACATCTCGGGGCGGTCGGGGTCGCAGACCACCTGAACGTAGCCTTCGCGGTCGCGCAGGTCGACGAAGATCACGCCGCCGTGGTCACGGCGGCGGTTGACCCAGCCGCAAAGGGTGACGCTCTGGCCCATCAGGGCTTCGGTCACGAGGCCGCAGTAGGTCGTACGCATGGATTGGGACATGGGAAGCTTTCCAGGAAAGGCCGGCCGCGGAGGGCTCAGCGGTTCGCGATGGCGGGGGCGACGACGCCCATGGACACCACGTACTTGAGCGCGTCGTCCACGCTCATCTTGAGTTCGATGCAGTCGCTCTTGCGCAGCATCACGAAATAGCCGCCGGTGGGGTTGGGCGTCGTCGGCACGTACACGCTGACGTACTCCTCGCCCCGCAGGTAGTTGATCACGTCGCCGCCGGGCGCGCCGGTCACGAAGCCGATGGTCCAGACGTCGGCCCGCGGCCACTGCACCAGCACCGCGGTGCGGAAGGCGTTGCCGCTCTCGGAGAACAGCGTGTCCGAGACCTGCTTGACGCTGGAATAGATGGAGCGCACCACCGGGATGCGCGAGACGACCCGGTCGCCGAAGCGGACCAGCTTGCGGCCCACGAAGTTGCTGGCGCCGGCGCCCACCAGCAGCAGGATGGCCAGCGTCAGCAGCACCCCGAGGCCGGGAATGTGGACGCCGAAAACCCGGTCAGGGTGCCAGGCCTCGGGCAGGATCAGCAGCGTCTGGTCGAGCGTGTCGATGACCCAGCGCAGGACGGCGACCGTGATGGCCACCGGAACCATGACGAGCAGCCCCGCCAGCAGCCATTTGCGCAGGGCGTGCATCGTGCGTTCAGTGGCAGGCGCAGGAGGCGCCGCAGCCGCCGGCGGACGCCGAAGGGGCGTCCGGCTTGTTCGAGGCGCCCTCCGACTTGCCGCTGTCCGCGGGCTTGTCCGCGGACTTCTCGGCGGCGGTGGAGGTGGAGGCGGAGGCACCGGAATTGCCGCCGCGGAAGTCGGTCACGTACCAGCCGGAGCCCTTGAGCTGGAAGCCGGCGGCGGTGATCTGCTTGCTGAAGGCTTCGGCGCCGCAGGAGGGGCAGACCGTCAGCGGCGCATCCGAGATCTTTTGCAGGACGTCCTTGGCATGGCCGCAGGACCCGCATTTGTAGGCGTAGATGGGCATGGCGTCAGGCGGTGATGCAAAGCCCTCAATTATAGACGGGGCCCGGTTCTTCAACCCAGGCCCGCCCTGCCGCCCTCAGGCGGCCGACGTGCCTTCGGCCGAGCCCTCGTAGTGGTGCACGTGGCCCTTGTGGTTGGCCACCCACTGCGGCATCAGCGAGCCGCCGACCATGCCCGCCAGGGCCGCGATCACGCCGGCCAGCTGCTGCGGGAAGGCCTCGGCCAGCGGCGGAGTGACCACGAAGAACAGCCAGGTACCCAGGCCCAGGACCACGGAGAACAGAGCGCCCTGGGTGGTGGCGCGCGACCAGTACAGGCCGAACACCAGGGGAATGAAGGCGCCCACCAGCGGGACCTGGTAGGCCCCGGACACCAGCTCGTAGATCGAGGTGCCTTCCATGAGGATGGCGTACAGCAGCACCAGGGCGGTGAACACCAGCACGCTGATGCGCATGGCCTTCAGCGTGGCCTGGTCGCTCATGCCGGGCTTGATGTTGCGCAGGATGTTCTCCACGAAGGTGGTGCTGGGCGCGAGCAGCGTGGCCGAGGCCGTCGACATGATCGCGGACAGCAGCGCGCCGAAGAAGGCCACCTGCAGGATCACGGGCATGCGCTCCATCACCAGCGTGGGCAGCACCTTCTGCGGATCGTCGGCCAGCAGCTGCGTGGCCTGGTCGCCCATCACCAGCACGGCGGCCGTCACGATGAACATCGGGATCATGGCGAACAGCAGGTACAGCGAGCCGCCGATGATCGGGCCCTTGACGGCGGTGCCCTCGTCCTTCGACGACATCACGCGCTGGAACACGTCCTGCTGCGGGATGGAGCCGAGCATCATGGTGATGGCCGCGGCGAAGAAGAAGATCCAGGTCTTGGCGTCGCCGTCGGTGGGGAAGAACTGGAACTTGCCCTGCTCGCTGGCGTAGGAGACCACGCGGCCCGCGCCGCCCGCCAGGTCCGCCGCGAACCACGCGATGGCGATCAGGCCCAGGGCGATCACGATCATCTGCACGAAGTCGGTGAGCGCCACCGACCACATGCCGCCGTACAAGGTGTAGATCAGCACGATGGCGGTGCCCAGCACCATGCCGCCGGGAACCGAGATCAGGTTCGGCACCAGCAGGTGGAACACCAGGCCCAGCGCCGTGACCTGCGCGGCCACCCAGCCGAGGTAGCTGATCAGGATCATGATGGAGGCGAGCACCTCGATGACCTTGCCGTAGCGCAGGCGGTAGTAGCTGCCCAGGGTGATCAGGTTGCGCCGGTACAGCTTGCGGGCGAAGAAGATGCCCACCAGGATCAGGCACATGGAGGCGCCGAAGGGATCCTCCACGACCTCGCCGAGGTTGCCCGAGACGAAGCGGGCCGAGACGCCCACGACGGTTTCCGATCCGAACCAGGTGGCGAAGGTGGTGGCGATCACCACCGCCAGCGGGAGGCTGCGGCCGGCCACGGCGTAGTCCGCCGTGTTGTGCACCCGGCGGGCGGCATAGAGCCCGATCGCGATCGACGCGAGCAGGTACAGGACGACGAAACCAACGAGCATGGACCCCTCCGTGTAATCGTGGCCGCGAGCTCATCCGCCCGCGACGCTGGCGCGCATTATGGTGGAACAGCGCCCTAGAACAAACGGATGCGCACGAGGAATTGCATCACGAGCAGGCCGAGGGCGAAACCCACGCCGCCGTAGATGATGGATTGCAGCAGGCGGTTGGTCCGGCGCAACTCCTCCGCCACGTCGTCGCGCCGCTCGCGCACCGCCTCCTGCCGCAGGTACTTGTGCAGCAGCAGCGGCAGCTCCGGCAGGATCTTGGCGTAGCGCGGGGAATAGTCGCGCAGCGCCTGCCACAGCTTCTTCGGCCCCACCTGCTCCAGCATCCAGCGCTCCAGGAAGGGCTTGGCCGTGTTCCACAGGTCCAGCTCGGGGTCGAGCTGGCGGCCCAGGCCCTCGATGTTCAGCAGCGTCTTCTGCAGCAGCACCAGCTGCGGCTGGATGTCCACGTTGAAGCGGCGCGACATCTGGAACAGGCGCATCAGCACCATGCCCAGCGAGATCTCGCGCAGCGGCCGGTCGAAGTACGGTTCGCACACGGTGCGCACGGCGGCCTCGAGCTCGTCGACGCGCGTGCCGGGCGGCACCCAGCCCGATTCGATGTGCAGTTCGGCGACGCGCTTGTAGTCGCGGCGGAAGAAGGCGGTGAAGTTCTGCGCCAGGTAGTCCTTGTCGAACTCCGTCAGCGTGCCGATGATCCCGAAGTCCAGCGAGATGTAGCGGCCGAAAGTGCCCGGCGCGACGCTCACCTGGATGTTGCCCGGGTGCATGTCCGCGTGGAAGAAGCCGTCGCGGAACACCTGGGTGAAGAAGATCGTCACGCCGTCGCGCGCCAGCTGGCGCAGGTCGACGCCCGCCTCCTGCAGCCGGTCGACCTGGCTGATGGGCACGCCCACCATGCGCTCCATCACGATCACTTCGGGATGCACGAAGTCCCAGTACATCTCCGGGATCAGCACCAGGTGCAGGCTCGCCATGTTGCGGCGCAGCTGCGCGGCGTTGGCCGCCTCGCGCACCAGGTCCAGCTCGTCGTGCAGGTACTTGTCGAACTCGGCGACCACCTCGCGCATCTTCAGGCGGCGCGCGTCGCGCGAGAGCTTCTCCAGCCAGCGCGCCATCAGGCGCATCAGGTCCAGGTCCTTCTCGATCACGCCCAGCACGCCGGGGCGCAGCACCTTCACGGCCACGTCGCGGATCTCGCCGTTGCGCATGCGCAGCGTGGCGAAGTGCACCTGCGCGATGGAGGCGCTCGCCACCGGCTGGTGGTCGAAGGTCTCGAAGATCGCCGACAGCGGGCGGCGGAACGCGCGCTCGATGGTGGCCACCGCCACCTCGGAGGGGAACGGCGGCACGCGGTCCTGCAGCATCGCCAGCTCGTCGGCGATGTCCGGCGGCATCAGGTCGCGGCGGGTGGACAGCACCTGGCCGAACTTGACGAAGATGGGGCCCAGGTGCTCCAGCGCCTCGCGCAGGCGCTGTCCCCGCGGCGCACCGAGGTGGCGCCGGCGCCCGAAGGTGAGGATGCGCGCGAGCCATCCCAGCCGGAAGCCGGAGAGCGCCAGCTCGTCCAGCCCGTAGCGGAGGATCACCCAGAGGATGAAGGTGGCGCGCAGGTAGCGCGTCATCCGCCGCTCTGCCCGGGAGGAACGCCGGCGCCCGGCGCCGTGCCGCCGCCCGCGCCGGGCGCGTCGTCGCGCCGGCCGGCAAAGCGGCGCAGGGCATCGGCCATGCGCCGCAGCGTCTCGCCGATGGCGTGGGCGGGCGCGTCGCCGAAGAGGCGCGCGAGGTCCTCCTCGATGTCCCAGCGCACGTGGTCCACGAGCCACTGCACCTCGGCGGCCAGCTGCACGTCACCGGCGATGCGCACGGGCGGCTTCTCGCCGCGCAGGGCCGCCTGGGCCAGCGAGAACGGCGATTCCTCGGTGAGCGTCAGGCTCAGGTCCGGCTGCGCGGCGGGCGTGGCGAGTTCCAGCAACCCGGCCGGCGTGGCCTGCAGCCGCATGGCGAAATGGCGCCAGTGCGCCTCCACCACCCGGCCCGACTGCCGCCGCAGGCGCGCCTGTGCCTCGGGCTCCTGCTGCAGCACGTGATTGAGCAGCAGCACGGTGCGGTGCTGGACCTCGTGCACCAGCCACTCGGGCGGCTGGAACACCTGGCCGGCACGCTCGAAGAGCTGGTCCAGGAACGAAGCGGGAGAGGGAGTAGCCATCCAGGATTATTCACATGAAAAACGCTGAAGCGTTTTTCATGTGGCTGAACAGACGAAAAAGGCCGGAATGAATCCGGCCTTTTTCGTGAGGGGATCCCGCTGCATGCTATTCCGCGGGATCCACGTGCCGCCAGCGGTTTACTGCAGCGCCTGCACGCCCGCCACCAGCCAGCCGGCCGAGCCGTCCTTGGGCTTGACCATGTTCCACACCTCGCGGAAGGGCGCGGGGCCGGCGGAGGGATCCTCGCGGATCATCCCGGAGAACTCCACGCTCGCCAGGTAATCGGCGCCGGTCTCCTCGATGCCGAGCAGCTGCGCCTCGAGCATCACCACCTCGGTGCGGGCATCGGCGGGCGCCGGCTCGCGGTCGCGCTCGGCCATCTGCGTGCGCATGGCGGACATCATCTCGTCCGTCATCATGGTGCGCAGGGTGCCCAGGTCCGAGCGGTCCCAGGCGTCCTGCAGGGTCGTGAAGTTGCGCCTGGCCGCGCCCAGGAAGCCCTCGACGTCGAAGCCGGCGGGGATGCCCCAGCCTTGCGAACCTCCGAGCGCGCCGCGCGGCTGGCCGGCGACCGCCGAGCCGATGCCCAGGCCACCGGCGTCGCGGTACTGGCCGAAGCCCGAGGCGGGATCTTCCCAGGGACGCGCGGAGGCGTCGTTGCCCACCTTGGCGGGGTTGTACTGGCGCGGCGAAGCCGGCGCCTCCGCGCTGGCGCCCGCGCCCTGCCAGGCGTAGCCGCCGCGCTGCATGCCGGCGCCCTGGCGGCGGCGCATCACCATGCCGAGCACCGCCATCACCACGACGGCGAGCAGCGCGAACAGCAGGATGTTGGCGAACATCGGCCCGAGTCCCAGCGCATTGGCCAGCCAGGCCAGGCCCAGGCCCGCGGCCAGGCCGGCGAAGAGGCCGCCGAAACCGCGGCGCTGCGCCTGGGCCGCGGCATTGGGCGCCGTGGCGGGCTGCTGCGTGGCGTTGCGCTGCTGCGCCGTGTTGGGCGCGGCGGGCGGCGGCGTGGCCTGCCGGTGCGTCACATTGGGGGACTGGCGGCCGAAGGAACCGCCGCCGCCGAGCCGGCGCGCCGCCTCCGCGTCGATGGCGCCCAGCGTCAGCACGCCGGCGAGCAGAACGGTCCAAAGCTTCATCATGGGTCTCCTGGTCCTACGCAATTGGAGGCTCAACACTTGATTGCAACGTGCAGCGCCGCGACGCCGGCGGTGAGGTTGTGGTAGTCCACGTGGCCGAAGCCGCTCTTCTTCATCATGGCCTTCAGCTCCTCCTGCCCCGGGTGCATGCGGATCGATTCGGCGAGGTAGCGGTAGCTGGCCTCGTCGCGCGCCACGTACCTGCCGATGCGCGGCAACACGGAGAACGAGTACCAGTCGTACGCCTTCTGCAGCGGACGCGCCACCCGGGAGAACTCCAGCACCAGCAGCTTGCCGCCGGGGCGCAGCACGCGGTGCATCTCGGCCAGGGCCTGCTCCTTGTGCGTCATGTTGCGCAGCCCGAAGCCCACGCTCACCCGGTCGAAGGTCTCCGGCTCGAACGGCAGTTTCTCCGCGTCGCAGACCACCGTCGGCAGGACGAGGCCCGCATCCAGCAGCCGGTCACGTCCGACGCGCAGCATCGAGGCGTTGATGTCGGTGTGCACGACCAACCCGTCCGCGCCGGCCTTGGCGGCGAACGCCTGGGCCAGGTCGCCGGTGCCGCCGGCGATGTCGAGCACCCGGTGGCCGGGCCGCACATCGGCGACCAGCACCGTGTACGCCTTCCAGGCGCGGTGCAGGCCCATCGACATGAGGTCGTTCATCAGGTCGTAGCGGGGCGCGACGGAATCGAACACGCCGCGCACGCGGCGCGCCTTCTCGTTCTCGTCGACGGTTTCGTAGCCGAAGTGGGTCTGGCTCATGGGGATCCCTCAGTGGCCACCGCAGGCATGGCCGCCCTTGGCGGTCAGCGCCATGGGCGCGTCACGGTCCACGCCGGCCTCCTGCAGGCGCCGCTCGTAGTCCTGCCACAGCTGCTCCTGCTGCGAGCCGAGGAAGTACAGGTAGTCCCAGGAGAAGATGCCGCTGTCGTGGCCGTCGGAGAACACGGGCTTGACGCCGTAGTTGCCGACCGGCTCCATGGAGAGGATGTCGACGTCGCGCTTGCCGGTCTGCAGCACCTCCTGCCCCGGCCCGTGGCCCTGCACCTCGGCCGACGGCGAGTACACGCGCATCAGCTCGAAGGGGATGCGGTAGGTGGAACCGTCGGAAAAACCCACCTCCAGCACGTGCGACTGCCCGTGCAGGGTGAGGGATTCGGGCGTGGGAGTCTCGCTGCGCAAACCGGCCATGCGCCCGAGTGTAGGGCAGTGGCGGCCGGCGCAGCGGCGCGGCTCAGAATTGCACGCCGACCGAGACGTAGAAGCGCTCGTCCCCCTCCTGCGGGGAAGCGGAGTTGACGCTGGCGGGAATGCGGCTGCCGTTGACGAGGCGGCCGTAATCGGCGCTGGCGTTGAAGGCGCCGCGCTGGAAGCGCAGGCCCACGCCGACGCTCGCCAGCGTGTCCGAACGCGGCCGGCCCAGGCCGTTGGCCGCGTGGTTGCGCAGCGTGCCCACGTCGGCGAAGCCGAGCAGGCGCAGGCCCGGCGCGAGCTCGGGCGTCATCACCTCGAGCGTTCCCGTCAGGCCGCTGTCGCCAGAGACCGGACGCTCGATCTCGGTGCCGCGCACGGAGCCCAAGCCGCCCAGGCCGAACTGCTCGCCGGAGATCAGCACGTCGGGGCTCCACTGGAAGGCGCCCCGCGCGGTCCAAAGCCAGCCGTCGTCCAGCGGCGCCGTGTAGCTGGCGAAGCCCCGCACGGCCTTCCAGTGCACGGTGGTGATGCGCGGATCCTCGCTGCGATACGCATCGAGGTCGTTGTGGTCGCCGCTGCCGGTGTTCCAGGCGAGGTCGACGTTGTAGCCCCACACCGCGGTGTCGGTCTCGGTGCGGGCGGTGTAGCCCGCCACCAGCGGACGGCTGCGGCGGTCCAGCGCGCCGGGCACCACGATGTCGTTGATGCGCGCGGCGTCGAACAGCTTGTCCTCGATGCCCACCGTCACGTAGCTGCGGCGGCCGCCCTGCGGCGCCAGGTACTTCGTGTAGTTCAGGCCGAAGGTGTGGCCCGCGCCCGTGCTGGTGAAGGAACCGAAGTTGCCCACCACGTCCGAGCGCGTGAAGCTGGCGCCGATCACGGCGCCCTGCGCATACAGCGGCACCTTGTAGGCCAGGCCCAGTTGCCGCACGTCGTCGGCCTCCTCCAGCGAGGTGGTGTAGGCGGCGACGAACTGGTGGTCGCGGTCGAACAGGTTGGTGTGGCCGCCGCTGACCGTCAGGCGGTCGTTGCCCGTGCTGTCGGAGCCGGCGTTGGACCAGGTGGCGCCCAGCGTCCAGGGACGCTGCTCCTTGACGTTGATCGTGGCGTCGATGCGGTCGGGTTCCTCCGACTCGCGCAGGCCCACCTGCACCTGCTTGTTGGGGTTCTCGTTGGCGATCGCGGTCTGGATCGCCAGCGCCTTGAAGTTGGGGCTCTCGCCTTCGCGCAGTTCCGGCAGCGTGCGGCGGATGTTGCCCTCGCCGTGGATCTGCGCGCCTTCGATCGCGACGCGGCCGATGGTGAACTTCACGATGTCGAGCCGCACCGTCTCGCCCACTTCCTGCGGCGGCAGCGCCACGCGGTGCAGGCCGTAGCCGCGCTGGCGCAGTTCGGTCTCCAGGGCGGCGGTCGCCTGCTGCAGCGTTTCGATGGTGGCGTCGGGCCGCACGAAGGGAGCGAGCAGGCGCTGCGCGTCGGCGGGCGGCAGGGGGTTGTCGCCCTCGATGCGGAAGCCGCGGATGGGGAACACCGCCGCCGGCTTGGCGCTCGCCATCGGCGGCGTGTTGCGGTGCGCGGACGGCGCGGTGGCGGGCACCTGGGCGCCGGCGGCGCCTGCGGCCGCGGCCAGGAGCGCCAGCAGCGCGGTCCGCGGGAGCCGCGGCGGGACAAGGCCTCGGTTCATGTTTCTGTGACCCTCGTTTTTCTGGGACCGGCCATTCTCGCGGCGGGAAACAATTTGTCACCCGCCGGAGCGGCTTACTTGCAAACCTGGCCGCTGCGCACGCCGGACTCGCTGAGGATGCTCGAGAGCATCGGGTTGCTCGAATTCGGCAGCGGGATGCGGTCGAACTCGAGGAACTTGGGAACCAGCGTGGGACGCACCATCTCGCCGTTCATGCCGGAGAAACCGGCTTCGCCGCGACCGAGGTGCAGGATCTCGCTGGCGCTGGCGATCTCGATGTGGCCGTCGCGCACGAAGACGAACAGGCCTTCGGCCGCATCGGGCAGGTCGCCGCCGGAGAACAGGTTGCCCGGCACGGTGACCTGGTCGGGACGCGGCGTCTCGAAGGTGGGTGGCACGGTCACGGGCTGGATCGGGCCGTTGGCCGGGATGAACAGGCCCTGGCCGGCCTGCAGGATCTGCAGCGCGCTCTGGCCGGTCTGGCCCACCTCGATCGCACCCAGCCAGGTCCACAGCGTGAGGCCCGTGTTGGGATCGCCGCCCTCGCCCGCGCAGGCGCCGGTGCAGGAGACATCGAAGCCGGTGCCGCGGATGCCGATGGTGGCGGTGGCGGTGCTGAAGCCGACGTTGCGGTTGTTGGCCCGGGCGATCAGGCCCGTGAGCGCGCGCACCGAGCCGCGCAGGATCGAGGCGAGGAAGCGGCCTTCCTGCGCGTTCCGGTCGTCGTAGACGAAGTTGTCCAGGCGGAAGCGCGTCTGCGAGCCGAGGCTCACGCGCGTCTCGTCGCGGAAGGCCAGCACCGCCTGGGCGCCGCGCGCGGTTTCCACCACGTCGCCGGGATACACGCTGCCGCCGGCAACGAGGCGCCGGCGCTCGCCGGAGCCGTTCACCGCGGCGATCTCGCCTTGCGCCGAGACGATGCGGGCGCTCGCCTGGATCGCGTTGGGCCGCGCGGATTCCTGGACGCGGCTGGATTCCTGGGCGCACTCGACGCCCTGGCACACGCGGGCGTCGAAGTCGGTGCCGCGGATGCCGATGGTGGCCGTGTTGGTCTGGATGCGCGCGGCGTTCGGAGAGTTCTTGGAGATCAGGCCGGTCACCGCGCGGAAGCCGCCGCGCACCAGCTGCATGAGGAAGCTGTTGTCCGGGGCGTTGTCGCGGAAGCGGTACTGCTGCAGCACCAGTTCGGAGTTGGGCCGCAGGGTCATGCGGGTGCCGTCGGCCAGCTTGATGATGGCGCTGGCGCCTTCGGAGGTGGTCAGGCGGTCGCCCTCGCGCAACGCCAGGCCGCGGCCGAGCGTGCGCGGCGCCTCGCCGGCGGACTGGGCGAAGCCCACGCCCCGCGAGAACTCCACCTCGCCGGCGGATTGGGCATGCGATGCGCCGGCCATCGCGAAAAGCATGGCGGCCAGGGCAGCAAGCCATGGACGTGGACGGTGGGCGGCGCGCATGGGAGGAACCTCCGGTAACCGGTGTTGCAACCGGACAATCTGAATCCGGGATTTATACACGCTCACTGCGGAGCTGCCGCCGCCCGGGCGCAGGATGCCCCGCAGGCGTCGTGCGGGATTTCACGATGGCGCGCGTTTTAGCCCGCGCGGGACAAGGCCGAGACGAGGTCTTCCTCGAAGGCCGGAAGGCGCTGCTCCAGTTCCTGCAGGCGCGCCGGATCGGCCTCGCGCTGCGCCGCCGCCCACACGGGCGCCGGGAAATGGCTGTCCCAGCCGAAGCGCGCGATCACGTGCCAATGCAGGTGCGGGACCATGTTGCCCAGGGTCGCGAGGTTCACCTTGACCGGGGCCAGGTGGCGCAGCATCAGGCCCTCGATGGTCGTCACCACGTCCAGGCAGGCGATGCGATCGGCCCGTGGCAGCTGGGAGAGTTCGCGCACGTGGTCTTGCCAGACCACGCGGTAGAAGGCGGGGAAGCCGGCTTCCTGCGCGTGGACCACGCGCCACTTTCCCCCCTGCACGACGACGCGCCCACCCGCCCCTTCGCAGAAGGGGCATCCTCCTTCCACGCTCATACCAGCACCCGCTCGATGCCGCCCGCGTTCGCGGCGCGCACGTATTCCTTCATCCAGTCCGCACCCAGGATCTTGTTGGCCATCTCCACCACGATGTAGTCGGCCTCCAGCAGGCCGTTCTGCAGGTCGTGGCTGTAGCGGTGCATGCCCTGCAGGCAGCTGGGGCAGCTGGTGAGGATCTTGATGTCGTCCTTCGGCCCCACGGCGCCGGAGGCGCGCAGCGCGGCTTCGTCCTTGCGCAGCTCCTCCTCCTTGCGGAAACGCACCTGCGTGGAAATGTCCGGCCGGCTCACGCCCAGCGTGCCCGACTCGCCGCAGCAGCGCTCGGACTTGCGCACGTTCTCGCCGACGAGCGCCTTGACGGTCTTCATCGGCTCCTGCAGCTTCATGGGCGTGTGGCAGGGGTCGTGGTACAGGTAGCCCCCGCCGCCCGGCAGGGTGATGCCCTTCTCCAGCAGGTACTCGTGGATGTCGATGATCCGGCAGCCGGGAAAGATCTTGTCGAACTGGTAGCCCTGCAGCTGGTCGTAGCAGGTTCCGCAGGAGACCACCACCGTCTTGATGTCCAGGTAGTTCAGCGTGTTGGCCACGCGGTGGAACAGCACCCGGTTGTCGGTGATCATCTTCTCGGCCTTCTCGAACTGGCCCGAGCCGCGCTGCGGATAGCCGCAGCAGAGATAGCCCGGCGGCAGCACCGTCTGCACGCCCGCGTGCCACAGCATGGCCTGCGTGGCCAGGCCCACCTGCGAGAACAGGCGCTCGGAGCCGCAGCCCGGGAAGTAGAAGACCGCTTCGGTCTCCGGGCTCGTGGCCTGGGGGTCGCGGATGATCGGGACGTAGTCCTTGTCCTCGATGTCCAGCAGCGCGCGCGCGGTGCGGTTCGGCAGCCCTCCCGGCAGCTTCTTGTTGACGAAGTGGATCACCTGCTCCTTCACCGGCGCGGCGAAGTGCGTCTCGGGCGGCTGCGAGACCTGGCGGCGCGCGAAGCCGCGCAGCACGTCGTTGGCCAGGCGCTGCGCCTTGAAGCCCACGCCCACCATGGCGGCGCGCACCGCCTTGATGGTCTGCGGGTTGGTCGCGTTCAGCATGAACATGGCGGCCGCGCCGCCGGGACGGAAGCTCTTCTGCCCCATCTTGCGCAGCAGGTTGCGCATGTTCATCGACACGTCGCCGAAGTCGATCTTCACCGGGCACGGGTTCACGCACTTGTGGCACACGGTGCAGTGCTCGGAGACGTCCTCGAACTCCTCCCAGTGCTTGATCGACACGCCGCGGCGGGTCTGCTCCTCGTAGAGGAAGGCCTCGACCAGCAGCGAGGTGGCCAGGATCTTGTTGCGCGGGCTGTACAGCAGGTTGGCGAGGCCGCGCAGCATGTCGTTGGCGGCGCGCTGCAGCGGGAAGGCGATGCCCGTCATCGCGGCACGGGCCACCTTGATCGTCTCCGGCGAGGTGGCGTTCAGGAAGAACATCGCCGCCTTGCTGGCCGGGCGCACCCGCTTCTGCCCCATCTTGCGCAGCAGGTTGCGCATCGCCATCGACACGTCGCCGAAGTCGATGTCGACCGGGCACGGGTTGAAGCACTTGTGGCAGACCGTGCAGTGGTCGGAGACGTCGGTGAACTCGTCGAAGTGGCGCAGGCT
>JAEZEB010000062.1 GCA_023438115.1 Pseudomonadota bacterium | reverse complement strand
CCTGCTGGAAGCCGACGCGATCGCCGGCGCGCTCGACGAAGGCGTGGCGGTGCTGATGCTCACCCACGTCAACTACCGTACCGGCGCCATGCACGACATGGCCGCCGTCACGCGCGCCGCGCACGCGGCCGGCGCGCTGGTGGTGTGGGACCTGGCGCACAGCGCGGGCGCGGTGGAGGTCGACCTGCATGCGGCGCAGGCGGATTTCGCCGTGGGCTGCGGCTACAAGTACCTCAATGGCGGGCCGGGCGCGCCGGCTTTCGTGTGGGTGCATCCGCGCCACGCGGACCGCTTCTGGCAGCCGCTCTCCGGCTGGTGGAGCCACGCGGCGCCCTTCGCCTTCACGCCCGACTACCGGCCGGCGACGGGCATCGCGCGCTACCTCTGCGGCACGCAGCCCGTGCTGAGCATGACGGCGCTCGAATGCGGCCTCGACGCGATGCTGGCCGCCGATGCCCTCGGCGGCATGCCTGCCCTGCGCCGCAAGTCGCTGGCGCTCACCGACCTGTTCATCCAGCTGGTCGAGGAGCGTTGCGCGGGCCACGGCCTGGCGCTGGCGACGCCGCGCGCGCACGCGGCGCGCGGCTCGCAGGTCTGCCTCACGCGCGACGAAGGCGCCTACGCCATCATCCAGGCGCTGATCGCGCGCGGGGTCATCGGCGACTTCCGCGCGGGGCAGCCGGACATCCTGCGCTTCGGCTTCACGCCGCTGTACCTCGGTTTCGAGGACACGTGGAACGCCGTGGAGCACCTGCGGCAGGTCCTGGAGGACGGCGAATGGCGCCGGCCCGAATTCAACCGCCAGCATGCGGTCACCTGACATGAGCAAGCCCGAAGACATCGTCCGCGCCGAGAAGCCGCAGCTGGATTTCAGCCGCGACATGAGCTACGGCGACTACCTGCAACTCGACGCCATCCTGTCGGCGCAGAAGCCGCTCTCGCCCGAGCACAACGAGATGCTGTTCATCGTGCAGCACCAGACGAGCGAGCTGTGGATGAAGCTGATGCTGCACGAACTGGGCGCGGCCATCGCCTGCGTCGCGCGCGACGAGCTGCCGCCCGCCTTCAAGATGCTGGCCCGCGTCTCGCGCATCATGGAGCAGCTGGTGCACGCCTGGGACGTGCTCGCTACGATGACGCCGCCCGAGTACAGCGCGATCCGCCCCTACCTCGCCAACTCGAGCGGCTTCCAGAGCTGGCAGTACCGCTGCATCGAGTTCCGCCTGGGCAACAAGAACGCCGCGATGCTCAAGCCGCACGAGCACCGCGCCGAGCGGCTCGCCACCGTGCGCGAGGCGCACGAAGCGCCTTCGCTCTACGACGAATCCCTGCGCCTGCTCGCGCGCCGCGGCCTGCCGGTTCCCGCCACGCACGTGGAGCGCGACTGGACGCAGCCCTACGAAGCCAGCAAGGACGTCGAACAGGCCTGGCTGCAGGTGTACCGCAACCCGCAGCAGCACTGGGACCTGTACCAGCTGGGCGAGGAGCTGACGGACCTCGAGGACGCCTTCCGCCTCTGGCGCTTCCGCCACGTGACCACGGTGGAACGGGTGATCGGCTTCAAGCGCGGCACCGGCGGCACGGGTGGCGTGAGCTACCTGCGCAAGATGCTGGACGTGGTGCTGTTTCCGGAGATCTGGCAGCTGCGGACGGACCTCTGAACCGTTCGTCGGCATCTGTTGACGTTTGAATTCGATTGAATACAGTTGCATTCAAACGAACCCTCCAGGTGCCCAACATGGTTCCCATTTCAGGCCGGCTTCCGGACGACCTCTACGAGTGGCTTTCCACCTTCACCGTGGAAGGCGCCACGACCGTCAGCGACAAGATGCGCGTGGCGGTGGCCAACCTCAAGCGGATGCACGACGGCGATTCGGACTACGTCGGCGGCCTCGCGATGTACCGGGACCTGTCGCGCGACACGCGCGAGCACATCGCCGCCCTCGAACGCGACACGGGCGAGCATTCCGAGGTGCTGGCCGCGCTGCTCGAACACATCCCGGCCCTGATGGCGGCCCTCAATGCCGCCCAGCCCCGGTCCGTGGGTGAAGCACAACAGCTGGAGGAAACCTTGGTCCGCAGGACCCTCCAGATGGCAGAGACGCTGCTGAGGCAGGCCGTCACCGCGCAAGCCGCTGCCTATGATCCGCAGGTCGTCACGAAGAACGCGGGACGCCTGCTGGAACTGGCACGCATCATCCCACCCGCAAAGTAAGAGAGGAGCAACCATGGCCGACACCCTGAGGACCCGCGTCGCACGCGTGATCGCCGGCGGCGCGCACGCCTTCCTGGACAAGATCGAGGACGCCGCGCCCGTGGCCATGCTCGAACAGTCGGTGCGCGAGGTCGACGCCGTCACCGACGACGTCCGCGCCGAGCTGGGACGGGTCGTCGCCAACCGGCACCTCGCGCAGCAGCAGCACCGGCACCTGAACAAGGAGCACGACGAGCTGGGCGGAGCGCTGACGACGGCGCTGTCCGGCGGGCGCGACGATCTCGCCAAGGCCGCGATCGCGCGCCAGCTGGACATCGAGGCGCAGCTGCCGGTGCTCGAAGGCAGCCTGGGCCAGCTCGCCCAGGAGGAGAAGGAACTGTCCGGCTTCGTCGACGCCCTCATGGGCAAGAAGCGCGAGATGGAGCGCGCGATCCGCGACTTCGAGGCTTCGCGCCGCAGCGCCGAAAGCACGATGACGCGGCAGGGCTCCAGCGGCAGCAGCACGCAGGCCCGCGTGGAGGCGGCGCAATCGTCCTTCGACCGCACCTACCAGCGCCAGACCGGCCTGGACGCCGCGGGACGCGGCGCCACGCTGGAACAGGCGGCCCGCCTGCGCGAGCTGAACGACCTCGCCCGCGACAACAAGATCAACGAGCGGCTGGCTGCGCTCAAGTCCGGCAGCTGACGCGGCGATGAACGTCCTCGTCGCGCCGCAGACCTGGCCCTTCGGCGCCGCCCTCGCCGTGATGGTGGGCCTGGCCATCGTCGAAGGCGCCGGGCTGCTGCTGTCGTTCCATCCCTCCGGGTGGATCGAGAACCTGCTGCCGGATCATCCGGACCTCGCGGAGGGACCGCTCGGCTGGCTCCACGTGGGCAAGGTGCCCTTCCTGGTGCTCCTGATCCTCTTCCTCGGCGGCTTCGCGCTCGCGGGCTACGTGGTGCAGGCCAGCGTGCAAGGCGTGGCCGGCTTCCTGCTGCCTGCGTGGCTCGCCTCCATTCCCGCAGCGCTCGCGGGCCTGTCGACGCTGCGTGCCGTGGGCGGCCTCATCGCGCGCGTGGTGCCCGGCGACGAAACCACGGCGGTCAGCGAACAGTCGCTCGTGGGCCGCGCCGGCGTCGTCATCGCCGGCTCCGCGCGCACGGGCCTGGCCGCAGAAGCCAAGGTGCGCGACGCGCACGGCCGCCAGCACTACGTGATGGTGGAGCCCGACATCGAAGGGCAGACGTTCGAGGAAGGGGCCTCGATCGTGCTGGTTCGCAAGGCGGGGGTGCGGTTCCGCTGCATCGCCAATCCCCATCCGGAACTTCTCTAACAACGAATGCCAGGGACTCAGATGATCGAGCTGCTTGTCAACATCGCGGTGCCGGCCGGCATCGTCCTCTTCACGCTCTTCGTGATCGGCCTCATCTTCGCGCGGCTGTACCACCGCGCGACGAAGGAGACCGCCTTCGTGCGCACGGGCCTCGGCGGGCAGAAGGTGATCATGGACGGCGGCGCCATCGTGCTGCCCGTGTTCCACGAGATCATCCCCGTGAACATGAACACGCTGAAGCTGGAGGTCTCGCGCCGCGAGGAGCAGAGCCTCATCGCGCTCGACCGCATGCGGGTGGACGTGGCGGCCGCCTTCTTCGTGCGCGTCAAGCAGGTGTCCGAGGCCGTCAGCACCGCGGCGCAGACGCTCGGTCGCAAGACGATGGCGCCCTCGGAGCTGAAGACGCTCGTCGAGGACAAGTTCGTCGACGCCCTGCGCGCCACCGCGGCCACCATGACCATGCAGGAACTGCAGGACAAGCGCCGCGAGTTCGTGCAGGCGGTCCAGAACGCCGTGGCGGAAGACCTGGAGAAGAACGGGCTGGAACTGGAGTCGGTCTCGCTCACCAGCATGGACCAGACCGCCAAGACCTTCTTCAACCCCAACAATGCCTTCGACGCGGAAGGCCTGACGCGCCTGACACACGAAACCGAAGCGCGGCGCAAGCAGCGCAACGACATCGAGCAGGACACGGAAGTCCAGGTGCGCACCAAGAACCTGGAAGCCGAGCGCCTGAAGCTGGACCTCGCACGACAAACCGAGGCCGCCACGCTCACGCAGCAGCAGCAGATCGCCACGGCCAAGGCGGAACAGAACGCCGAGATCGCCAAGATCGAGGCCGAGCGCCAGCGCGAAGCCGAGGAAGTGCGCATCAATGCCGAGCGGCTGGTCAAGGAGCGCCGCATCGAAGCCGATCGTACGGTCAACAGCGCGGAGATCGACAAGAACCTGGCGATCCAGAAGAAGCAGATCGAGGCCGAACGCGAGACCAAGATCAAGCAGGCCGAACAGCGCCAGTCGGTGGAGCTCGCGAACCAGGACGCTGCCATCGCGATCGCACGGAAGTCGCAGGAGCAGTCGCAAGCCGACGCCGCCGCCAACGCGGCGCGCGCCGAGGCGGTCAAGTCCGAGGAAGGCGTCAACACGGCGCGCGAGATCGCGGTGGCCGAGCGCGGCAAGTCCATCCAGCTGATCGACGCGGCCCGCGAGGCGGAGCAGCAGGCCATCTCCGTCAAGGTGGCGGCCGAGGCCGAACGCGAGGCCGCGGAGAACCGCGCGCTGGCCGTGAAGGTGGAGGCCGACGCGAAGCGCGCCGCCTCGCTCGCGGAAGCCGAAGGTATCGCCGCGATCAACGAGGCGAAGAACCGCCTGGGCGCCGCGCAGATCGACCTGGCCGTGCGCATGCAGCTGATCCAGTCGCTGCCGCTGATCATCCAGCAGGCCGCCAAGCCGCTGGAGAAGATCGACTCGATTCGCCTCTTCCAGGTGAACGGCATGCCCGGCGGGGGCATCGGCCAGGGCGGCGAAGCCCACGCGTCCGGCGGCGGCACGCTGCCCGAACAGGTGGTGAACTCCGCGCTGCAGTACCAGGTGGCCAAGCCGATCGTGGACGCGATCATGAAGGATGCCGGCCTGAACAATCCCTCGCTCACCGGCATCGCGGAATCCGTCGCCGGCATGGTGGGCAAGAGCGGCGCAGCGTCGGCCGCCGCCGCTGCAGCCGTCCTGCCTCAGGCGGCGCAGACGGTCATCGCGCCGACCGGTGTTCCGACGGCCACCGGCCCCGTCCTGCCGATCCGCACGGCGGATTGATACCTTAGGGCGAGCCGCCCCCGTACAACCACGGCTGGTCCAGCAAGCGCGCGCCCAGCGTGCGCAGCGCCAGGTTGCGGCTCACGCGCAGCGGTCCGTCGGCGTGGAAGATCATGGCGTTGCGGCGCGAGCGCGCCTGCACGCGCGCGACGCGCTGCCAGCGGTTGAGGGCGTAGCGGCGGAAGGCGGTGGGCACGTCGACCAGGCGCTCGTCGGCGACGCTCAGCACGCGCTGCACCTCGCGCGCGTCCTCCAGCGCCATGCCCGCGCCCTGCGCGAGATAAGGCAGCATCGGATGCGCGGCGTCCCCCAGCAAGGCGATGCGCCCGCGCGCCAGCCACTCCGCCGTCGGCACCGGGTCGCGGTCGTGCAGCGTCCACAGGCGCCATTCGGGCACCGCCGCCAGCCGCTCGCGCACGTCGGCGCACACGGGGCCCAGGGCCGCTTCCAGTTCCGAGCGCACGGCCAGTTCGTTCCAGCCGCGCGGGTCGCCACGCACCTGGCCCTCCACCAGGCACACGGTATTGAGCACGTCGCCGCCACGCACGGGATACGTCACCAGGTGCATGCGCGGGCCCAGCCACACCGTCACTTCGTGGGTGCGCAGCGGCTTGGGCAGGTCGGCCTGCCACACGAGGCCGCGGTAGGCGAGATGGCCCGTCATGCGCGGGGCACCGTCGTGCGCCACGATGGCGCGTCCCTCGCTCCACAGGCCATCGGCCAGCACCACGGCTTCGGCTTCCACGTCGGGCCCACCGGCGGCCTTGATGCGCACCGCCTCCGCCTGCTCCACCACGTTCGCCACGCGCCGGCCGGTGTGCATGCGCACGCCGCGCGCGCGGACCTCGTCCAGCAGGGCCGCGTGCAGGTCGGCGCGGTGCACCGTCAGGTAGGGCGCGCCGTAGCGCTGCTCCATGCCGGCCAGCGGCAGGGTGGCGAGCTCCGCGCCGTCGACGCCGTCGCGCACGCGCAGGCGCTGCGGCATGAACACCTGCCGCTGCAGTTCGCCATCGGGCGCGAGCAGGCCCCATTCGCGCAGGATGCGCACGGCGTTCGGCCCCAGCTGGATGCCGGCGCCGAACTCCGAGAAGGCGGGCGCCTGCTCGAGCACCCGCGCCTCCCAGCCGGCATGGCGCGCGGCCAGCGCCGCCGCCAGCCCGCCGATGCCGCCGCCCGCGACGAGAAGCTCCTGGTTCACTCCTGGAGCAGTTGCCGAAGCACGAAGGGAAGGATGCCGCCGTGGCGGTAGTAGTCCACTTCGATGGGCGTGTCGATGCGCAGCGTGAGCTTGACCTCGCGGCGCTCGCCGCCCGGCTTGCGGATCACCATCACCGCCTGGCTCTGCGGCTTGAGCTGCGGATCGACCTCGATGTCGACCAGCTCCTCGCCGGTGAGCCCCAGCGACTGCCAGCTCATGTCGCCCTGGAACTGCAGCGGCAGCACGCCCATGCCCACCAGGTTGCTGCGGTGGATGCGCTCGAAGCTGCGTGCCACCACGGCCTTGATGCCCAGCAGCTGCGTGCCCTTGGCGGCCCAGTCGCGCGAGGAGCCCGTGCCGTATTCCTCGCCCGCGAAGACGACGGTGGCGCGGCCCTCGGCGATGTACTTCATCGCCGCGTCGTAGATCGACATCTTCTCGGCGCCGCCGCCTTCGCCGCGGTACAGCGTGAGGCCGCCCTCCTCACGGGAGCCGTCAGGGCCCGCCGGCAGCATCAGGTTCTTGATGCGCACGTTGGCGAAGGTGCCGCGCATCATCACCTCGTGGTTGCCCCGCCGCGAGCCGTAGCTGTTGAAGTCGGGCTTGAGCACGCCGTGCTCCAGCAGCCACTTGCCGGCCGGCGAGGTGTCCTTGATGGTGCCCGCGGGCGAGATGTGGTCGGTGGTGATCGAGTCGCCGAACAGCGCCATGATGCGCGCGTCGCGGATCGCGATCGGCTCGGCGCCCACGGTCTCCGAAGCCACCGGCAGCGGGCCCGGCCCTTCCAGCGTGAAGTCCTCGAAGAACGGCGGCTCGGCGATGTAGGTGCTCTCGGGCCAGTTGTAGGTGGCGCCAGAGACGCCCTCGATGTCCTTCCAGAGCTCGCCCGGTTCCTTCTTCACCTTGCTGTAGTTCTCGCGATAGGCCTTGGCGTCCATCGCGTGCTTCATCAGCTTGTGGATCTCGTCGCTCGAAGGCCAGATGTCGCCCAGCCAGACGTCCTTGCCGTCCTTGCCCTGGCCCACCGGCTGCGTCATCAGGTCCTTGAGCACGGTGCCGGCCAGCGCGTAGGCCACCACGAGCGGCGGGCTGGCGAGGAAGTTGGCCTTGATGTTGGGGTGGATGCGCGCCTCGAAGTTGCGGTTGCCCGAAAGCACCGCGGCGCACACCAGGTCGCTCTGGCTGATCGCCTCGTTGATCTCCGGCGTGAGGTCACCCGAGTTGCCGATGCAGGTGGTGCAGCCGTAGCCCGCCAGCGTGAAGCCGAGCTGCTCCAGGTAAGGCAGCAGCTTCGCTTCGCGCAGGTACTCCGTGACGATGCGCGAGCCCGGCGCCAGCGAGGTCTTGATGTGCGGCTGCACGCGCAGGCCTTTCTCCACCGCCTTCTTCGCCAGCAGGCCGGCGGCCAGCATCACGCCGGGGTTGGAGGTGTTGGTGCAGCTCGTGATGGCGGCGATGAGCACGTCGCCGTTGCCGATGGTCACGTCGCCCACCTGCACGGGCGGCACCGACAGCGCATGCGCGGAAGGAGGCGTGGGCTTGTTCGCTTCCATCTCGTTCAGGAAGCGGGGCGATCCCGCGGGGGCCGGCCGGTTGTCCGGCGGCAGGCGCTCCTCCACCTTCTCGGTGCCGGCGCGCTGCACCAGGTGCCGCGTGTGCAGCACGTCGGGCGACATGTTGAAGCCGTTCTCCTGTACTGGCTTGGAGAACAGCGTCTCGAAGGTGCTGGCCACCTTGCCGAGCTCGATGCGGTCCTGCGGGCGCTTGGGGCCCGACAGGCTGGGCGTCACGTCGCCGAGGTCCAGCTTCACCACCTGCGAGTAGTCCACCTCGCCCGGCATCGGCACGCCGAACATGCCCTGGGCCCGGAAGTAGGCCTCCAGCATCTTCACCTCTTCCTTGCTGCGGCCGGTGCCCTCGAAGTACTCGATGGTGCGCTCGTCGACGGGGAAGAAACCCATGGTGGCGCCGTACTCGGGCGCCATGTTGCCGATGGTGGCGCGGTCGGGCACGCCGATGCTGCGCGTGCCCTCGCCGAAGAATTCGACGAACTTGCCCACCACCTTGTGCTTGCGCAGCAGCTCGGTGACGGTGAGCACGAGGTCGGTGGCGGTGCAGCCCTCGCGCAGGCGCCCGGTGAGCTCGAAGCCCACGACGTCCGGCGTGAGGAAGTAGACCGGCTGGCCCAGCATCGCGGCTTCGCCCTCGATGCCGCCCACGCCCCAGCCCACCACGCCCACGCCGTTGATCATGGTCGTGTGGCTGTCGGTGCCCACCAGCGAGTCGAAGTAGAC
>JAEZEB010000097.1 GCA_023438115.1 Pseudomonadota bacterium | reverse complement strand
GTGCTGGGCACCAGCGGCCACGCCGCCTGGGCGCGCACCGACGACGGCGGCCGCGCGTGGCTGCATCCCGATGCCTTCGACCCCCTGCGCTCCCCGGCCTACGACGTGGTCGTGCGCAAGGCCGGTGCGCAGGCGCACACGCGGCTGGAGCGCGGCCAGAGGAGCGCGGTGGAAGTGGTGCTGGACGCGCCCCCCGCGCCCGACCACGCGCGGCTGGACCTGGTCTTCCTGATCGACGCCACCGGCTCGATGGCCGACGAGATCGACAAGCTGAAGGCGACGCTGCGCGCGATCACGGCGGAAGTCGCGGCGCTGCCCAGCCGGCCCGACATCTGCCTGGGCCTGGTGGCCTACCGCGACCGCGGCGACGCCTTCGTGCTGCGCAGCCACGACCTCACCAACGACGTGGGCGCCTTCCTGCAGGACGCCCTGCTCCCCCTGCGCGCGGCGGGCGGTGGCGACTATGCCGAAGCCATGAACGAGGCGCTGCACGAGACCGTGCACAACCTGAGCTGGCGCGGCGAGGGCGCGACGCGGCTGGCCATCCTGCTGGCCGATGCGCCGCCGCACCTGGACTACGGCGCGCCGCACTACGACGAGGACATGCTGGCCGCGCTGGGCAAGGGCATCAAGCTGTTCGGGGTGGGGGCGAGCGGCCTGGACCGGCAGGGCGAATTCATCCAGCGCCAGCTGGCCCAGTACACCGGGGGCAAGTTCGTCTTCCTCACCTATGCCGATGCGCGGCGGCCGGGCAGCGGGCCGGGCCGGGAAACCGTCCATGACGTGCGGAATTACTCGGTGGACACGCTGGACCGGCTGATCGTGCGGCTGGTGACCGAGGAGCTTGCAAAAGCCGGACAGTGACGCCCGGGGGCGCCGCAGGTTCGCTATAATCGCGGGCTTCGGCGCTTTAGCTCAGTTGGTTAGAGCGATGGAATCATAATCCACAGGTCCGGGGTTCGAGTCCCTGAAGCGCCACCAAGACTCAAAGGCTTGCAGGTCGACGACTTGCAAGCCTTTTTTCTCGCCCGGGGGTCCCCCCGGGGCCCACCTGGGTTTCGTCACCTCCCTCGCTTGTACCGCGAACACAGCGGCCCCCCTGCTGCAAGCAGTTGCGGTTGCGCACGCCCTGCTACACGCATTCCGGGCTGACCGTGGATACGATCGGACCTGCCCTCGAAGGAGAATGCCGATGACTCCTCTGCTGACCGGTTCCCTGGCTCGCCTTGCAGCCTTGTCGACACTCGCGGGTGTCCTTGGCATTGCCGGTCCCGCCAGCGCATTCGACGCTGGTGGCCAGGCTGCCTTGATGCAGCAGCACACCATGATGCGCAACCAGAGCACTGGCGATGGTCCGGACTGGATCGACCGCGAAGCGCAGCGCCGCAAGAACAAGGGCAAGGTGATGAGGTCGGCCGACGGTCCTGCTCCCGCGACCACCCAGCGCCGCGTCGACGAAGCCACAGTGCAGGCGGAGCGGCGGCGCCTGATGGCGCAGCGCAAGCGCGAACTGTTGCCCGAATACGAGCGTCGAACCCGCACCGACGGCAAGGCAAGCGCCGATCGCTGGCTGCGCGCGGCCGCCGCTGAGGCGGGCCGCCGCGATGGTGCGGCAGTTCGCGCCCGGATCGGACCGTAGCGAGGGCTGGGGCCTCTCGGGTTTCCGAACGTCGATTCCGGAGGCCTTTCCGGCACAGGAAGGGGTTTGCCGGGCTCCGTCCTACACGCGTTGCAGCGCTGCGCCGGTTCGGCCATGCGGGTGGCTGCCTAAGCTGTCGGTTCCGACACGAGGCACCGATGACCCAGAAAGATCCCGCGCCGCAAGGCGGCTCCGAGTTCCTCCGCTCCGTGCGCAACGGGGCCGTGATCGGCGCGCTCATCCTGGTGGTGCTGATCCCCTGGATGCGCTCGCGCCAGGCCCCGCCGCCGCCCCCGGCCCAGCCGCCCGTGGCCCAGGCGCCGGCCCCCGCACCCGCAGCACCCGCAGCACCCGCAGCACCCGCAGCACCCCAGGCTCCCGCCGCACCGGAAACCCCGGTGTTCCCGGGCCTGCTGGCCGATTTCAGCGACGAGCAGCCCTCGGCCGAGGCGCGCCACGTCGCCGACTGGGCCTTCTTTACCGGCGACAACGAACGCCGTGCCGTGGTGGTCCTCGACAAGAAGATGGCGAAGGTCTACACCTTCGATCCGCAAGGCAAGCTGATCGCCGCGGCTCCGGCCCTGCTGGGTTCGGCGATCGGCGACGACAGCGCGCCGGGCATCGGTTCCAAGCCGCTGTCGCAGATCCGGCCCGAGGAGCGCACGACGCCGGCCGGCCGCTTCGTGGCGCGCCCTGGCCTGAACAACCATCGCGAAGACATCATCTGGATCGACTACGACGCCGCCGTTTCCATGCACCGCATCCGCCCGGTGCTCGCGTCGGAGCGGCGCTTCGAGCGGCTCGCCTCCACCACGCACGAGGACAACCGCATCTCCAACGGCTGCGTGAACCTGCCCATCCCCTTCTACGAGAAGGTGCTCAGCCCCACGGTGAAGTCCATGGGCGCGATCATCTACGTGCTGCCGGAAACGCGTACCGCGCAGGAAGTGTTCGGCTCCTTCGACGTGCACGATGCGCAGGCCGTCGCCGAGGCGGCGGCGAACGCGCGGCCGCATGCATCGCGCACGGAGCTCGCCGCGGCCATGCCGCTGCAGGCGCGCAGCGACCGCAGCGACTGAGGCGATGGACCACCCGGCGCCTCCCCGCCGGCTGCGCTGGGCCGGCTTCTGGCTGGGCTTCGCGCTCGGCGGCTTCTTCGACGGCATCCTGCTGCACCAGGTGCTGCAGTGGCACCACCTCCTGAGCAACGTGCAGGCCGCGGCGCTGCGGGACCTGCGCGCGCAGATGCTCGCCGACGGCCTGTTCCACGTGCTGATGTACTTCATCGCCGCCTGGGCGCTCGTGCTGTTGTGGAAGGGCCGCGAGGGCTTCGCGCGCGGCGATGCCGGCCGCGTGCTGTGGGGACAGGCGCTCATCGGCTTCGGCACCTGGCACATCGTCGACAGCGTGGTCTCGCACTGGATCACGGGCATCCACCGCATCCGCGTGGACGCGCCCAACCCGCTGTTCTGGGACCTGCTGTGGTTCGCGGTGTTCGGTGTCGTGCCGCTGGTGCTGGGCTGCCTCGTGTACCGCGGACGCGGCGGTGATGGCGGCGGCGGGCGCATGGCCGCGGCGACGCTGGCGCTCGTTGCGGTGGTCGCCGGACCGCTGGCCGCCTGGCCGCCACAGGACAGCGGCCAGGTGCTCGTGATGTTCCGCCCCGGCATGGAGGGTGCGCCCGCCTTCAACGCACTGGCGCGCGCCGATGCGCGCGTGCTGTGGGCGGACCGCTCCGGCGGCCTGTGGGCCGTCGCGCTCGACGATCCCGCATCCGCGCGCGGCCTCTATGCGGACGGCGCCTTGCTCGTGAGCAACTCGTTCCTCGCGGCGGGCTGCTTCACCTGGACGCGCACCGCGACCTGAGCGCGCTCAGCCCGCGTAGCCCGGATTGGGCAGCGCCCCCGCCAGCTTCGGCACGTTCGGCTTGCGCGCGGTGACCTTGCCGCCGCGCGCCTGCAACCACTGCTCCACGAGTTCCCACACCGGCTTGTTGCCGGCGCGCGCCGCTTCTTCCGCCACCGGCGCCCAGCCCGCGACCTTGTAGGTGCGCGAGGCCTCGATCGGCTTGCCGGCGAGGCGCATATCGGTGATGCGCTTGCCCATGCCGGCCAGCGGGTTCATCGTGTACTGCAGGCCGCCCACGCGCACCATGTCGCCGCCCTGCTGGTAGTAGGGATCGGGGTTGAACAGGTTGTCGGCCACGTCTTCCAGCACCGTCTTGAGCATCTCGCCCGACATGTCGGTGACGGTCGCATACGAGTACGTGGTGGCCGTCATGTCCATCAGCCACTCGCGCGTGATCGGCTGGCCGGCCAGCAGCGAGGTGCCCCAGCGGAAGCCGGGCGAGAAGGCGATCTCGGCGCCTTGCACATCCATCAGCGCATCCAGCAGCAGCTGGTCGCCGGTGCCGTTGAAGTTGCCGCGGCGGTACAGCGTGCCTTCGGTGACGGCCAGCTGCTCGGCGAGCTTCGCCTCGTAAGGCGCGCGGATGCGGTGGATCAGCGCGTCCATGCCCGGGTCGGCCGGCAGCATGTTCGCGAAGACGGGCAGCAGGCGGTAGCGGTAGTCCGCCACCTTGCCGTCCTTCACGTCGAAGTCCATGACGGCGAGGAACTTGCCGTTCGAACCGGCGTTGGTCACCAGGGTCTTGCCGGACTTGTTGGACACCACCGAAGCGACGGGCATGCCGTCGTGGGTGTGGCCGCCCATGATCGCGTCGATGCCGGTCACGCGCCCGGCCATCTTCAGGTCGACGTCCATGCCGTTGTGGCTGAGGACCACCACGACCTGCGCACCCTTGGCGCGCGCCTCGTCCACCACCTTCTGCATCTCGTCGTCACGGATGCCGAATTCCCACTCGGAGACGAAGTAGCGCGGATTGGCGATGGGCGTGTAGGGGAAGGCCTGGCCGATGATGGCCACGGGCACCCCGTTGATCTCGCGGATCACGTAGGGCTGGAACACCGGGTCGCCGAAGTCGGTGGTCTTCACGTTCTGGGCGACGAAGTCCACCTTGCCCGCGAAGTCCTTGTCGATGATCTCCTTCACGCGCTCCATGCCCAGCGTGAATTCCCAGTGGCCGGTCATCACGTCCACGCCCAGCAGCTTGCAGGCGTCGACCATGTCCTGGCCCTTCGTCCACAGGGCGGTGGCCGAGCCCTGCCACGTGTCGCCGCCATCGAGCAGCAGCGCGCCCGGGCGGCTGGCCTTCATGCGCTGCACCAGCGTGGCCAGGTGCGCGAAGCCGCCCACCTTGCCGTAGCGGCGCGCGGCCTGCTCGAAGTCCAGGTAGGTGAGCGCGTGCGCCTGCGCGCTGCCCGCGGGCACCTTGGCGGCCTTGAGCAGGTGCTCACCCACCAGGTGCGGCAGGCGGCCCTTCATGTCGCCGAAGCCGAGGTTCACGCTCGGCTCGCGGAAGTGGACCGGCCTCAGCTGCGCATGGCAGTCGGTCATGTGCAGCAGCGACACGTTGCCGAAGCGCGGCACGTCGTACAGCGCATTCGACGCGGTCGCGGCGTCGGCCGAGGCCCAGCGGCCCAGGCCCATGCCGGCGACGGAAGCGGCACCCATGACCTGCAGGAACTCGCGCTTCGAAAGATTCATGATTCAGCACACACGGATGGACAGCGGAAAAAATTGGCCCGGGATCCCCGGGCCATGCAGCGGGCGCGAACGCGCCTTACTGGTTGACGGGCGAGGCCGGATCCAGCAACAGCGCCATGAGATGGCGCACCTGCTGCTCGGTGAGGTTGCCCATGTGGCCGGAACGCGGCATGTTGGAGCAGGCGTTGTAGGCCTTGGCGTTCCAGATCTTGCCCCAGGTGTACTCCACGATCGGCTTGGACGCGGCGGCGTTGGGGTCGCTCACGCCGCGCAGCTTGCCGTAGTTGTACAGGCTCGGGCCGATGGTGCCGAAGGAGATCTCCTGCTTGCTGATCTGGTGGCAGTTGTAGCAATTGCCGCCGTTGGCGGCGTCGGCCTTGTCGCGCCAGGTCATGCCGCGGCCGCTCTGGGCGATCTTCTCGCCTTCCTTCCAGTCGCCCAGGAACTTGCCGTCGCCGGGCCACTTGATGGTCTTGAAGTTCGCTTCCTCCAGCCGCTTGGCGGTGGCCGCATCGAGCGGCTTGCCGGCGACGTCGGCGGCGTTGCACGCCTTGAGCGTCTCGTCGATCGCGGTGACGCGTTCGACCTTGGCGATGCCTTCGCTGCGGAACGCCTCCTTGACCATGCGGTCGGCGACGGCGTCGGCATCGGGGCCGCCGGCCAGCGAGGCGCAGCCCGCCGCCACGGCGGCGGCCACGAGGGCGAGGGCGATTGCGGGAGTCTTGTTCATTCCTGCTCCTTGTTCATCAGCGCTTGATGGAGGGGGCGATGGACTTCGCGCCCTTGGCGTTCACGCCCAGGTAGGTGGACAGCGCGGTGAGCGCGTCGCTGCCGAACTCCGGGTACGGGAAGCGCTGCTGGCGGTAGCAGTCGTTCAGGCGCAGCTGCATGCCCCACATCTGGCCGTTGGACACGCGGTAGGCCGGCCAGGCCGCGAAGCCGACGCCGTCACCGGGGTTCTTGGTCAGGTTCGGCAGGTCCTGCAGGCGGATGCGCTTGCCGTCCTCGCCGTGGCAGGAGGCGCAGGAGAAGTCGTGCGTGCCGCCGCGCATGAAGAAGATGCGCTTGCCGGCTTCGTAGAAGGTGCGTTCCTGCGCGTGCGACTGCGGCAGGTTGAAGCGCATGCCCTTGGACTCGGCGGCCACCCAGGTGGCCAGCGCCGTGACGTTGGCCATCTCGCCCTTTCCGAACGGCGTCTTGGCGATCTGCGCGGCGTCGAAGCCCTGCAGGCGCTCCATGCAGCTGACCAGGCGCGACTCGAGGTCCTGCACCTTGCCGGTGTCGGGGAAGTAGCGGGGCAGCTCGACGAACGCGCCCTTCACCACGCCCGGGCCCTTGCCCAGGTCGCAGGCTTCCAGCGAGGCGTTCTTCGGGCCGCGCTTCTGCTTCCACAGCGCCTCGCCCTTCATCTCGAAGAGTTCGGCCGGGTTGCCGTCCGCGAGCATAGCGCGGTATTCGTCGATGGCCTCGCTGGTGCTCTTCTGCGCCGTCGCCGTGGCTGCCATGCCCGCCAGCGCGAGCGCGGCGAGGATCCGGGTGGTCCGCATCGTTGTTGTCTCCTCTTGGTTTTCCGTCCCGCGCACCGTCAGCTGACGGTGGCCTCGTCGGTGCGCGTGTCGCCGCGGTTGTCCTTCCAGCTCACGGCGATCTTGTCGCCGGCCTTCGCGCCCTTCACGGTGAACTGCAGGAAGGGGTTCTTCGCGACGGCGGGGCCCCATTCGGCATTGAGCACCTGCTTGCCGTTGTGGGTGGCCGTGACGTTGGTGATGTGCCAGGCGGGGATGACCTTGCCCGCGCTGTCCTTGCGCTGGCCGGTTTCCATCTCGTGGCTCATGAGGACGCGCACGATGGCGTTGCCGCCCTGGGATTGCGCGCGGATGCGCATCGGATCTGCCATGGGGATACTCCTGGAATTCGTTGGGGGATGGTCCGGCGGGCGCGGCGATCAGCCGCCGCAGCCGCCGAGGGTGACCTTCACTTCCTTCTTCGTGTAGAAGGCCTTGCCGTCATTGGTGATCGCCACGGCGTAGACGTCGGAGGTCTGCCCCATCTTCGCGCGGGTGCCGAAGCTCGGCTCCACCGATTCGTTCACGTCGAACTTGGCGACCAGCACGTTGGGGTTCTTCTCCACCATCACCAGCAGGTGCTTGACGCCGGGCAGGGTGGAGGCGGCGGCCATCGGCACCACCGCACCGTTCTCGGCGATGTCGGGAGCCGTCAGCGTGACGTCCTTGCTCTCCACCGGGGCGCTCGCGCCGTAGGCCTTGGCGGCGTCGGCGACGCTCTTGGCCTCGAAGGCGCCCTTGTTGAACGCCCAGGCGTACTGCGGGAACAGGCCGGTGGCTCCGAGGAGGCCGGCGACCGCCACGGATTGCTTCAGGGTTTCACGTCGATTCTGCATTGCTGCTCTCCACAAAATACATTCAAGCCAATACTAATGGACCGCTGTGCGGGGGCCGGTCGGGACATTCCCTGCGGCGCCCGCGCCCTCAGGGCGCGGCACCCGCCGCGAGCCAGGCGGCGATGCGCGCCGCTTCCTCGGGGCCAATCACCTGCGGCGGCATCGGGATGCTGCCCCACACGCCGGCGCCGCCCGAGCGGATCTTGCCGGCCAGGTAGTCGGCCTGCCCCGCGTGCTTCTTCGCCACGTCCTGCCAGCTCGGTCCCACCAGCTTGCGGTCGGGGGCATGGCAGGCCGTGCACGTGTTCTTCTGCAGCAGCGCGGTCGGCATTTTGCCTGCAGCGGCGGCGCCGGCCTGTGCGGCGGCCTGCGCGGCGGCCGGCGCAAGCACCGTCGTCGCGGCCGCGTTCTTCGTGCCCGCCGTGTCCACGCCGCGCTGCGGACCGACCAGGCGGTTCTGCTCCGCGAGGTTGCCGTGCGCGTTGCGCGCATGCGGCGGCAGGATGGACGCCACCTTCGCGTCGACCGCGCAATCGGCCATGCACGCGGTGGCGGTGACGTCCGGCCTGGCCGCGCCCTGCAGTTCCTGGCCGGGCCACATCGCATGCGCGGTGGTCATGCCGTTGCGGTTCGGCATGCGCTTCTGCACGTCCGCGATGTTGCGGTCGCTCAGGACGTAGTCGTCCGGCACGATGCCGCCCAGGTTCAGCAGGTAGGCCGTGACCGCGTACACCTCCTCGGTGGTGAGGGACTTGGGCGCGTTCCAGGGCATCGCACGGTTGATGTAGTCCCACAACGTGGAAACGGTCGGCACCTTCATCAGCGTGGTGCGCACCGGATAGTCCTGGCGCTTGAGGTTCGCCACGCGGCCGGTGCGGATGTCCTCGGCGGTCGTGCCGCCCACGAGCGGGAAGAACACCTCGTTGGACTCGCCGAAGACGCCGTGGCAGCTGGCGCACTTGCCTTCCCACACGTCCATGCCCTTGGCGACAGAGCCCGACCCCTTGGGCAGGCCCTGGAAATCCGGACGCACGTCGATGTCCCACGCCGCCACTTCGGCGGGCGTGGCGGCGCGGCCGATGCCGGGGAATTTCTCCTGCGCCTGCACGCCGATCGCGGCGGCGAAGGCCAGCGCGGCCAGCAGCGCCTTAGGAGACCTGGACATTCTTCACCTCCCCGCTCGCCTCCACCAGCCAGGACTGGATCGCGTTGTTGTGGTAGATCGAACGCGTGCCACGCACGGCGCGCAGCTGGCGGTTGGTCGGCTGCACGTAGCCGGTCTCGTCCGTCGCGCGGCTCTGGATGATCGCGGGCTGGCCGTCCCACACCCAGTCGATGTTGAAGCGCGTGAGGCACTTGTCCATCACCGGCCCCTCGAGCCGCGCCGTGCGCCAGTTGCGCCCGCCATCCACCGACACGTCCACGCGCTTGACCTTGCCGCGGCCCGACCAGGCGAGGCCGGACACGTTGTAGAAGCCCTTGTCCAGGAGCATCTGGCCGCCCGAGGGCGTGGTCACGACGCTCTTGCACTCCTGGATGCTGGTGTACTGGCGGTGCAGGCCGTCGGGCATCAGGTCCACGTAGTGGATCGCCTCGTCCTTGGCCGCCCAGGGCTGGTCGCCCAGCTCGATGCGGCGCAGGTATTTCACCCAGCTCACGCCCTGCACGCCGGGCACCACCAGGCGCAGCGGATAGCCGTTCTCCGGCCGCAGCATCTCGCCGTTCTGGCCGTAGGCGACCAGCACCTCGCCCGACTTCACCAGGCTCATGGGGATCGTGCGCGTCATCGAGGAACCGTCCGCGCCCTCGGCCAGCACGAACTTGCCCTTCTGCAGGTCCGCGCCGGCCATCTCCAGCAGCGTGATCAGCGGCACCCCGGTGAACTCGCTGCACGAGATCATCCCGTGCGTGTACTGGCAGGTCGGCACCGCGACGTTGCCCCACTCCATGCCGGTGTTGGCGCCGCACTCGATGAAGTGGAAGCGCGAGACCGAGGGCAGCCGCATGATCTCGTCGACGGTGAAGACCTTCGGCGTCCTGACCATGCCATTGAGCATCAGCCGGTGCTTCGAGGGGTCGATGTCCCACCAGCCCTGGTGGTGGCGCTCGAAATGCAGGCCGCTGGGCGTGACGATGCCGAACAGCGACTGCAGCGGCGCGAACGACACCGAGGCCTGGCGGGTCTGCGTGAGCCCCGGGCTCTGGCGCCGCTGCACGTTGCGCTCGTACTTCGACGGCTTGCCGTAGCCGTCGGTCACCACCGGCTGTCCCAGGCCCCGGGTGTGCTCGGGCAGCTCCAGGATGGCGGGATCGCCCTGGCC
>JAEZEB010000082.1 GCA_023438115.1 Pseudomonadota bacterium | reverse complement strand
GCCGTGGGCTGCAGCTCGCGCCAGTACCGCCGCCGTTTCGCGCAGGGCCTTGGGCTCACGCCCGCCGCGTGGCTGCGGATCACGCGCTGGGAGCTGGCCGTGCAGGACCTGGCGCTGCGCGACGGCGATGCCGCCGGCATCGCGCGGCTGGCCGCGGACCACGGTTATGCCGACCAGGCCCACCTGGCCCGCGAGACGCGCAGCATCGTCACCAGCACGCCGGCGCGCCTGCGCGGCGCCCTGCGTTCGGGCGAGGGCCACTGGTCGCTGCGGCCGGCGCGCGTCCGAATCGTTCAAGACGCGAAAGGCCCGCGCCCCTAGCCTTGGGCGCATGTCCGCGCTTCCTTCCCTTCCCCGCACCGGCGACGCCGGCTGGATCCTCACCAACGTCGAAGACGTCGTGCGTGCCGCGCAGGCCGGCAGCCTCTGGTATCTCACCTTCGGCCTGGCCTGCTGCGCGGTGGAGATGATCCACACCGCCGCCGCCCGCTACGACTTCGACCGCTTCAGCATGATCCCGCGCGCCAGCCCGCGGCAGGCCGACCTGATGATCGTTTCGGGCACGCTCACGAACAAGATGGCCCCGGCGATCCGCAAGGTGTACGACCAGATGGCCGAACCGCGCTACGTGCTCTCGATGGGATCGTGCGCCAATGGCGGCGGCTACTACCACTACGCCTATTCCGTGGTGCGCGGTTGCGACCGCATCATCCCGGTGGACGTGTACGTGCCCGGCTGCCCGCCGACGCCGGAGGCGCTGCTCTATGGCGTGATGCAGCTGCAGCGGAAGGTCCGGACGCGGACCTTCCTGCGCACCTGAGGGGCGGGCGAAAACGGGAAGGGGGAGAAGTGGTGGGTCCTGTAGGATTCGAACCTACGACCTACGGATTAAGAGTCCGCTGCTCTACCAACTGAGCTAAGAACCCACTGCTGCCGGGGCAGTGAAAAGAGTTGTGGTGGAGAGGAGGAGGATCGAACTCCCGACCTTCGCATTGCGAACGCGACGCTCTCCCAGCTGAGCTACCCCCCCACAACGAGCGCTATTGTAGCAAAGCCGCGCAGGCTTTTTCGAACACGCTCCAGGATTTATCGGAGTCCGTTGCGCGAGGCGAGTTCCACGAAGAGGCCGGCGTGGTCCAGGTCGGCCAGGCCGTGCTCGCCGGCCTCGGCATAGAGCCGCTCGAACAGCTGGGTCACCGGCGCTTCGAAGCCGATTTCCTCCGCCGTGGCCAGTGCGTTGCGCATGTCCTTGAGCTGGATGGCGATCTTGGCGCGCGGGGCGAAGTCGCGCTCCACCATCCGCTGGCCGTGCACCTGCAGGATGCGGCTGTCGGCGAAGCCGCCGGCGATCGCCTCGCGCACCTTGGCCATGTCGGCGCCGCCCTTGGCGCACAGCAGCAGCGCTTCGGCGACCGCGCCGATGGTGATCCCTACGATCATCTGGTTGGCCAGCTTGGCGAGTTCGCCGGCGCCGGAGGGTCCGACGTGCGTCGCGCGCCCGAACACCTGGAAGAGGGGCTGCGCGCGTTCGAAATCCGCCGCCTTGCCGCCGACCATGATGGCCAGCGTGCCGTTCTCCGCGCCGCCGGTGCCGCCCGACACGGGCGCATCGAGCTGCGGGATGCCGCGCTCGGCCAGCCGCGCCGCGTGGTCGCGCGCTTCGGCCGGCTGGATGGACGCCATGTTCACGAAGAGGGTGCCGCGCCGCATCGCGTCGGCCGCGCCCTGGCGGAACAGCACGTCCTCGATGACGGGGCCGCTTTCCAGCATGCACACGACGACGTCCGCTTCGCGCACGGCGGCGGCCGCCGTCGCATGCACACGGGCACCGAAGGGCGCCAGCCGCTCGGCCTTGTCCCGCGTGCGGTTCCACGCGTGCACCGCATGGCCCGCTTCGCACAGGCGGCGCGCCATCGGGAAGCCCATCATGCCGATGCCCAGCACGGCGACCTGCATGGCTCGTCTCCTAGGAATGAGGTGCCGCCATGATGGGCGGCACCGCGCCCGCGTGCCTGTCAGGCGGCTTTCAGCTGCCTTGGCGCGAAGAGCGCTTCCATCTCGCGCCGGATGCGATAGGCGTGGGTGCCGGTGTCCATGGCGACGTCGCTCCAGCTGAGGCTCTGGCCCTTCTTCACCGGGCGCACCACCTTGACGTCGTGCGCCAGGCCCAGGGGCAGGCCGCCCATGCGCACCGAGGTTTCGGCGGGCAGCAGCTTGCCCCATACCGTGTAGCCGCCTTCGCCATCGAGCACCTCGCCGGGCGCGAGGTCGCGCTTGGCGGTCGCCACGACGTCGGCGTTCCAGCAGGTCGCCACGCCGGTGGGCTCGCCGCGCAGCGCCACGCTCGCCACCGACATGCCCACTTCCAGGCCGATCAGGTGCCAGCGCTTGTAGAGCGTGAAGTAGCGGCCGCTCGGATCCGTGTGCGCGTTGTATTCCTCGAAGCAGTTCTTGACGTACTCGGTCTCCGCTTCCACGGTGACCCACACGCCCATGCGGATGTCGTAGGGGATCACGCGGCCGTCGGTTTCCAGCGAGGACACCACTTCGACCATGCCCTTGCGTTCCAGCACGCCGCCTTCGTTCTTCGGCCGGGTGACGAAGGGGATGTCGGCCACGCTGGCGGGCGGGTAGAGCAGGCCGTTGCCGGGCACCGTGAGGCCCGTGGCGTTGGCGACCGCCGTGCTTTCGATCGAGGGCTTGGAGCCGTCGAGGAAGCTGTTGAACATCTTCGGGTTGAGCCCGCCGCGCTTCGCCTGTTCCGGCGTGAGGCCGTAGTTGCCCCACACGGTTTCCGGCGTGGACTCGCTGAAGTGCGGCAGCCACTTGTGGCCGCGGCCGGCGGCGACCACCGGGAAGCCGCAGGTGCGGGCCCAGTCGACGAGGTCGCAGATCAGCGCCGGCTGGTCGCCGAAGGCGAGCGAATAGATCACCCCGGCCTCCGCGGCCTTGCGCGCGAGCAGGGGGCCGCAGAAGGCGTCGGCTTCGACCGTCACGTTCACCACGTGCTTGCCGTTGGCGAAAGCTTCCAGGCAGTGGTCGACGGCGGCGATCGGATGGCCGGTGCACTCCACGACGACGTCGATGGCGGGATCGCGCACGACGGCCTGCCAGTCGGTGCCGACGTGCGTGCTGCCGTTCTTCAGCGCGTCGGCGATCGAGGTGGCGCGCGTGCGCTCCGGCTCCCAGCCCACGCGCGCGAGGTTGGCGCGCGCGTTGTCGGGCGAGAGATCGGCGATCGCCGCGAGGTGTACGCCGGGCGTGCGCGGCACCTGCGCGAGGTACATGCTGCCGAACTTGCCGGCGCCGATCAGGCCGATGCGGATGGGCTTGCCGTCGGCGGCGCGTTGCTGCAGTTTCGCGTACAGGGACATCAGGCGGCTTTCTTGATCTGGTCGATGGGGTCGGAGGAGGTGGCGAGCGCGCTGGCGGGCATGCCGTCCTTCCAGGGCAGGTCCACCGGGTAGTCCTTGCGCAGGCAGTCGTCCGGCAGGCAGGCGATGGGCGTGAAGTCGCGGTGCGCGATGTATTCCGGGCGCTTGAAGCGGCGGATGTGGTTGGACACGGCGCACAGGCTCAGGTAGACGCTCACGCGGTTCCAGGGCGAGAGGTTGCTGGTGGAGGCGTGCACCAGGCAGCTGTGGAACAGGATCATGGAACCGGCCGGGCCCTTGGGGCTGACGATGCCGCCGTCCTTGCCGCCGGCGCGCTCGACCAGTTGCGCGATCAGCTCGTTGCTGACGGTCCACAGCGGATAGCTGGTGGTGGTGAGGTCGTGCTTCGCGTCCACCACGCCCTTCTTGTGGCTGCCCGGGATGAACATCAGCGGGCCGTTGTACTCGTTGACGTCGTCCAGGAAGATCGCCACGTTCATGGCGCGCTCGGTGGGCATCATGTCGTCGTTGAGCCAGGTGCCGTAGTCCTGGTGCCACTGCCAGACGTCGCCCTCGAAGGCCATCTTGCCGTTGATCTTGAACTGGTGCATGTAGACCTCCTCGTCGAAGAGGTCCATCACCGGCTGCACCATGCGCGGATGGCGCGCCAGACGGGCGAACGGGTCGCTATACATGTGGGCCGCGAAATTGGTGCGCACCGCGTCGCTGCCCTTCTCGCGCACGTTGAAGGCCTCGCGCCGCGCGTACAGGGCCGGCACCGCGTCGGTGAGCGTGCGCGTCTCCTCGGGCGAGAAGAGGCCGGGGAAGAACAGGTAGCCGTCGCGGTCGAACTGTTCGAGTTGTTCCTTCGTCAATCTCATGGCTGTCTCCTTGGGTCTTGCGGGGCGGCGGACTGGAGCACCTGGTCCAGCCGCGCGGCGAGGTTCTCGCCGGCGTGCTGGCTGTGCTCCTCGATCAGGCGGGCGGCGGTGTCGCCGTCGCCGGAGGCGATCGCCTGCGCGATCGCCTCGTGTTCGTCCCAGACGGCTTCGCGCTGGCGCACCTGCTGCAGCACGGCGCCCATCACGCGGCGCAGGTGCCGCCAGTGCAGCTGCGCGCTCTGGCCGATCAGGGGATTGCCGGCGGCTTCGTAGAGCGCGGCATGGAAGGCGAGGTCGGCCTCGATCATGGCCTTGACGTCCTCGCCCTCGACGGCGGCGCGTCCCTGTTCCAGCACCGTGGGCTCGAGGCGGTAGCGGCGGGCGGCCGCCAGGCGGGCGGCGAGGGCATCGAGCGCGCCGCGGACCTGGTAGACATGGCGCACCCACTGGCTGTCCAGGGGGGTGACCAGCACGCCGCGGCCGGGCGCGTCCTGCACGAAGCCGTCGCGCTTGAGCAGGCGCAAGGCCTGCAGCACCGGCTGCCGTGACACTGCAAGTTGCTGTGCGATCTCTTCCTGCGTGATACGTTGCCCGGGCGCGAGGGAGCCGTCGCAGATCGCGTCACCCAGGGTCCGGTACACACGGTCGACGAGGTCGGGTGAAGCCTCCAGCTGGAGCAGTTGCGCGGGCATGGAGACCATTCTGTATACGGAATACAAACGAGTCAACGCCAAAAACCTCACTTGGCAGATGGCCAGCATGTGTCAACATGTTGCAAATCGTAAGCGAGGGGCAGAACAATGAAGTTGCAGGACGGCGCCTGGCACGACCGCATGTACAACAACCGGGAGCTGGTGCCGGATCACGCGGCTTTCCTGGCGCGCTGGGGCGAGGATTCGGCCCGGGCTCGCGCGGACGTCCCGTGTGAACTCGACGTCCGCTACGGCGAGGGCCCGAACGAAACGCTGGACATCTTTCCCGCGCCCCATGCCGGGGCGCCGGTGCTGGTGTTCATCCACGGCGGCTACTGGCGCGCCCTGGACAAGAAGGACCAGTCCTTCATCGGCCCGGCCTTCACCCGCGACGGGGCCTGCGTGGTCCTGCCCAACTACGCCCTGTGCCCCGCCGTGACGGTGCCCGACATCGTCATGCAGGTGGTGCGGGCCGTCGCCTGGACCTGGCACAACATCGGGCGCTGGGGCGGCGACCGCCGCCGCATCGTGGTGGCGGGGCATTCCGCGGGCGGCCAGCTGGCGGCGATGACGCTCGCCTGCCTGTGGCAGCAGCTCGATGCCGAACTTCCGCGCGATGCGGTGCGCAGCGCGCTGGCGATCTCCGGGCTGCACGACCTGGACCCGATCATGCGCACGCCTTTCCTGCAGCCGGACCTGCGCCTGACGCCGGAGCAGGTGGGACGCGCCAGCCCGGCGCGGCTGCCGTCGCCCCGCCATGGAACGCTGTACGCGGTCGTGGGTGGTGACGAAAGCGAGGAATACCACCGCCAGAACCGGCTGCTGCAGGAGGCCTGGGGCGCGCGCCGGGTGCCGGTGTGCGAGACGCTGCCGGGGCTGCACCACTTCAGCGTGCTGGATGCGCTGGTGGAGCCTAGCCATCGGCTGCACCAGCTGGCGGTGGATTTGTTGCGGGCTTGAGGCCGGGCGTCGGGGTTCGGCTTCGCGCTCACCCCGACCTACGCGGGGATCCGGCCTGCGGAGCCGCGGTGACGGGGTTCGTAGGTCGGGGTGAGCGCCGCAGGCCGAACCCCGACGCAGTTCCCGTAGGTCGGGGTGAGCGCGAAGCCGAACCCCGACATCAAGCTCACATCAGCAGGTGCTCGCCCGCGTTGTCCCCGCCCAGGATCACGTAGTTCACCTTGCGGATGTCCGCCAGCTTCGTGCCGCCCGAGTAGCTGATCGAGCTCTGCACGTCTTCCTGCATCTCGCGCAGCGTGTCCGCGAGCTTGCCCTTGACGGGTTCCAGGATGCGCTTGCCCTCGACGTGCTTGTACTCGCCCTTGTTGAAGTCCGAGGCGCTGCCGTAGTACTCCTTGTACAGGCGGCCGTCGACTTCCACCGTCTCGCCGGGCGATTCCTCGTGGCCGGCCAGCATGGAGCCCACCATGATCATCGTGGCGCCGAAGCGGATGCTCTTGGCGATGTCGCCGTGCTCGCGGATGCCGCCGTCGGCGATGATCGGCTTGGTCGCCACGCGGGCGCACCACTTCAGCGCCGACAGCTGCCAGCCGCCCGTGCCGAAGCCGGTCTTCATGCGCGTGATGCAGACCTTGCCGGGACCGATGCCCACCTTGGTCGCGTCCGCGCCCCAGTTCTCCAGGTCGATCACGGCTTCGGGCGTGCCCACGTTGCCGGCGATCACGAAGGCCTGCGGCAGCCTGGCCTTCAGGTGCGCGATCATGTTCTTCACCGTGTCGGCGTGGCCGTGCGCGATGTCGATGGTCACGTACTCGGGCACCAGGCCTTCGGCGGCCAGCTTGTCCACCGTCTCGTAGTCGGCGGCCTTCACGCCCACCGAGATCGAGGCGAACGCGCCGGCCTCGTGCATCTGCCGGACGAACTTCACGTTGTCCAGGTCGAAGCGGTGCATCACGTAGAAGTAGCCGTTCTGCGCCAGCCACAGGCAGATCTTCTCGTCCACCACGGTCTTCATGTTGGCCGGCACCACCGGCAGCTTGAAGCGGCGGCCGCCGAATTCCACGGACGGGTCGCACTCGGAGCGGCTTTCCACGCGGCATTTGCGCGGCAGCAGCAGAACTTTGTCGTAATCGAAGATTTCCATTTCCAGGCTCCGGAAGTCTGTTGTCGTGAACAGGTGAGCGCTTGGACTGGGGCCCGGTGATCCCGCGGGCGCGCGGGCGGCACCCAAAGAAAACCGGGCCACAAATGCTTGGGCCCGGTGACTGATTCTAAGGCGCGGCCGTGGTCACCGACATTCGGTTTGCGTGATAGCCCTCATCCGTCCCCGGCCATCTTCCAGCAAGGCCACCAGCCTCAGCCGCTCGGGCGCCGCCCCTTCGCGGATCTGCATGGAACGGGCTTCCGCGAGCCGCTCCGCCGCCCGGTCCTTCGCCGCGGGCCACTGCGGCCGGAACACGTTGCGCACCAGGTTGCGCGCCACCGGGCTGCCCTCGGTGCCGGCCGGCAGCTGTTCCACCAGCACCAGCCAGGCACGCCAGGCTTCGCGCCCGGGCTGCCGCACTTCCACGGAGGTGCCGATGTAGTCGTTGAAGGTCGCTCCCTGGGCCAGGCGCAATTGCGCGCGCGGCCCGCTGCGGCGCGACCGCAGGCTGCTGCTGCGTTCGGGCACCGCCTGGCGCAGCTGGGCCAGCCGGTCCAGCGCATCGCGCGTGGCCACGACGGACAAAGGCGCGTGCTCGCCCAGCCGCCCCGGCACGACCCAGTCGAGCACCAGCGTGTCGCCGGCCGCCCGCGGGGTGGCCGGGTCGCCCCAGCAGGCCAGGCAGTCGGCGTTGATGAAGCGTTCCAGCACCGCGGGCGGCTGGGCCACGCCCTCGCTGGTGCAGAGGGCGGCGGCCGCGGCGGGCAGGCCGAGGAGGAGGGCGAAGCTGAGCGGGCGCAGCACGGTGGGGACGGTTCGTGGCGGCGGACGGGCCGCCGGGCTTCCTACAATGCCACATGTTTCCAGAAGCCGCCGCCGACGCGCCCCTGCTGCAGTCCCTGAATCCCGAACAGCGCGCCGCCGTCACCCTGCCCGACGAGCACGCGCTCATCCTGGCTGGCGCGGGGTCCGGCAAGACCCGCGTCCTCACCACCCGCATCGCCTGGCTGCTCGCCACGGGCCAGATCGGCCCCGGCAACGTGCTGGCCGTCACCTTCACCAACAAGGCCGCCAAGGAGATGCTCACGCGCCTCCAGGCCATGCTGCCCGTCAACGTGCGCGGCATGTGGATCGGCACCTTCCACGGCCTGTGCAACCGCTTCCTGCGCGCGCACTGGAAGCTCGCGAACCTGCCGCAGTCCTTCCAGATCCTCGACACGCAGGACCAGCTGTCCGCCGTCAAGCGCGTGATGAAGCAGCACAACGTAGACGAGGAGCGCTTCCCCGCCAAGGAACTGCAGTGGTTCATCGCCGGGTGCAAGGAGGAGGGCCTGCGTCCCAACGCGGTGGAAGTGCGCACGGAGGAAGACCGCCGCAAGGTGGAGATCTACCAGCTCTACGAGGAGCAGTGCCAGCGCGAGGGCGTGGTCGACTTCGCCGAGCTGATGCTGCGCAGCTACGAGCTGCTGCGCGACAACGACCCCGTGCGCGAGCACTACCGTCGGCGCTTCCGCCACATCCTGATCGACGAGTTCCAGGACACCAACAAGCTGCAGTACGCCTGGATCAAGATGTTCGCGGGCGAGGGCAACTCCGTCTTCGCCGTGGGCGACGACGACCAGAGCATCTACGCCTTCCGCGGCGCGCGCGTGGGCAACATGGCGGACTTCGTGCGCGAGTTCGACGTGCGCCACCAGATCAAGCTGGAGCAGAACTACCGCAGCTTCAGCAATATCCTCGATTCGGCCAACGCGCTGATCGCGCACAACAAGGCGCGCCTGGGCAAGAACCTGCGCACCGACCAGGGCCCCGGCGAACCGGTGCGCGTGTACGAGGCGCCCACCGACATGGCCGAGGCGCAGTGGCTGGTGGAGGAAACCCGCCAGCTGGTGCGCGACGGCGTCCCGCGCCACGAGATCGCGATGCTCTATCGCAGCAACGCGCAAAGCCGCGTGCTGGAAACCGCGCTGTTCAATGCCTCGGTGCCTTACCGCGTGTACGGCGGCCTGCGCTTCTTCGAGCGCGCGGAGATCAAGCACGCGCTGTCCTACCTGCGCCTGCTGGAGAACCCGAACGACGACACCAGCTTCCTGCGGGTGGTGAACTTCCCGGCGCGCGGCATAGGCGCGCGCACCATCGAGCAGCTGCAGGACGCCGCGCGCGCCGCCGGCTGTTCGCTGCACGACGCGGTGGGCGCCACCACCGGCAAGGCCGGCGCCAACCTCGCGGCCTTCGTGCAGAAGATCGATGCGATGCGCGCCGAGACCGAGGGCCTCACGCTGCGCGAGATCATCGAGGTGATGCTCCAGCGCAGCGGCCTCATCGACCACTACCGCGCCGAGCGCGACGGCGCCGACCGCATCGAGAACCTGGAGGAACTGGTCAACGCGGCGGAGAGCTTCGTCACGCAGGAAGGCTTCGGCCGCGAGGCGGTGGCGCTGCCGGTGGACGAACTCGGTGCGACCGTCCTGCGACAGTCACCGGCCAGCCAGGGACTGGATCCCAGCCTGCCGGAGATGAACGAGCCGGCGCCCGATTACGTGCCGCCGGATGCCGACACCGGCGAAACCCTGTCGCCGCTGGCGGCCTTCCTCACGCACGCGGCGCTGGAGTCGGGCGACAACCAGGCGCAGGCCGGCCAGGAGGCCGTGCAACTGATGACGGTGCATGCGGCCAAGGGCCTGGAGTTCGATTGCGTGTTCGTCACCGGCCTCGAGGAAGGCCTGTTCCCGAGCGAGCGTTCGCTGGCCGACTACGAAGGGCTGGAAGAGGAGCGGCGCCTGATGTACGTGGCGATCACGCGCGCGCGCCAGCGCCTGTACCTCAGCCACTCGCAGACGCGCCTGCTGCACGGCCAGACCCGCTACAACGTGCGCAGCCGCTTCTTCGACGAGCTGCCGGAACATGCGCTGAAGTGGCTGACGCCGAAGAACCAGGGCTTCGGCGGCTCCGCCTTCGGCTACGGGATGGGTTACCCGACCACGCGCAGCGCCGGCGGTGGCGGCGGCTGGCGCAACACGGAGACCTTCGCCAATCCGCCCGTGCCGGTGCAGAAGGCGCAGCCCGGGCACGGACTGCGCACCGGCATGAAGGTGTTCCACACCAAGTTCGGCGAGGGCACCGTGCTGACGCTGGAAGGTTCGGGGCAGGACGCGCGGGCGCAGATCAATTTCCCGCGCCACGGCCAGAAGTGGCTGGCGCTCGCCGTGGCGAAGCTGACCCCGGTGGAATGAGGCGGCGGGGACTCAGTCCCCGTAGTACCACTCTTCGCGCGGCAGGCCGCTGAGGAAATCGAACGCCTGCTGGATCACGCGGTGCTGGATCGCCCAGGCGATCTGTTCGGCGAAGACGTCGCGCTTGGCGCTGGGCGGCGTGGCGGCCCAGGCCGAGCCGGTCACCGGCTGCGGCGCCAGCGGCGCCTGCGGGGCGGCGTCCAGCAGCACGCGGTGGAATTCGAGCCAGCGCGTCGGCAGGGGACACACGCGCCCGTCCTTGCGCGCCTCGCGCAGCAGGTCGTCCTCGCTGCCGCCCACGGGGGCGAGTTCCAGGGACAACTCGGACAGGCCGCGCACCTCCGGTTCCAGCGGCAGCGGCTCGGTGCTCGGGAAATCGGCGCCATGGCCCGGGGAATTGTTCATGGCGACGCCCCCTCCTCACGGGCTGTAGCCTGAAAGACGTAACAACGCCTTACATTCTATCGGAGGAATGCCGGTCCCGACGGCGAATTCGAGGCCGTTACATCCGTGGGCCGCTTCAGCAGTGCGTTCCCCCGCAGCTCAGGGTGTGGTGGCTCATGGCGTGTCTTCTCCTCCCGGGGCCGGCGGCGGCAGTTCCACGGGCTCGTCGGCGTGGAAGCTGTCGCGGAACGTGAAGTACAGCGAGGTGGAGAACATGGCCACCAGCAGCAGCACGGTGGGCATCATGATGCTGCGCGCCACGGCGGCGCCGCCCAGCATCATGCCGAGCGTGCTGACGGCGAAGCCCACCAGCAGGAACACGCCCATCCAGGCCACGCCATAGAGGAACAGCGCGCCGAAGTTGCGCAGCACGGCGACGGCGCTGAAGAACAGGCTCTTCACCGGCGAGATGCCGTGCCAGTGCACCAGCGCCGGCGCGTGCCAGAACAGCACCACCAGCGGCATGTGCAGCAGCAGGATGTAGAGCATGCGCGGATCCATCTCCGGCGCCTGCGTCTCGGAGGGCGCGGGCGCGGCGACCGGGCCGCCGAACAGGCCGCCGAGGAGCGTCGCGAGCAGCGAGCCCACGGTGTAGATCGCACCCAGCACCAGCATGGCCCGCGCGCGTTGCTTGCCGGCGCGGAAGGCGCTCACCAGCACGGTCGGCATGGGGAAGCGCCCGCCGGCGGCCTCCGCCGTGGCGGCCATCAGGCCCAGCGTGGCGGCCGGCACGAGCATGGCGCCCAGCAGCGAACCCAGCACGGGCACCTGCGAGATCACGAGCACCGTGGCCATGTACATGAAGAACAGGCCGGTGAGGGCCAGCGGCTGCTTCAGGAAGGTCTGGATGCCGAGCTTCACCCAGGTGAGACCCGTGCGGGCAGGGACGATGTTGAGTTTCACGTCAGGGCACTACGCGACAGTGTCGGATGCTGCCAGGCGCCCCGCGCACGGACGGTCCGCGCGCGGCTCCCGGCAGCGTGATCAATTTAACGCAAGCGCGGCCGCATCGGCCGCATGGCGCACGCGCTCGCGGAGCACGCGCTCGAAATGGGCGGGGTCGTGGGGCTTGAGCAGCGAGGCTTCGCGCGGCAGGTGGAAGTCCCACAGCCGCGAGATCCAGAAGCGCAGCGCGCCGGCGCGCAGCATCGCGGGCAGCAGCCGGCGCTCCGCGGCGGCGAGGGGGCGCACCTGCGCATAGGCCTGCAGGAAGGCGCGCGCGCGCTCCGCATCGTGCGCGCCGGTGGGCAGGTCGATCGCCCAGTCGTTCAGGCACACGGCGATGTCGAACAGCCAGGCGTCGACGCCGGCGAAATAGAAATCGAAGAAGCCGGTGAGCCTGCCGTCCAGGAACATCACGTTGTCGCGGAACAGGTCGGCATGCACCGGCCCGCGCGGCAGGGCGGCGTAGGCGGAGCCGGCGGCCACGTGGTTCTGGAAGGCCAGTTCGCCGCGCAGCAGCGCCGCCTGTTCGGGCGTGACGAAGGGCAGCACCACGGGCACCGTCTCGTTCCACCAGGCCAGGCCGCGCAGGTTGGGCTGGCTGCGGTTGTAGTCGCGCCCCGCCAGGTGCATGCGCGCGAGCATCGCGCCCACCTGCGCGCAATGGTCGGCCGTCGGCGCCAGCTCGTGCCCGCCTTCGAGCTTGTTCACCAGCGCCGCCGGCTTGCCGCCCACCGTGTGCAGGATGTCGCCGTTGCGGTCGGCCTGCGGGTCCGGCACGGGGATGCCGTGCTGGGCCAGGTGCTTCATCAGGTGCAGGTAGAAGGGCAGCTGTTCGGCCGTGAGGCGTTCGAAGAGCGTGAGCACGAACTCGCGCTCGCCGAGCACGTCTTGCGCGGTGACGAAGTAGTTGGTGTTCTCGATGCCGGACTGGATGCCGCGCAGCGCCGCCAGCTCGCCCAGGTTCAGTGCGCGCAGGAGCGCCCGCGCCTCGTCTTCCGAGACTTCGGTGAAGACGGCCATGTCAGAAGTCGAAGAGTTTCCAGACGCGCTGGCGGCTGCCGGCGGAGCCTTCGCGCGTGTCGACGTCGCGGTTGCGCGCCAGGTCGTTGCCCGGCACCTCGTAGCCGGGCACGTTGGCCTTGGGCTGGACGGCGATGCTGGTGGTCTGCCCGCCCACGCGCACCTCGTCGATGCGGTTGCCCGCGTCCTCGATGCGGATGAACTCGATCTTCTGGTTGCGCCGCGGGTCCAGGGTACCCTCGCGTTCGATGACGGGAGAGGGCTGCGCCAGGGTGGCCGCGGGCAGCAGGGCGAGCAGGAGCGTCGTCAGGGGGCGCATCGGGCGATTGTAGGCCGCGGCTGCGGCGGCGCCCAAGGCGGGCGATGCGCCGAAGGCACAATGCCTGCCATGAGCGACGAGACGGACCAGGTCCCCCAACCCGAACCCAAGGTGCTGCTGCTGGTCGACGGCTCCAGCTACCTGTACCGCGCCTACCACGCCATGCCCGATTTGCGGGCGGTGCCGGGCGATCCCTCCAGCCCGGCCACGGGCGCCATCCGCGGCATGATCAACATGCTGCAGAAGCTGCGCCGCGACGTCCGCGCGGACTATGCCGCCTGCGTCTTCGACGCGCCGGGCAAGACCTTCCGCGACGACGTCTATCCCGACTACAAGGCGACGCGCTCGCCCATGCCCGACGACCTGCGGGCGCAGATCGAGCCGATCCACGAGGTGGTGCGCCTGCTCGGTTGGAAGGTGCTGCACGTGCCCGGCGTGGAGGCCGACGACGTGATCGGCACGCTCGCCTGCATGGGCAGGGAGCGCGGCCTGGTCACCATCATCTCCAGCGGCGACAAGGACCTGTCGCAGCTGGTGAACGAGCGCGTGACGGTGATCGACACCATGAACGACCGCCGCCGCGACCTCGCGGGCGTGGAGGTGGAGTTCGGCGTGCCGCCGCGGCTGATGGTGGACTACCAGACGCTGGTGGGCGACGCCGTCGACAACGTGCCCGGCGTCGACAAGGTCGGTCCCAAGACCGCCGTCAAGCTGCTGAAGGAATACGGCTCGCTGGACAACCTCGTGGCGCGCGCGCACGAGGTGAAGGGCGCGGTCGGCGAGAACCTGCGCAAGGCGCTGGACTGGCTGCCCAAGGGCCGCGAGCTGCTGACGATACGCACCAACTGCGACCTGAAGGACCACATCCCCGGCTTCCCCGAGCTGGAGGACATCGTCATCGGCGGGCAGGACGTCGAGAAGCTCAAGGCCTTCTACGAGCGCTACGGCTTCAAGGGCCTGGTCAAGCAGCTGGAGGAGCACGACGTGCCGCCCGAGCTGCTGGAGCAGCGCAAGAAGGCGCAGGCGCCGACGCCGCAGGGCGGCCTGTTCGAGGAGCCGGACCTCTCGGGCCTGTCGCGCGCGACCACGCTGCACTACGAGACCGTCTTCACCTGGGCGGAGTTCGACGCCTGGCTGGCGCGCATCGAGGCGGCGTCGCTGGTGGCGCTGGACACCGAGACCGATTCGCTCGACGAGATGCTGGCCACCATCGTGGGCCTGTCCTTCAGCACGGAGCCGGGACTGGCCTGCTACATCCCGCTGACGCACGACTACCAGGGCGCGCCCGACCAGCTGCCGCGGGACGAAGTGCTGCAGCGCCTGAAGCCCTGGCTGGAGAACGCGGAGAAGAAGAAGCTCGGCCAGCACATCAAGTTCGACCGCCACGTGTTCGCCAACCACGGCATCGACGTGCGGGGCTACGCGCACGACACGATGCTGGAGAGCTACGTGCTGGAAGTGCACAAGCCGCACGGCCTGGCCAGCCTCGCCGAGCGCCACCTGGGCCGCACGGGCATCGACTACGAGACGATCGCCGGCAAGGGCGCGCACCAGATCAAGTTCAACCAGGTGCCGGTGGACAAGGCGGCCGAATACTCCTGCGAGGACTCCGACCAGACGCTCGACGTGCACCTGGCGCTGTGGGGCAAGCTGGAGAACGATGCGCGCCTGCGCTTCATCTACGAGCTGGAGCTGCAGTGCAGCGAGGTGCTGTTCCGCGTCGAGCGCAACGGCGTGCTGATCGACACGCAGGCGCTCGCGCAGCAAAGCCGCGAACTCGGCGAGCGCATCCTGCAGCTGGAACGCGAGGCGCACGAACTCGCCGGCCAGCCCTTCAACCTGGGCAGCCCCAAGCAGATCGGCGAGGTGCTGTTCGGCAAGCTGGGCCTGCCGGTGAAGAAGAAGACCGCGAGCGGCGCACCCAGCACCGACGAGGAAGTGCTGGAGCAGCTGGCCGAGGACTACCCGCTGCCCGCCAAGCTGCTGGAGCACCGCAGCCTGTCGAAGCTGAAAGGCACCTACACCGACAAGCTGCCGCAGCAGGTGCATCCGCGCACGGGTCGCGTGCACACGCACTATGCGCAGGCGGTGGCGGTGACGGGGCGGCTCTCGAGCAACGATCCCAACCTGCAGAACATCCCGATCCGCACCGAGGAAGGCCGCCGGGTGCGCGAGGCCTTCGTGGCGCCGCCGGGCTGCCGCATTGCGAGCGCCGACTACAGCCAGATCGAGCTGCGCATCATGGCGCACATCAGCGAGGACGAGGCGCTGATGCGCGCCTTCCGCGAGGCGATGGACGTGCACCGCGCGACCGCCGCGGAGGTGTTCGGCGTCGCGCCGGACCAGGTGACGAGCGAGCAGCGCCGCTACGCCAAGGTGATCAACTTCGGCCTGATCTACGGCATGAGCGCGTTCGGCCTGGCGCGCAACCTCGGCATCGAGACGCAGGCGGCGAAGAACTACATCGACCGCTACTTCCAGCGCTATCCGGGCGTGAAGCAGTACATGGACGAGACGCGCCTGTCGGCCAAGAGCCGCGGCTACGTCGAGACCGTGTTCGGGCGGCGCCTGTACCTGCCGGAGATCAACTCACCCAACGGCCCGCGCCGTGGCGGCGCCGAGCGGCAGGCAATCAACGCGCCGATGCAGGGCACGGCGGCCGACCTGATCAAGCTGGCGATGGTGCGCGTGCAGGACGTGCTCGATCGCGAGCAGCGCCGCACGAAGATGGTGATGCAGGTGCACGACGAACTGGTGTTCGAGGTGCCCGAGGACGAGGTCGACTGGCTGAAGGCGGAGATCCCGCGCATCATGGCCGGCGTTGCCGAACTGCGCGTGCCGCTGCTGGCGGAGATCGGGGTGGGGGCGAACTGGGAAGAGGCGCACTAGGAATGGCCCCGGCCTTGTCATCCCGGGCTCGACCCGGGATCCACGCGGCGGTGGTTCACGCGCCGCATGGATTGCGGGTCAAGCCCGCAATGACAAGATCGCCTACGCTTTCTTCTTCTCCGACCACAGTTCCCCGCCCGTCGCCCAGTCGGCCGGCTTGATGTCGTAGAGGATCACGTCGACGCTTTCGGGCTTGCTGCCCAGGGTGTCGACGCAGGCCTGGGTGAGGGCCTTGACGAAGTTCCTCTTCTGCTCGGGGGTGCGGCCTTCGAACAGGTCGACGCGGATGGTGGGCATGCGGACTCCTTGTTGTGGGTAAAAGCGATAGTCTGCCGCAGCCCCTAGACTTGCGCCTTCGCCAACACCACGGAGACCTGCATGCTGCGCGACGACCTGAAGAACGATTTCGATTCGCTCCTGCCTGGCCGCTCGACGGAAGAGGGCGCCACCCGCCGCACCGCGCTGAAGGCGGCGCTGGGCGTCGGCTACGCGGCCGCCGCCGCGCCGCTGATGGCGCAGACGGCGATCCGCACGCCGTCGGACGGCCTGACCGTCGGCGAGATCACGTACGAGGTGAACGGCTTCAAGGTGCCGGCCTACCGCGCGGCGCCCGCCGGCCGCACCGGCCTGCCGGTGGTGCTGGTGATCCACGAGATCTTCGGCGTGCACGAATACGTGGCCGACACCGCCCGCCGCTTCGCGCGCGCCGGCTACCTCGCCATCGCGCCGGAACTGTTCGCGCGCCAGGGCGACCCCGCGATGTACGGCGAGATCGCCAAGCTGCAGGCGGAGATCGTTTCGAAGACGCCGGACGCGCAGGTCATGGCCGACCTCGACGGCGCGCTGAAGTGGGCGGCAGCCAACGGCGGCGACGCCGGCAAGGCGGCCATCACCGGCTTCTGCTGGGGCGGGCGCATCACCTGGCTGTACGCCGCGCACGGCCCCGTGAAGGCGGGCGTCGCCTGGTACGGCCGCCTGGTCGGCAACGCCACCGAGCAGACGCCGCGCCATCCGGTGGACATCGCCGCCAACCTGAAGGCGCCGGTGCTGGGCCTCTATGGCGGCGCCGACGCGGGCATCCCGCTTGACACGGTTGATAAGATGAAATCCGCCCTTGCCGGCGGCACGCCCGCGGCGAAGGCATCGCAGTTCGTCGTCTACCCCGACGCGCCCCACGCCTTCCATGCCGACTACCGCCCCAGCTTCCGCCAGGGCCCGGCGGAGGACGGCTGGAAGAAGGCGCTCGCGTGGTTCCGCACGCACGGCGCCGCCTGACAAGACCACCAACAAAACCAGCGAGCAGCCGCCCCGACCGGGCGGCTTTCATCCGTGACCCTCATCGCCATCCTCCTTGCCACCTTCGTCGCCGGCATCGGCAGCGTCTGGGTCGCCGCGGCCCTCATGCGGCCCGGATGGGGAGCGGGGCGGGACCCGGCCTCGCGCGGGCTGAAGGAACAGCACCTCCTGAGCCTCGCGGCCGGCGCGCTGCTCGCCACGGCCTTCATGCACCTGCTGCCCGAGGCGCTGGAGAGCGGCGCGCAGGCCAAGGCGCTGTTCATCGTGCTGCTCGTGGGGCTGGTGTTCTTCTTCCTCCTGGACAAGGCGGAGCTGTGGCACCACGGGCATGAGCACCACCACGGGCCGCAGGGACACGTGCACGAACACGGACACGCGCCCCACGACCATGATCACGCGCACGGCGAGCCGCCACGCTCCGGCGGCTGGGCGGTGCTCACGGGCGACAGCGTGCACTGCTTCGGCGACGGCATCCTGATCGCGTCGGCCTTCATGGCGGATCCGCGCTTGGGCGTCGTCGCGGCGCTCGCCGTGCTGGCCCATGAAGTGCCGCACCACATCGGTGACCTGGTGGTGCTGCGCCAGTCCAGCGGCAGCCGGCGCGCCGCCGTCATGAAGGTGTCGCTCGCCGGCGCGGTCACGCCGCTGGGTGGGCTGGTGGGCTGGTGGCTGGTCGACCTGCTGGTGGCCTACCTGCCGTTTTTCCTGGTGATCGCCAGCAGCAGCTTCATCTACGTCGCGCTGGCGGACCTCATCCCGCAGCTGCAGAAGCGCCTGGGGGCGCGCGAGACGATCGCCCAGGTCGCCTGGCTGCTGGCCGGCATCGCGATGGTCGCCGCGGCAGGTGCCCTCGCGCACCAGCACTGAAGCGCGCCGGCCGGACTGCCGTAGGTCGGCGGTGAGCCCGCAGGCGAACCCCGACGCCCAATAACGGCGCGGACTGTCCGGCCACCGATCCCAGCGGTTCGGCACGCCCTCGCCGTCGCAGTCGCTGTCCAGGGCGCGGAAGCTGTTGCGGTGAGGCCGGCAGTCCTACATGCGCGCGGAACTTGTCCGACAGGGCGCTGTGGGAGGCGGACCTATCGTCGCCCGGAAGATGGAGCACGAAGGCCGCGGCAGCAGGCGCGCCGCGGGTGTCTCCGTCATGCATGCCACCTACCTCTGCAAAAGGAGAATGAACATGGCTTCTCGTGACTACGAAGACCGCGATCGCCAGGGCCGCTGGGGCAGCGGCAACGAACCGCAACAGGAACGCGGACAGGGCTACGGCGGCGGCGAGCAGCGCGGCGGCTGGGGGAGTTCGCAGGGATCCCAGGGCTCGCAGGGCAGCCAGGGTTACGGCCAGCGCGCCGGAACGGAATTCGGCTCCCAGCAATCTTCCGGCTACGGCGGTTATGGCGGCGAAGGCCACGGCTATGGCCGCGGCTCGTCGGACTACGGCGGCAGCCAGGGAGGCCAGGGCAGCTGGGGCCGCGGTGAAGGCAGCGAATTCGGCGGCCGCGGCACGGGCGGCATGTACCCGTCTTCCGGGTATGGCGGTGGCTACGGCGGCGGCCAGGGCAGCCAGGGCTATGGCCAGGGCAGTTATGGACAAGGCGGCTACGGCCAGGGGGGTTACGGCCAGGGCGGCGGCAGCGGCTACGGCGGCCAGGGCAGCTGGGGCGGCCAGGCGACGCAGAGCGACTGGGACCGCTACGGCAGCCAGCAGGGCAGCTGGGGCGGCGGCCAGGGGGGCGGCATGCACGGCAGCTACGGCCAGGGCAGCGGCATGGGCGGCAGCAGCTATGGCCAGATGGGCAGCATGGGCAGCAACAGCAGCTACGGCCAGATGGGCGGCGGCACCTACGGCCAGGCGGGCGGCGGCTATGGCGGCTCGCAATCGCAAGGCGGCTATGGAAGCACGCAGGGCTGGCAAGGCGGCGGCCAGGGCGCCTATGGCGATTATGGCGGCGGCATGGGCGGCAACCTGGGCCAGGGCAGCTACGGCACCCAGGGCTACGGTTCCGGCGGACAAGGCTACGGTGGCGGCCAGGGTGGCGGCTACGGCAGCAGCCAGGGCCACTTCGGCGGTGGCGGCATGGGCAGCCATGGACAGAGCGGCTACGGCGGCGCGCACAGCCAGGGCGGCAGCTACGGCGGCCAGGGCAGCTACGGCCAGGGCCACCACGATCCCGAATACCACCAGTGGCGCGAGGAGCAGATTCGCAACCTCGACAACGACTACCAGTCCTGGCGGCAGGAGCGCTATCGCAAGTTCAGCGACGAGTTCAACACCTGGCGCAGCAGCCGCAGTGGCGGCCAGGGCCAGAACGCCGGCGCCAGCACGCTGGGCAGCGGCGGCTCCGACAGCGCGGGCGGCATGGGCGCCGCGGGCGGCGTGAGCGGCTCCAGCGGCCACGCCAGCATGGGCGGCTCGGCCGGCATCTCGGGCGGGCAGGGCTCCAGCGGGTCCGGCAGCTACGGCAGCACGGGCCAGAGCGGCTCCAGCAGCCTGCAGGGCTCCAGCAGCCTGCAGGGCTCCAGCGGCATGGGCAGCGCGGGCACGTCCATGAGCGGCGGCACGGCCAATCCGAGCCAGGTGGGCGGCAGTACCAGCACCGGCGGCGGCAGCACCGGCACGAGCAGCAGTTCCGGCGGCGGCAGCTCGTCGCCCCGCAGCAAGTAATCCGGCACCGGGGCGCGGCGCCGCACCGTGCGGCGCCGCCTTCCCACGGCATCCGGCACACACGACAACAAGGGAGAAGAAACACCATGGCCCTCACCCGCATCCCCGTGCTGCCGGCGCTGCTGGCGCTGGCGCTTGCCACCGTGCCCGTGCACGCGCAGTCGCAGGGCACCGGTTCCTCCGCCACGGGCGGGCAATCGGCCCCGGTGGCGCAGCCCGGCACCGGCACGCGCAACGTGCCGAGCGAGAAGGACGACCAGCTGGCGCGGCGCGATCGCAAGTTCATCGAGGACGCCGCCAACAGCGGCATGTTCGAGGTGCAGGTGGCGCAGCTCGCGGCGGCCAAGGCCACCGACCCGCAGGTCAAGAGCTTCGCGAGCATGCTGGTCGATCACCACACCGCGGCCAACAACGAGCTGGTGAAGATCGCCAACGCGCGCAAGGTCGAACTGCCGGCGGCGCCCAAGCGCGCGCTGCGGCGCGACATCGAGAAGCTGGGCAAGAAGGACGGCGCGGAATTCGACCGCGAGTTCGTGCGTGAAGTGGGCATCGAAGCCCACGAGAAGGACATCAGGATGTTCGAGAAGGCGCGCGAGGACGTGAAGGATCCCGAGCTCAAGGCCTTCGTCGAGAAGACGCTGCCGGTGCTGCGCGACCATCTCGCGCAGGCACGGAAGCTGCCGCAGGCCGCGAAGAAGGGTTGAGGCCCCCGCGCGCCGAGGAGGCCGGCATGCGCCTGCCCTTGCTCGCCCTGGCGGCCCTGCTGCTGGCCGCGCCCGCCTGGACGGCCCCGCCCGCCTATGCGCCGGGCGCCGCGGCCCAGGCACGGCCGCTGCCGCCGGTGCAGCGGATGGAGCGGCACTTCCTGCGGATCAGCGCCGGCAACCTGGCGTTCCAGGCCGATGCTTCGCGCCTGGCCGCCGCACGTTCCAGCAGTCCCGCGGTGCAGGAACTCGCCCGCGTGCTGCTCGAGCGCCAGCAGGAAGTGCAGCCGCAGCTGGTGCGCCTGCTGCATGCGCGCGGCATGGCCTGGCCGCTCGTGGATCCGAAGCACGCCCGGTTGCTCAAGCAGCTGTCACGCCTGCAGGGCGCGAAGTTCGACCGCCTCTATGTCGACGAGGTGGTGCTGCGCACGGGCCAGGCCGACATCGCGAACCACGAGAAGGTGGCGCGCGACGCGCAGGATCCCGCGCTGCGTTCCTGGGCGGACCGCCAGCTGCCCACCTTGCGCATGCAGGTGGCGCGGGGAGGGCGGGCGTTGCCTGGCGGGGTGCTGCGCGGTCAGCGCGCCGTGTAGCCCATCACGCGCCAGCGGCCGTCGGCCTCGCGCACGGTGGTCACGGTTTCCACGGCATCGGGCTTCTTGTCGAAGCGGCTGAGGAAGATGGCCGTCACGTAGTCGCCGTCCGGGCGCCCGGGCAGCGATTTCTTGTAGACCACTTCGGCGGGGCGGCGCTCCATGAAGTTGCCGAGGGGGTCGCGCAGCTTGGGGATGTTGTCCATCCAGGTGCCGAGCGGCACGGTCTGGCGGAACGCGGTGCTGGACGCATCCCAGGCGGTGCCCCAGTCCTTGCGATCGAGCAGCAGCAGCCAGGCGTGCGCCGCGTTCTGTCCGGCCTTCTCCATCTCGGGATTGGCGATCGCGCCCGGCACGGG
>JAEZEB010000349.1 GCA_023438115.1 Pseudomonadota bacterium | reverse complement strand
CACCCCGACCTACGAATCCACGGGTCCTCGTAGGTCGGGGTGAGCGGCGAAGCCCGAACCCCGACATCCCACCGACAATCGCTCCCATGACCGAAGGAACCGTCCACCTCGAGCTCACCGGAGGCATCGCCTCCGTCACCTTCGACCGCCCCGCGGCGCGCAACGCGCTCACCTGGGGCATGTACCAGCGCCTGCGCGCGATCTGCGAGGAACTGCGCGCGGACGCCTCGGTGCGCGTGGTGCGCTTCCAGGGCGCGGGCGGCGAGGCCTTCGTCGCCGGCACCGACATCGCGCAGTTCCTCGAGTTCCAGACCGCCAAGGACGGCGTGGACTACGAGCACCGCATCAGTTCCACCATGCAGCTGCTCGCCTCGCTGCCCATGCCCACCGTGGCGGTGGTGCAGGGCTGGTGCATAGGCGGAGGCCTCGCCATCGCGAGCACCTGCGACTTCCGGCTGTGCACGCCGTCCAGCCGCTTCGGCGTTCCGATCGCGCGCACGCTGGGCAATTGCCTGGCCATGGGCAACGTGGCGGCGCTGGTGGCCTGCTTCGGGCGCTCGCGCGTGCAGCGCATGCTGATGCTGGCGGACCTCATCGCCGCCGAGGAAGCGAAGGCCTGCGGCTACGTGCTGGACATCGTGCCCGATGACGGGCTCGAGGCCGCCGCGCAGGCGCTGTGCACCAGGCTCGCCTCGCTGGCGCCCGTGACCCAGCAGGTGAGCAAGGAAGCGCTCAACCGCCTGCTCAAGCACAGCCTGCCCGAGGCGGAAGACCTCGTGCGCCGCGCCTACGGCAGCGAGGATTTCCGCGAGGGCGTGCAGGCCTTCGTGGAGAAGCGTCCCCCGGTGTGGAAGGGTCGCTAGCCCTCGTCCTACGCGGGCCCGTGGCGGCCGAGCCTAGGATGGACCGGACAACGGAGGTATCCCATGGCGGTCAGGCAGAACGACGCGCCCGCGCGACCGGGCGACCCCATCGACCTTGCGCAATCCGTGGCCGGCGAGGAGGATCCCGGCGCATCGCTGGACCTCGCCGTGCGCGGCACCGAAGGACGCAACGACCAGCCCGCGGGGCAGGCGCCGCGCGAACCCACGGGCGGCCAGCCGCCGATGGCGCCCGGCGACGAGGCGCCGCCCGGCACGCCGAGCACCGGCGAGAACGTGTGCCCGCAATGCGGCGGCACGGGCCGGCTGGGCGCGTCCGCGTGCCCGAACTGCGAAGGGACCGGCAAGGTGATCGTCGGCATCGGCGGCGCCTGACCCGCGCCGGCATGCCGCAGGCCGCGGACCGCATCGGGGTGCTGCCGCCGGTGCGCGCGCTGCAGACGCGCGGCGGCCGCGTCGCCTACATCCTCTCGGGCGAGGGCCCGTGCACGATCCTCCTCTTCAGCGGCGCGGGCATGAGCCTGCAGGGCTGGGAGGCGCTCTATCCGCAGGTCGAATCGCTGGGCCAGGTGTTCGGCTGGAACCGGCCTGGCATGCAGGGCAGCGATGCGCCCGGCGGGCGCCAGACCGGCGCGGTGGTGGTCGCGCAGCTGCGTGAACTGGTGGGCTATGCGGGGCTGGAGCCCCCCTTCGTGCTGGTCGGGCACTCGGTCGGCGGCCTGTTCGCCAACCTCTTCGCGCGCCTCTATCCGGAAGAGACCGCCGGCGTGCTGTTCCTCGAGGCCACGCATCCGGCCGACCACGAGGTGCTGCGCAAGCACGAGAGCCAGCTGGCACGCGCGCTCGGCAAGGTGCTGACCCTGCCGCAGGTGCTGCTGCGGCCCAACCTCGCGTCGGAGCTCGCGTGCGTGGAAGAGACCGTGCGCGAGATCGAGGCGGCGGGTCCCTTTCCGCCGGTTCCCCTGCGCGTGGTGACGGGCGGGCTCACGCCGCGCGGCTGGCTGATGTCGCCCGGCGCCGTGGCCGCCAAGCGCACCAACCAGCAGGAACTGGTGCGGCTGTCGCCGCTGGGCGAGCAGGTGATCGCGCACGCCAGCGGGCACTTCCCGCAGCTGACGGAGCCGGAGCTGGTACTGCGCGTCCTGGCGGAACTGGCGGCGGCGCGCTGATGGCCATCGTCGTCACCGAGGAAGAGGGCCTGCGCCTGCTGCGCTTCGGCACCGGCTGGTGCCAGGGCGCGATGCGCATCGACGACCCGGACCGGCTGGAGCTCGAATACGCCGTGCGCATGTCGGCCTGGCTGCTGTTCCACGACCCGGACACGCTGCCGCGCAAGCACCTCGCGACGCTGGGCCTGGGCGCGGGATCCCTGACGCGCTTCGCGCACCGCGTGCTGCGCATGCGGGCGACGGCCGTCGAGATCGACGCCGGGGTGATCGAAGCGTGCCGCGAGCACTTCCTGCTGCCGGCGGATGGCGACGGGCTGCGTATCGTGCATGCCGATGCCGGCGAGTTCATCGCGCGCCCGGAAGTGCGGGACAGCATCGATGTCTTGCAGGTGGATGCGTATGACGCCGAGGTCCAGCGGCCGGCGCTGGACAGCGAAGCCTTCTACGCCGATTGCCGCAACGCGCTGCGGGAGAACGGCACGCTCGCTGCCAATCTGTTCGGCGCAGGTCTGGACCTGCGCGAGAGCGTAGCGCGGCTGCGGCGAGGATTGCGCCCGCGTGCCGTATGGCAGTTCCCGCCCACGCCGGCGGGCAACGTGATCGTTGTCGCGCACTGCGGCGAACCGCCGTCGGAGGACCTGCTCGCCACGCGCGCAGCGCAGATCGAGGCGCGCTGGGACCTGCCCGCCGCCGGGTGGGTGGCGATGGCGAGGCGCTCCGGCTCCTGAGGGTTCCCTCAGGAACCGCCGCGGGCGAGCTCGGGCGAGCCGCCGCGCTGCACCTGTGCGCGCAGGGCCGCCTGGTCGCGCGGCATCGGGTTTTCGGCCGGGCCGGTGGCTGCCTCGCTGGTGACGGCGGACCGCGCCGCGCTGTCGCTGCTGCTGTCGCCGCAGCCGCCCAGCGCCAGCAGCGCGGCGAGTCCGCAGGCGACGGCGGTTCCGCTGAGCCTGGTTTGCATGGGATGTCCTTTCCTGCCGAGGTTCATGGGATGAATCTAGGCACTGCCGCGTGGGGCAGCGGTGGGCCGGCGGAGCAGCCCGGCGTAGGACGCGCCGCGATAATCCGCGGGTGACATCTTCCCCCTTGCGTGCCGCCGTCGTCGGCGGCGGACCGGCCGGCCTGATGGCCGCCGAGGTACTGGCCCGCGAGGGCGTGGCGGTCGACCTGTTCGACGCCATGCCTTCCGTGGGCCGCAAGTTCCTGCTGGCCGGCCGCGGCGGCCTGAACCTCACCCATTCCGAACCCGCCGCGCCTTTTCTCTCGCGCTACGGCGGCCGCGCGGCGGACCTCGCACCCGCGATCTCCGCTTTCGACGGCGACGCCGTCCGGCGCTGGGCCCAGGAGCTGGGCATCGAGACTTTCGTCGGCACCTCGGGCCGCGTCTTTCCCACCGACATGAAGGCCGCGCCCTTGCTGCGCGCCTGGCTGCACCGGCTGCGCGCCGCGGGCGTGCGGCTGCACACGCGCCATCGCTGGACGGGGTGGGATGCGGACACGGGCGCGCTCGTGTTCGAGACGCCCTCGGGTCGCATCACGCACGCGGCCGATGCCACGGTGCTGGCGCCGGGTGGCGCAAGCTGGCCGCGCCTCGGTTCCGATGGTGCGTGGGCACCGCTGCTGGCGGCGCGCGGCGTGCCTGTCGCGCCGCTGGAGCCGGCCAACTGCGGCTTCGACGTCGTGCCCACGCGCGCCGGCGCGGCGGGTTGGAGCGATCACCTGCGCGGGCGTTTCGCGGGACAGCCCGTCAAGCCGGTGGCCGCGCGCCTGGCAACGCAGGCGCCCGAGGAAGCCGTGCAGGGCGAATTCGTGCTGACGGACACCGGTGTCGAGGGCAGCCTCGTGTATGCCTTCTCCGCGACGCTGCGCGGCGAGATCGCGGCTCGGGGGGAAGCGACGTGGCTGCTGGACCTGCTGCCGCAGCACAGCGACGCGCAGGTGCTGGCCGAGACCACCCGCGGCCGCGGCACGCGCAGCCTGTCGACGCACCTGAAGAGCCGGCTGGGCATCGCGGGACTCAAGATGGCCTTGCTGCATGAACTGCTCACGCCGCAGCAGCTGGCCGACCCGCAGGCCTTGGCGACCGCGCTGAAGGCACTGCCGCTGAAGCTCGCGCGTCCGCGGCCGGTGGAAGAGGCGATCAGCACCGCCGGCGGCGTGCGCCTGGAGGCGCTGGACGGGCGGGGCATGCTGCGCGATCTGCCCGGCGTGTTTTGCGCCGGGGAGATGCTGGATTGGGAAGCGCCGACCGGGGGCTACCTGCTCACGGCGTGCTTCGCGACGGGACGCGTGGCGGGCGAGGGCGCCGCGGCTTGGCTGCGCAGCCGTTGAATCGCCAACCCACCTTGTCATCCCGGGCTTGACCCGGGATCCACGCGGCGCCGGTTCGCGCGCCGCATGGATTGCGGCTCGAGGCCGCAATGACAAGGCCGTGGCGCGGCGCAAGGCCGCAATGACAAGGCGGTGGTTGCGGCGCAAGGCCGCGACGACAAGGCCTGTGCTCAGAGCACCGGTTCGCCCAGCCTGCGCAGCAGCTGCCCCCCACCGAAGCTCACCTGCTCCGGCGGCGTGCCGCCGGCGCTGACGCGGATCGCGCAGTACTTCAGCTCGGGGATCTTCGCCACCGGGTCGAGGGCGTCGTTCGTCACGCGGTTGACCGCGGCCTCGTAGTAGCAGAAGGGCACGAACACCGCGCCGCGCGGCGAGGTCTCGTCGGCGCGGCCGTAGAGGCTCACCTTGCCGCGGCGCGACTCGATCGTGATGAGCTCGCCCGGCTTGGCGCCCAGCGCTTCCAGGTCGAGCGGATGCACCAGCGCCACCGGATCGGGCTCGATCGCGTCCAGGATCGTCGCGCGCCGCGTCATGCTGCCGGTGTGCCAGTGTTCGAGCTGGCGGCCCGTGATCAGCACCCAGGGGTACTCGGCGTCGGGCCGTTCCGCCGCCGGCACGATGTCGGCCGGCACGAAGCGCGCCTTGCCGCCTTCGCGCGGGAAGTCCTCGACGAACACCACGCTCTGGCCCGGGTCGCCCTCGGCCAGGCAGGGATAGGTGACGGCGTCCTCGCGCTCCAGCCGCTCCCAGGTGATGCCGCCGATGCTGGGCATGGTGTGCCGCATCTCGTCGAACACCTCGGAGACATGCTTGTAGTTCCAGTCCAGGCCGATGCGGCGGGCCATCTCCTGGATGATCCACAGGTCCTGGCGCGCGTCGCCAGGCGGGGCTATCGCCTGCCGGCCCAGCTGCACCAGGCGGTCGGTGTTGGTGAAGGTGCCGGTCTTCTCGGCGAAGGCGCTGGCGGGCAGCACCACGTCCGCGAGGGCGGCGGTCTCCGTGAGGAAGATGTCCTGCACCACGAGGTGGTCCAGCGCCGCCAGCATCTCGCGCGCGTGGTTGGCGTCGGGGTCGGACATCGCCGGGTTCTCGCCCATGATGTACATGCCCTTGACCTTGCCTTCGCCGATGGCGTGCATCACCTCCACCACCGTCAGGCCGGGCTTGTCGTCCAGCGTGCCGGGCTGCAGCTTCCAGTGCTGCTCGAACCTGGCGCGCACCGCCGGCTCCACGACCTTCTGGTAGTCGGGGAACATCATCGGGATCAGGCCGGCGTCGGAAGCACCCTGCACGTTGTTCTGCCCGCGCAGCGGATGCAGCCCGGTGCCGGGACGGCCGATCTGGCCGGTGAGCAGCGACAGCGCGATGAGGCAGCGCGCGTTGTCGGTGCCGTGCACGTGCTGCGACACGCCCATGCCCCACAGGATCATGGAGCCCTTCGAGGTCGCGAAGGCGCGCGCGACTTCCTTCAGCGTCTCCGCGGGGATGCCGCAGACGGATTCCATCTCCTCGGGGCTGTAGCCCAGCAGGTTCTTCTTCAGCTCCTCGAAGCCGATGGTGCGGCTGTCGATGAAGGACTGGTCCACCAGGCCCTCGTGCACGATCACGTGCATCAGCGCGTTGAGCATCGCCACGTCGCTGGCCGGCTTGAACTGCAGGTGCCGCCAGGCCAGGCGCGTGAGGTCCGACTGGCGCGGGTCCATCACGACCAGCTTCGCGCCGTTCTTCGCCGCATTCTTCATCCAGGTCGCGGCGACCGGGTGGTTGACCGTGGGGTTCGAGCCGATGATGACGATCACCTCGGCCTGCGTCACGTCCATCACCGGGTTGGACACCGCGCCGGAACCGATGCCTTCCAGCAGCGCCGCCACCGAGGAGGCGTGGCACAGGCGCGTGCAGTGGTCGACGTTGTTGCTGCGAAAGCCGGTGCGCACCAGCTTCTGGAACAGGTAGGCCTCCTCGTTGCTGCCCTTGGCGGAACCGAACCCGGCCAGGGCCTTGGGCCCGTGGGCGTCGCGCAGCGCGCGCAGCTTGCCGGCCGCGAGGTCGAGCGCCTCGTCCCAGCTGGCTTCGCGGAACACCGCCTTCCAGTTGGCGGGATCGGGCACCTGCCGCGGGTCCTTGGGCACGCCCGGCTTGCGCACGAGCGGCTTCGTGAGCCGCTGCTCGTGGTGCACGTAGTCGAAGCCGAAGCGGCCCTTCACGCACAGCCGCCCATGGTTGGCCGGCCCGTCGCGGCCGTCGACGCTGACGATCCGCTCATCGCGCACGTTGTAGGTGACCAGGCACCC
>JAEZEB010000348.1 GCA_023438115.1 Pseudomonadota bacterium | reverse complement strand
GGTCGACTCGGACACGTTGCGGCAAGGCGCCGCGAGGCGCCGTTGGATATCCTGCACCTCGCGGCGCCTTGCCGCTTGGTGCCGGTCACCTCTACGTTAGACCGCTAGGCGTGCATCACGATCGCATCTCCAAGCCCTCGGCGGGGCGTGTTTTCCCGTTCGACGCGTCCGAGCTCGCGGCGCGGATCGGTGAATTGAGCTTCTTCGTTCACGAAGGAGAGGACCGCCTCTCGTTGATTCTTGAGAACTGTGACGTCGACTGCCCCTTAGGCCGGCAGCTTTGCAGCTTCTTTCCGAAGTCCTACATTGCCCTGTTTTCCTTGCCGGAGGACGTCCCGCTGGGGCTCGCGCGCAAAGCCGTCGAAGCCGCCTTGTCCAAGTTTAAGGAGGTAGACGTCGGTCCCCGTCCTGCCGTGCGGGATCAACAGTTCGTTGTTTACCGCGCATACCTCGGAACTTCGGGCTCAGTTTCTGTGACGCAGCACATTATGAGCGGCGGGTACCGCTCATACTTGAAGTTCCGCGCGGCAGCGTCCCTTTCGAAGGCCCAGCGTGACCCCCAGCATCAAAAGGTGCTCTCAAATGTGCAAGCGGTCTAACAGGTCGGTCGACTCGGACACGGAGCTTGCCCCGCTTTTGTTGACACTCATACCTAACGGAGAGAGAGTCAATGACAAAGGGATTCGGGCCAGCTAAAGTCAAGCAGTACAGCCTGGAGTTCAAGCTCAAGGCGGTTCAGCTGGGTGGTCGGCCCGCCGTGGATATCCTGTGCCTTGCGGCCCCTTGCCGCACGCTTCGGTCACCTCGACGTTAAGCCTCAGGGCCTCCGCGCTCTACCGCTCCTCCCAAGGACACCGACATGGCCCGCAACATCGTCTCCACCCCGAACGCCCCGAAGCCGCCTCCGACATACAGCCAGGCGGTGAAAGCCGCCGGCCTGGTCTTCGTCTCGGGTACCGCTCCGACGGACCCCAAGACCGGCCAGTTTGCCGGCGAGACGATCCAGGAGCAGACCCGGCAGTGCCTGGCCAATATCGCAGCCATCCTGGCGGAGGCCGGCAGCAGCATGGACAAGATCGTCAGCGCCACCGTGATCCTGGCCGACGAGGACGACTTCGCGGGCATGAACGAAGAGTGGGTGCGCTGGTTCCCGTCCGATCCGCCGGCCCGGCAAGGAGCGAAGCTGCCGGCACGAATCCCGGGCCTGAAGGTGTCGATTGCGGCTATCGCCGAGGCCTGACGGTCGGTCGACCCTGACGCGTTGCACCTTGGCGCAATGTGGTGGGTACCTTCGCGTCAGGCGCCTTAGCATTCAGCCATGCTTCATTCAAAACTTCTGCTCCCGTTGCTCGCCACCTGTCTGTTGGCGGCCTGTGGGAGAACGGAAAGCGAACCGGCAGCGTTGCCTCAGGACACGGCTCCAGCCCCTGCGTCATCGACCGTCGATCCTACCGATCGCTGGGCGGGAAAGTGGCTGGGGCCGGAGGGCACCTTTCTCGAGGTCGAAGGGAGTGGTGGGAAGTACCGGATCACTGTGCGGAATCTTGATGGCGCGCGTACCTTCGAAGGCGTTCAGAGCGGCGACGGCATTTCCTTCGAGAGGGACGGCGTCAGCGAATCCATACGCGCGGGGTCCGGACCGGATACAGGCATGAAATGGCTGGCAGACAAGAAGGATTGTCTTGTGGTCAAACCCGGAGAGGGGTACTGTCGTGATTGACTTTCGGCGCGATGCGGCGCCTTGCCGGCGCGTGCCCGTCAACTCCTACGTTGGAAATCAGGGACTCATATGCGAGCTTTGGTAGTTGCTCTCTTGGTGCTCATGCTGGCTTGCACCCACCCGGCGCGCGCGCAATCGGCAGCCGCCCAGATGCTGGTGGGAAAGTGGTCATGGACGATGCCCAGGTCTGGCTGCGTGGAGACGCACGAATACCGGCCAGACGGAACACGCTACGTTGTGAGTGGGGAGGAACACAGCGACACTCGGTATTCCGTGGCTGGCCCGACCTCGAAGGGGTTCATGAAGCTCACCGTGACGACGGTCAAGGACCATGGCGGGGTGGACTGCGGCCAGGGAAATGAGGACGACAGTGGGAGAACTTCGACCGTGTTCTTCAAGGTGCATAGAACCGGGAATGCCGTTCTCTTCTGCTATGAAGAGTCGCTGGACCAGTGCTATGGGCCGTTCATGCGCGTTCCCTGAGCAGAAGGCATGGAACACCGTCTTCGAAATCCTCGACTGACTGCGCTTGCGCTCGGTGCCACGTATGGCACTGTTCAGGGGCTGCGTCTGTCCGAGTAACCGTTGCTCACCTCGGCTTCATCGGCTTCTGAGCTGCCGTCTATCGTGCGCTCTGATTGAGCGACAGATACCTCCTTGCGGCGAACCCGCCGCAAGAACATGCAACTCCAACCTTAGGCATCAGGATGCAGCACCCAGCGTACTTTGACGACGGCCGTCCGCCCTTTGACCATGCGTTCGCCCGGGAGCTCATTGGCAAGTACGTTCTGGTGGGCATCACCGTCCAGGACAAGCGCGGCGAGTTCAAGCGTCGCGAGCAGTTTCATGGCCGGGTGGTCTCGGCGGATGAACGTTCAGGCATCGTCCTGTCCCTGCTGGGCCTGCGGGCCGGCGAGATCAAGACGCTTCCCCCGATGACCGAGGTCTTCGAGCCCGCACCGCGTGGAACCTACTCGCTGAAGGACAGCGACGAGGACGTGGTGGACCCCGATTTCCTTTGCACCTGGAAGCTGACGCAGCCGGATGCCTGACAAGATGGTCGCCTCGGACGCGCAGCGCCCATCCCTCCTGGTGCTCATTGGCATCGGCGTGAGCGGCGCGCTGAGCGTCATGGCGCTACTGGGGATGGCACTCATCGCCTGGGAGAGGGTTCAAGCCGATCGCGGGCTGGATACCTATCGAACCCACTGGCTCGTGGAGTCCAACTGGGTAGCCTTCCTTGTGTTCGCCGGGGTCGTTGGCCTTGCGCTTTTCGTCGGCCTGCTTCTGCGACTGAGAGAGTGGCGCGATCTAAGGCAGCTGGAACGAAAGTACGGGGAGGAGCGCGATGATTGGTAGATCGGTCGTCGCAGACGCGCGGCGGCATTGCGCCGGTCGAGAGCCGTGAGCATTCGGGCCTGACCGCCAACGTCAGGAGTTTGGGCATATCGTCCGGGCTCGAGCCGCTTGCCGATGCAAGCCTTCAATGGCAACCTGCGGTACACATGGCCAACTCTCGCAAGGCGATCATGCAATGGCACCGATTTCCGTTTGCTTGACTGTTTCTCTTGCCTGGCATCGTGGAAGACGCCTGGCAGCAGTGCTCGCCCTCCTGCTGCTCGCAGGCTGTGCCTACATGCGTCCCGACGGCTCCGACTGGCACAGGACCCGCAAGGTCAGCCTCCAGGCCTGCATGCCAGGCGGTGATCCGTCCTTGCGCGCAGTGGTCGCCCTTCATCGTCACGTCGATCCTGCCTTGCAGCGCGCCGGCTTCCAGAGCGTTCTCGGCGGCATTCCTTATCCTGCCAAGGACAGGACGGCAGCGGGGGACCCGGTGTTCTTCGCACTCTGGGAGGCTCCTTCCAATGCGCACCACTTGATCACGGTTCAACTCCACGGGAAGGAAGGAGCCGGAGCCGTCTGGTCCTTCCGGGTTCCGGCTCCCAGCGAGTACAAGGTCGAGTGGTCGGATTGGGTGCTGCCGATGGACGTTCCGCCCACCCGAATGGATGCGCCCCGGATCCGATATCGGCTTGAGTTCCCTCGCGAGTATCGGACGGACAAGAGCCCGATTCCTGCTTGCCGGCAGTCATGAGCCGGAGGCGCTGGAAAGCCCCTTCACCTCCACATGGATCCTGGTGCTCTACGCCGCCGGCATGTTGATACTGGCGAGACTCAGATGATGAAAGGGCAGGCACCATGCAACCTTTCGGTTTTGTGCTCCTGCCAGGTGCCGGCGGAGATGCCTGGTACTGGCACCTCGTCGCGCCGATCTTGCGGGAACACGGCCATGAGGCGATTCCCGTCGACCTCCCTGCAGCCGACGATAGTGCCGGTCTCGCAGAGTACGCCGACACCGTCGTCCGCGCGCTCCGCGCACGGACGCATGACCGCGTCGCCGTCGTCGCGCAATCCCTCGGCGGCTTCACCGCGCCCCTCGTGTGCCAGGAGGTCGCCGTCGACCTGCTCGTCCTGGTGAACGCGATGATCCCCAACCCCGGCGAGACGCCGGGTGAGTGGTGGGGGAACACCGGGCACGCGGACGCAAGACGCGAGATGAGCCTTCGCGAGCGCCGCCAGCCCGATGCTCCCTTCGATCCGCTCGTCGACTTCTTCCATGACGTGCCGCAGTCGGTGATCGACGGCGCCTGGGCGCGCGGTGAGCCGCGCCAGTCCGGTTCCGTGTTCGCTTCGCGGTGCACCTTCGAAGCATGGCCCCCGGTGCCCACCCGCGTTCTCGTGGGCACGGACGACCGCTTCTTCCCGGCCGGATTCCAGCGGCGCGTGGCGGCCGAGCGCCTCGGCATCGCGGCGGACGAGATGCCGGGCGGGCATCTGCTGGCGCTCAGCCGGCCATCGGAGCTTGCGGCAAGATTGATTGCGTATGCCGAATCTGCAGGCGGCAAGGAGGCGTCATGAAGGTTGGCGACCAGCTCGGTGACACCGCAGTCCGTCAACGCCGACGCTAGCCCACATGCAAACCCGCCGCTTCCAGGCTCCCCACGGGTGGATCCGCATCGTCCCTTCCGGTTTCAGCTGGGGCGCGTTCTTCCTGGGGCCGCTCTGGGCATTCGCCAATCGCGGCCACTGGCTGGGCATCCTCTTGTTCGTTGCCGAAATGCTGGTCGAGATCCCCGCGAGCGTGATGGCCAGCCAAGGACCCGGTTGGGCAGTCCTCGGCCTTGGCTTTTCGGTCGCATTCATGTTCGTCTCGGGAAGGTACGGACGGAAGTGGCTGGCCTGGAGCCTGGCGCGGCAGGGCTACGAGGAGCTCAGACCGAACCCAGCTTGACGGCTGTCGGTCGCGTCTGTTGCGGGCTTCTTCTGACTGGAGCGCCTCCTGGGCGCTAAGCCAGCGTCTTCACCCTGACACGGATTTCGCCGGTCAGCCGACGCCGCCCGCCCATCCTGAGAGCCAGACTGCTCCCCTGCACCCAGGAGGCATGTTGCGCAGGTACGCCAATCTCAGCGGGAAGTCGGGTGTCGTCGCCTACGGCATTGGCGCGGATTTCATCGACGTGCGCTTCCGCAACGGCGAGACCTACCGGTACACGCACGCCAAGCCCGGCGCCGGCCATGTCGAGAACATGAAGGCGCTTGCGCTGGCCGGGCGCGGGCTGTCGACGTACATTTCGCAGCATGTGCGCGAGGCGTACGCCTCGCGATCCTCCGACTGAGGCCTCGAGAACATGCAACCCCTCCGCTACTCCATCAACGTCACCCTCGATGGCTGCTGCGACCACCTCGCCGTGATCCCCGATGAGGAACTGCATCGCCGCGCCGCCGAAACCCTGGAGCGCGCCGACACGCTCCTGTTCGGGCGCGTGGTCTACGGGATGATGGAATCCGCGTGGCGCGAGCCGGCGCGCACCGGCGTGCGGCCCGACTGGATGCCCGCGTGGGCGCTGCCCTTCGCGCGCGTGATCGACGCGAAGAAGAAGTACGTGGTGTCCGGCACGCTGCAGCACGTCGACTGGAACGCCGAACTCGTGCGCGGCCACCTGGAGGGCTTCGTCCGCCGCCTGAAGGCGCAGCCCGGACGCGGCATCCTCACGGGTGGCGTGCAGTTGCCCCTCGCGCTGGCGGAGCTGGGCCTGATCGACGAATACGAGTTCGTGGTGCATCCGCGCATCGCCGGCCACGGGCCGCGCCTGCTCGAAGGCCTGTCCAAGCCGCTCGACCTGGTTCCGGTGGGCCGGCTGGAATACGCGTCCGGCGCGGTTGCGATGCGTTACGAGCCGCGCAGGGCGTAGTTCCAGATCCTGGAACACGCGACGCGCAGGGGCAGCACGCCGCTGACGCCGCCTTCCGCCGAAGCCTTACGCATCGCCCTTCGCGGCACCCTTGCCAAGCCCGGCCATCGGATGGATGATGATCTTCCACGAGGAACGCCCATGAACGCCATCCACGATCCCAGGAAGCCGGCCGAGCCGGAGGGTGGCCCCGAGTCCATCCTGCCGGGGGAGCGCTCCGGCGAAGGTTCGAAGGACCTCTTCAAGCACATCGTCCGCGACGAGCAGCGCAAGGCCGGCCTTCCCCGCCGGCCTTTCACGCGGCCGGAGGATCTTCCCAAACCGAAGAAATGAGCGGCGGCGGCATGCTCCGGGCGTCGCGCGCCGTTCTTCCCGCGCTCATTGCTTGCGCTTTGCTGGCGGGCTGCGCCACGCGGCCGTCCGGCGCACTCGACGAAACCGTCACGGTGTCCGCCGCGTCGCCGGTGCAGGTGGGGCGTGAACCGCTGAGCCTGCAGATCGTGGCCGTGCAGGACCGGCGTTGCCCATCCGATGTGCGTTGCGCCTGGGAGGGTCACGCCACCGTGGCCGTGCAGGTGCGGCGGGAGGGCGCGTCGCCGCACATCGTGCTGCTCGGCACGCCGTCGCCGCCGGCGATGCACCTGCCGGGCGAGGCGAACGCCGGGCCTTATCACCTGCGCCTGGTGGACCTGGTTCCGGCGAATCACTTGCGCATGCCGCCGTCGCTGCCGCAGTACCGGGCGCGCGTGCAGGTCACGCCCGCTTCGGCTTCCTGAGCTTCGCGGGCGCGGCCTCCGTCGTCGCCGGTGCCACGCGCGCGAGCAGCCAGCGCAGCGTCTGGCGCACCGCCGCCGGCTTGCGTCCCTGCTGCAGGTCCAGGGCCGCGCGGTCGAAGGCGGCGGAGAGGCAGGCGGTCAGCACGTCGAGGTCCACGCCCTTCACGCCCGCCTGCTGCAGGCCGGCGCGCAGGCTCGCTTCGGCATTCACGGCATCCAGTTCCTCGAGCGCTTCGCGTCCCAGCACGGCCGGGCCTTCGATGAGCAGCAGGCGCGTGCGGCCCTCCACCGCCATGGCCGAGAGGTAGGCGTCGCCGCCCACCAGCAGCGCCTCGCCGGGCGACATGTCCGCGTCGCTCGTGGCTTCCTCGATCTCGGCCGCGACGGCCGCGGATTCGCGTGCCACCACGGCATGGAAGAGGTCGCGCTTGTCCACGAAGTGGTGGTACAGCGCGCCGCGGGTGATGCCCGCCGCCTCGCACACGGCCGGCGTGGAGGTGCCGGCGTAGCCGCCCTCCACGAAGAGCTGGCGGGCGGCGTCCAGCAGGGCGGTGCGGGTGGCCTCGCTGCGCTCGGGGTTGCTTCGGCGTGCTTGCATACATGCAGATTGTATGTAAACTCCGACAAACATACAGCCTGTATGTTTGATCCATCCGGAACCCACCATGAACATCACCAGCTACTACCCCGTCCTGATGACGCGCGACGTCCCCGCCACCGCGGCCTTCTACCAGCGGCACTTCGGCTTCGAGGCCCTGTTCACCACCGACTGGTACGTGCACCTGCAGTCGCGCGAGGCCGGCGCCGCGGTGAGCCTGGCCATCCTCGACGCCGGGCACGCCACCATCCCGGAGTCCGGCCGCGGCCATCCCGCGGGCGGACTGCTCCTCAACTTCGAGTGCGACGACGTGGATGCCGAATACGAGCGCCTCTGCGCCGCCGGCCTGCCCATGCGACTGTCGCTGCGCGACGAGGACTTCGGGCAACGGCACTTCATCGTGCAGGCGCCGGACGGCGTGCTGATCGACGTGATCAAGCCGATCCCGCCGAAGGGGGAGTTCGTGGAGGCGTACGCGCAGGCGTAGGAGGAAAGACTCCCTCCCCCTTTGGGGGAGGGTTGGGGTGGGGGCAGGGGGCGTTCGCGAGCGAGCGATGTGCGCTGGTCGAACGTCGCTTGCCCTCACCCCGACCCTCTCCCAGAGGGAGAGGGAGGAAGACAGGGTCAGGTCGTTAGCAGCGGGCGGCTGTGCAACTGCGGCGCCGGCGGCAATCCGGTCACGTCCAGAATTTCCTGCTCCGACAGCGTTTCCTGCGCCAGCAGCGCTTTCACCAGCGCATCCAGCGACGCGCGGTGCTCGCGCAGCAGGCGCATCGCCTCGTCGTGGCATTCCTTGATGATGCGCTGCACTTCCGAGTCGATCAGGCTCGCCGTTTCGTCGCTGAAAGGCTTCTCGCCCATGAAGGCGGACGGACCGCCCAGGTAGGCGTTGTGCGGCGGCGCGAGCTGCACCATGCCGACCGCTTCGCTCATGCCCCAGCGCGTCACCATGTTGCGCGCCAGGTTGGTGGCCTGCTCGATGTCGTTCTCCGCCCCGGTGGTCTTGGTGCCGTACACCACTTCTTCCGCCGCGCGGCCGCCCAGCATGCCGATGATGCGCGCGCGCAGGTAGGCCTCGGGATAGTTGTAGCGGTCCGACTGGGGGCGCTGGTAGGTCACGCCCAGCGCCATGCCGCGTGGCACGATGCTCACGCGGTGCACCGGGTCCGCGCCCGCGACCACCAGGCCCAGGATCGCGTGGCCGCTCTCGTGGTACGCGATGCGCTCGCGGTCGTCGGGGCCCAGCAGAAGCGGGCGCTCCGGGCCCAGCACGATCTTCTCCAGCGAATCGAGGAAGTCCTTCTGCGTCACCGCATCCACGTTGCGGCGCGCGGCCAGCAGCGCCGCCTCGTTCACCAGGTTCTTGAGGTCCGCGCCGGAGAAGCCCGGCGTGGACTGCGCCAGTTCCTCCAGGTGCACGTCGCCCGCCAGCGGCACCTTGCGCGTGTGCACGCGCAGGATGGCCTCGCGGCCCACCTTGTCCGGCAGGTTCACCACCACGCGGCGGTCGAAGCGGCCGGGGCGCAGCAGGGCGCGGTCCAGCACATCGGGCTGGTTGGTGGCGGCCAGCACGATGATGCCCTCGCGGCCGCTGAAGCCGTCCATCTCGGTCAGGATCTGCTGCAGCGTCTGCTCCTGCTCGCTGGAGCCGCCGATGGCCATCTGCCCGCGCGCGCGGCCGATCGCGTCGATCTCGTCGATGAAGATGATGGCCGGCGCATGCTCGCGCGCCTGCTTGAAGAGGTCGCGCACGCGTGCCGCGCCCACGCCCACGATCATCTCCACGAACTCCGCCGCGCTCATGGAGAAGAAGGGGACGCCCGCTTCGCCCGCCACCGCTTTGGCCAGCAGGGTCTTGCCGGTGCCGGGCGAACCCACCAGCAGCACGCCCTTGGGCGAGGTGCCGCCCAGACGCGTGTATTTCCCGGGCGACTTGAGGAAGTCGACGATCTCCACCAGCTCCGCCTCGGCCTCGTCGATGCCGGCCACGTCGTCGAAGGTCACGCGGTTGGCCGGATCGGCGTCGTAGCGCTTGGCCTTGCTCTTGCCGATGCCGAACATGCCTCCCATGCCGCCCATCCCGCCCGCTTGCCGCGCGGCACGCCGATAGAGCCAGACGTAGAACGCGATGATCAGGATGGCGGGCCCGAAGCCGTACAGCAGCGTCGCCCAGCCGCTGCCCTGGCGGATGGGCACCGCGCTGATCTCCACGCCGTTGGCGATCAGGAAGGATTCCAGGTCGGGGTCGAAGAAGGCCGGCAGCTCGGTGGTGAAGGTGTCGGCGGTGCGCGGCTCGGGCCGGTTGGGCAGGGTGCCGCCCGTGCGGGGCGCCGGGGGCTGCTGTGCCTGTCCGCCCTGCTGCGCGGGCTCCGGCGCGGGCCACGTCACGGGCGACTTGAAGCGGCCTTCGATGCCCGTGCCCTGGCTGTAGATGGCCGACACGTTGCCCTTGCCGGCCTCCTCGCGGAAGACGGTGTAGGGCACGGTGATCGGCGCGTCCGCGGCCGGGAAGAAGAAGTGCGTGACCAGGTAGTTGATCAGCAGCACCGCCACGAAGAACAGCCAGTACTTGCGCGGCGGCATCGCGGGCGGCATGGGCTTGCCGGGCTGGCCGGCGGGCTGGAGGCGTGGGGGCTGCGGGGACGGGCTCATAGCGGTGGTGTGGTTTCGTTGGCCTTCTGCTGGCGCGCATGCGCTTCGGCCAGCATCTCGCGCACGCTTTGCCTCTCCGCCATGCGCTCGCGCACGGCCTCGGGCAGCGCGCGCACCTGCGCCTCGGCGTCCAGCAGGCCGGCGAAGAGGGCCTGCTTCTGCTCGGGCGGCGTGTCGGGCTCCAGCGCCAGGTAGGCGGCGAGCCGGCGGCGCAGCCGGCTGATCGCCACGCGCGCCTTGCCGTTGGGGCTGTGCAGGGAAAAGAACACGGTGACGACCAGGATGCCGACGATCACCACCAGCGACTGCAGCGTGCTGATCTCCACCACCGGCACCGGCGCGCCGTCGTTGATGATGGGCACGTTGTTCTCGTGCAGGGCGTGCAGCACCAGCTTGATGCCGATGAACGCCAGGATGGCGGCCAGGCCGTACGAGAGGTAGATCAGGCGTTCCAGCAGTCCCTCGATCAGGAAGAACAGCTGCCGCAGGCCCAGCAGCGAGAAGGCCGTGGCGGTGAAGACGATGAAGGTGTCCTGCGTGATGCCGAAGATGGCCGGGATCGAATCCAGCGCGAACAGGATGTCGGTGAGGCCCAGCGCCACGATCACCAGCACCATGGGCGTCATGCGCCGGTGGCCCTCGTGCATGGTGAAGAGCTTGTCGCCGTCGTAGTGCGGCGTGGTGGGGATGAGCTTGCGCGTCAGCCGCAGGACGAAACCCTCGCCGTCGTCGTGGCGCTTGTCCTCCGGCAGCAGCATGTGGCCGGCCGTGACCAGCAGGATGAGCCCGAAGATGTAGAACACCCAGGCGAAGCGGTCGATCAGCGTCGCGCCGATCCAGATGAAGAGCGAGCGCGCGATCAGCGCGATCACGATGCCGATCAGCAGCGCCTTCTGCTGGTCCTCCCGCGGCACGCGGAAGGCGTTCATGATCACCAGGAAGACGAAGACGTTGTCGACCGACAGGGCCTTCTCGGTGAGGTAACCCGCGAAATACTGGATGCCCATCTCGGTGCCGCCCCAGTACCAGACCGCGCCGCCGAAGAGGATGGCGACGCCCACGTACGCGGCCGACCAGCGCGCGGCCTCGCCGATCGACGGGACGTGGGCGACGCGGATGTGGAAGAAGTAGTCGAACAGCAGGAGCCCGACCACCAGCGCGATCGTCAGCTCCCACACCAGGGCGCCATGGGGCATCTTCGTTTTCTCCCTCGCCGGCGCCGGTGGGGCGCCACGCTGCGCCTGAGTCTAAGGGCGCAGTCCGCGGCGCGGGGCGCTCCCGCACGGCCCAGCTGTAGGGCGGCGGCGAAGCCGCGTGTAGTCGTGCCGCGCGCGCGGGGCGTTCCCGCGCGGCAGCTCAGACGCGCGCCAGCAGGCCTTGCACCACAGTGGCGGCCTGGCGGCCCAGTTCCAGGACGTCCAGGTGCGGAACCCGGCCGTCGCGCACGACTTCCCTGCCGCCGACGAACAGGTAGCGCAGGTCCGCCGTGCCGCCGGCGGCAACCGGGCCGATCGCCGGGTCGTGCAGGCCGAAGTAGCGCGGGTCGCGGTCGAGGCCGTAGATGGAGAAGTCGGCCGCCATGCCCGGGGCCAGCGTGCCCACGGCGTCGAGGCCCAGCACCTGCGCGCCGCCGGCGCTGCCCCAGCGCACCACGTCCTCGATGGTGGTGGAGGCCGCGTCGTGCTCGCCGTGGCCACCGCGGAAATGCGGTGTCGCCTCGTGGCCGGCACGCGCGCGGGCCATCAGCCAGGCGGCGTGCGTCTCGCTGATCATGTCGGCGGCCTCGTTGGACGCGGCTCCGTCGACACCGATGGAGATCTTCGCCCCGGCGGCCTCGAGCGCGCGTACCGGCGCGATGCCGCTGCCCAGCCGCCCGTTGCTCTGCGGGCAGTGGGCGATGCCCGTGCGGGTGCGGCCGAGCAGGGCGATCTCGTCGGCATCCAGCTTCACCAGGTGCGCGAACCAGACGTCGTCGCCCAGCCAGCCGATGGATTCGCAGAACTCCACCGGCTTCATGCCGTGCCGCTCGTGCACCACGTCCTGGTAGTGCACGGTTTCGGACAGGTGCGAGTGCAGCTTCAGGCCCAGTTCGCGCGCCACGCGCGCGGTCTCGCGCATCTCCTCCGGCTGCATGGAGTGCGGCGGCGTGGTGGGCGCCATGACGACGCGCTGCATCGCGTCCGGCGCCGGATCGTGGAACTCGCGGGCCAGCCGCCGCATGTCGGCCAGGAAGCCATCCAGCGTTTCGGGCCGCGCGGCCGCCGGCAGTTCGGTGCCCGCGGGCGCGCGCGAGATCGTGCCGCCGCCGCGGCACAGCACGAAGCGCAATCCGAGCTTGCGCGCCTCCTCGAACAGGATCGCCGACCCGTCGTAAGGCATGTCCGGGAAGTAGTGGTAGTTGTGGTCCGCCACCGTGCCGCAGCCGGAGAGCGCCAGCTCCAGCAGGCCGATCCGCGCGGCGATGCGGAAGTCGTTCTCCGTCATCAGCGGGCGCAGCCGCTGCGGCGTCGCGCCCAGCCACGGCGTGAGCGTGGCGTTCAGGCCCATGCGGTCGCCCTTGAGGAGCGACTGGAACAGGTGGTGGTGCGTGTTCACCCAGGACGGGTAGATCACGCAGCCACTCGCGTCGATCTGCCGCTCGCCGGGTTCGGGCTGCAGCGTGCCGATGGCGGCGATGCGGCCGTCGCGCACGCGCAGGTCGCTGCCGGCGGCGCGGGCGGCGTCGCCGGGCAGGCCCGTGAGGATGGCGGTGGCGTTGCGAACGAGGAGCGAACTCATGCGGGAACCTTCTTCAGCGGGATGACCTTGTCGACGTTGCCGCGGTGGATCTCCTCCTCCCCGTGCGCGCGCAGCAGGTCCAGCAGCTGGCGGCGGATCACCAGGCCGGGCTTGTCGGAGGACATGTGGAATTCGGCGCGGCGCGTGGTGTCCACGCAGGCGTCGGGATCGGTGGCTTCGAGGATTTCGCGGTCCTCGATGGTGATGGCCTTGTCCCAGTCGACGAGCTCCTGCGTGCTGCAGGCTTCCTCGCTGTCGTTGCGGTACAGCCACTGCACCAGCATCATGCGGTCGTCGTCGATCGGGGTCGCGCAGTTGTAGATGATGTGGTCGATTCCGCTGGCGGGATAGTTGCAGCCGAAGCGGCGCGCAAAGGGCAGGTAGTAGCGGTTGACCAGGTGCCGGTGCGTGATGGGCTCGTCGGTACCGGTGACGCGGTGGCTTTGCGGCGGGTTCCTGATCGGCACCAGGGTCTCGGCCTCGAAGCCGTAGTCCGTCTCCGTGAAGGTGTAGGGCGCGGGCTTGGGGTTGTCGATCATCCCGAAGTTGGCCTTGTGCACGAAGGAGAAGTGCGAGTTGTCGAAGGAGTTCTCCATCATGCGCAGCGGACTGGTCTTCCACTCCTCGTAGAACTGGAAGATGCGGCGGTAGCCGGGCTGGCCGTCCTCCGGGAAGTGCGGGATGGGACGCAGCGGATCCTCCAGCGCCACCCACACGTAGCCGTACTTCTCCTGCGCGCGGTAGCCGGGTACCTTCGCGTTGGCGGGGATGGCCAGGTCCGGCTGCTGCGGGATCTTCACGCAGGCGCCGGTGCAGTCGTATTGCCAGCCGTGGTAGCCGCACACGAGGTTGCCGTTCTCCACGAAGCCGCGCGAGAGCTTCGCGGTGCGGTGGCAGCAGCGGTCGCGCACCGCCGCGGGCGTGCCGTCGGCCTGCTTCCAGAGCACGATGTCCTCGCCCATGAGGCGGAAGGGTTTGGGGCCGTCGTCCAGGAAGGACATCGGCATCAGCGCGTACCAGAAGCGTCGCAGCACTTGTTGGCGGGTGGTCAGCATGGGGTGGTCTCCCGCACGGGCTGGGCCTGGGGCCAGCCGTGCACTTCGGTTTCTCCGTGTTCGCGCAGCAGCGCCAGCAGGCGCTTGCGCATCAGCATGCCGGGGCGGTCGGACGCCATGCCGGCTTCGTCGCGGCGGGACACGTCCACCGGCGCATCGGGGTCCACGCCGCCGTCGAGGATGAACTTGTCCTCCAGCACCACACGCGTGTCCCAGTCATTGAGCAGGGCCGCGGGGCAGTCTTCTTCCGTGTCGTTGCGGTACAGCCACTGGATCACCTGGATGCGGCCGTCGTCGATCGGGGTGGCGCAGGTGTAGATCGTGTGCCGCACGCCGCTCGGATAGGCCAGCCCCAGCTTGCGCAGGAAGGGCAGGTGCCACTGGTTCGAGAAGGTGCGCGTGGTCACCGGGTCCGTGGTGCCGGTGATGCGGTGCGAATCGGGCGGGTTGTTGATCTCCAGCACCACGCGGGCCTCGAAACCGTAGCCGGTCTCGTCCAGCGAGAAGTGCTGGGGCCTGGGCTTGTCGCCCTGTCCGAAGGTGCCCTTGTGCACGAAGGCGAAGTGCGCCGTGTCGAAGGAGTTCTCCATCAGGCGCAGCGCACCCGTATGCCAGGTCTCGTCGAACTGGTGGATGCGGCGGTGGCCCAGGGCTTCCTCCTCCGCGTCCAGCAACGGCACCAGCGGATCGTCCAGGGCGACCCAGGCGTAGCCGAAGCGCTCGGCGCAGTGGTAGGCCGGCACGCGGGCGCCGACGGGGATCATCACGTCGGGCTGCTGCGGAATCTTGACGCAGGCGCCGCTGTAGTCGTACTGCCAGCCGTGGTAGCCGCAGGCGAGGTTGCCGCTCTCCACGAAGCCTTTCGAGAGCTTTGCGGTGCGGTGGCAGCAGCGATCGCGCACGGCGGCGGGCGTGCCGTCGGCGGTCTTCCACAGCACGATGTCTTCACCGAGCAAAGTGAAGGGCTGCGGGCCGGCGGCGAGTTTCTCCATCGGCATCACGGCGTACCAGAAGCGCCGCAACACCGGCTGACGGGTGACGAGCATGGGGATCTCCCGTGCAGGCCGTCAGGGCTTGAGGTTCCTGACGAACTGGAGGGTGTAGGCGTCCTTCCAGTTCGGCATGGGCTTGAGCAGCTCGCTGGCGACCATCAGGTCGTAGGTCTGCTGCCAGCGCGCGTCGGTCATGATGCCCACGCCCTGCGTGGCCGCGTCGCCGCCGTCCAGGAACTTCATGTCCTTCATCACCTGGACGCCATAGGCGAGCGTGGCGTCGTCCATGCGCGGGTTGTCCTTGCGGATCAGGGCGTTGCCCGGCGCGGGATCCTGCAGGTAGCTCTTCCAGCCTTCCAGCGTGGCGCGCACGAAGCGCTGCACCAGGTCCGGCTTGTCCTTCACCATCTTCTGCAGCGTGACGATGGTGTTGCCGTAGGGCGGGTAGCCGTCGTCGGCGAAGAGGAAGAACTTGACCTTCTGGCCGGCCTGCTGCGCGGTGAAGGGCTCGGAGCCGGGATAGCCCTGTTGCACCGTGTTCCTGTCGGCGAAGAAGGGCTGCATGTTGAAGGTGTAGGGCCGCGCCTGTTCATCGCTGAGGCCGTACTTGGCCTTCAGCCAAGGGAACCAGGAGGTGCGGCCGCTGGTGGCCAGCAGGATGGTCTTGCCCTTCAGGTCGGCGAGGCTGTTGACGTCGGGATGCGTCACCATGCCTTGCGGCTCCTTCTGGAACACCGCGGCGACGGTGACCATGGGCACGCCGGACTGCAGGCCGTTGAGCGTCTGGAAGTCCTTGCCCATCATGAAGTCGGCCTGGCCGGCGGCGAGCAGCTGCACCGCGTTGACCTGCGGGCCGCCCATCTTGATGGTGACGTCCAGCCCGTGCTTCTTGTAGATGCCGGTGGCAACGGCCTGGTAGTAGCCGCCGTGTTCGGCCTGGGCATACCAGGAGGTGAGGAAGGTGACCTTGTCCTGCGCCTGGGCGAGGGACGCGAAGGCGGCGAGGGCGAAGGCGGCGAGTGCAGGTTTCATGGACTTTCTCCAAATGCGAACGATGGAAAAGGACCAGAGCAATGACCCGCGGCGTGCCGCTGCCTGCTTCTACTCTGCGCTGGGCTACTGCAGGTGGATGGTGGCCTCCACCTCGATCAGTGCCAGGTCGGAAGGCATGAAGCGTGCCACCTCCACGACCGTGCTGGCGGGCGGCGCGTCGCCGTAGAACAGCGTGCGCACGCGGTTGTAGAAAGGGTAGTGGCGCAGGTCGCGGAAGTACTGCACCAGCTTGATCGCGTCCTGCATCCGTGCACCATGCTCGTGCGCGATCTGGCGGATGCGCTCCAGCACGAACCAGCTCTGCGCGACGGCGGGCGCCTCGTAGAGGTCCACCGTCATCTGGCCGGTGTCGTAGCCGAGCGTGCGCAGCTGCTCGCGTGCCTGCGCCGGCAGGTCGGCATAGGACTGCACGATGGCGCCGCGCGCGGGATCCACCGCCACGACGCCGCTGACGAACAGGAAAGGCCCTGCACGCCGCGCCGCGGCGTAGTTCGCCATCGGCTGGCCCATGGTCATGCGGGCACCCCGTCCATCCAGGCGCGCACCTTGCCCGGGTTGAGCAGACCATGCGGATCGAAGCGCTTCTTCGCGGCCACGGCGGCCGGGGGCAGCGCGCCGCCGGCCTTGCCGTCCTCCACCAGGAAGACGTGCGGGTCGTTGATGCGCACGCCGTTGGCGCGGTGGATCTCCATGATCTCCTGCAGGCGCTCCTCGGTGCTGAACTTCACGATCTGCAGCGCGGTGCAGGTGAGCTGGCCTTCGAGGTTGCGGATGAACTCGGCGTGCATCTGCACCTCGCCGCCCAGCAGCTTCTCCATGCGGCGCACCTGCTCCAGGTGCTGGCCGGGCGTGAACGCGCTTTGCAGGTAGGTGATGCTCTTGTCCGACTTGAAGGCCACCAGCGTCGTGTGGTTCCAGGTGTATTCCAGCAGCGTGCGGTGCGTGCGCGCGATCTCCTCGGCGTCCTTGCGGTAGGTGACGCGGCCGCCGTACTGTCCGGCGAACTCCAGCATTGCGGTTTCGCTGGCCGGCGCGATGGCCAGGATCAGCGCATGGCAGCCGGCGGGCAGGTGGTCGGAGAGCGCCTTCATCGCATCGGGGATGGGTGCGGCGAGGAAGGCGACCTCGCGCTTGACGATGCCCGGGCAGGCGGCCACGGCATTGCCGAAGTCCAGCGCCGCGTCGAAGGAGTCGAAGGCCACCAGGTATTCCTGCCAGGGCACCGCGGGGGCGAGGCCCAGCTCCACCTCCAGTACCAGGCCGTTGGTGCCCCACAGGTGGTGCATGGCCAGCGCCTCGCTGCCGCGCAGCTCCACGACCTGCGGTTCTTCCTCGATCGTGATCGCCTTGATGCCCAGCACGTTGCCGCGCGCGGCCAGCGGGCCGTAGTTGATCGAGCCCACGCCGCCGAAGCCACCGCCGAACAGGCCGCCCAGCGTGGCGCTGCGGTAGGTGGAGGGCAGGCAGCGCAGCTCCATGTCGCAGGCCGCGCGGGTTTCCTTCTCCAGGTCCCACAGGCGGATGCCCGCCTGCGCGCGCGCCGCGCCGCCGCGCGCCCACAGGAACTGGTTGTAGCCGCTCATGTCCAGCACCACGCCGCCGCGCAGCGGAACGGCCTGGCCGTAGTTGCCGGTGCCCGTGCCGCGCACGGTGATGGGAATGCGCAGCTTGGCGCACAGCGCCACGAGGCGGCGGATCTCGTCCTCGTTGCGCGGGCGGCAGACGGCGTCGGCCACCTTGTCGGCCAGCTGGCGCTTGAGGACGGGGCTGAACCAGGAGAAATCCTGGGACAGGCGCGCGATGCGCGGCGGCTCCGTGACCCAGTCCAGGTCCGGCAGGGCCACGTGCAGTTGCTCGATGGGGTGGATGGGCGCGTTCATGCTTCAGTCGCGGGAGAGTTCGCTGGCGTGCCAGGAGCCCAGCGCCAGCTTGGACAGCCAGGCCATCAGCACGAAGAGGGCGACGCCGGTCAGCGAGATGAGCAGCAGCGCGGCGAACATCCGCGGGATGTTCAGCTGGTAGCCGGCGAAGAGGATCTGGTACGCGAGGCCCGTGCTGCTGCCGCCGGTGCCCGCCACGAATTCCGCGACCACGGCGCCGATCAGCGCCAGGCCGCTGGAGATGCGCAGGCCGCCGAAGAAATAGGGCAGGGCGCTGGGGATGCGCAGGCGCAGCAGCGTCTGCAGGCGCGTGGCGCGGTTCATCGCGAAGTAGGCTTGCAGGTCGGGGTCGACGCTGCGCAGGCCCAGCGTGGTGTTGCTGATGATGGGGAACAGCGCCACCAGCGCGGCGCAGATCACCAGCGAGGCCGTCGGTTCCTTGACCCAGATGATGATCAGCGGCGCGACCGCCACGATCGGCGTGACCTGCAGCAGCACCGCGTAGGGGAACAGCGCGGTTTCCACCAGGCGGCTCTGCACCATCAGGAAGGACACCAGTACGCCGACCACCACCGCCACGGCGAAGGAGAACAGCGTGATCTTGAGCGTGACCAGCAGCGCGCCGCCCAGCGCCTGCCAGTCCGTCACCAGCGTCTGCAGCATCAGCAGCGGCGAGGGCACGAGGTAGGGCGGTAGCGCGAGGCCGGTGACCAGGCCTTGCCACAGCACGAGCAGGACGACGGCGACGATGCCGGGGTAGAGGACCTTCTGGTACTTCATGCGTGCGTCTCCTCCTCGCCTTCGCGGCTGGCGCGCAGCAGGCTGTCCTGCAGGTGCTTGGCGTACTGCGCGAAGCGCGGCGTGACCATGAACTCCGGCTGGCGCGGATAGGGCTCGTCGATGACGACCTGCTCGGTGATGCGGCCCGGGCGCGCGGCCATCATCACCACGCGGGTGGAGAGGAACACGGCCTCGTGGATGGAGTGCGTGACGAAGACCACCGTCAGCTTTTTCTCCTTCCAGAGGTGCAGCAGGTCGGCGTCGAGGCGATGGCGCGTGATCTCGTCCAGCGCGCCGAAAGGCTCGTCCATCAGCAGCAGGTCGGGCTGCACGACCAGGCCGCGGGCGATCGACACGCGCATCTGCATGCCGCCCGAGAGATTGCGTGGCAGCGCGCGGGCGAATTTCGCCAGGCCCACGAGCGCGAGCGCTTCGGCCACGCGTGCATCGGCTTCCGGGCGCGCCACGCCCGCCAGGTCCAGCGGCAGCCGCACGTTGGCGTGCACGCTCGCCCAAGGCATCAGCGTGGGCGCCTGGAACACGAAGGCCAGGCGCTTGCCCGCCTGTTCCAGCTGCGCCACCGGCTTGCGCCACAGCAGAAGGCGGCCGTCGCTGGGCTCCAGCAGGCCGGCGACCATCTTGAGCAGCGTGCTCTTGCCGCAGCCCGAAGGCCCGAGCAGGGTGACGAACTCGCCTTCCTGGATCTTCAGGTCCACCGGCTGCAGCGCCGTGGTGCCGTCGGGATAGGTCTTGTGCGCCGACAGCACCTCCACGGCGGGCGGCGCTTCCGCCAGCACGGCGGGCGGTTCGCGCATCATGGCATCACCTTCAGGTCCCGGATGAACGAGAAGTCGTAGGCCTGCGTGGGCGCCAGCCTGGCCGGGTCGACCAGCTGGTGGTCGACGAGGAACTTGTAGTTGGAAGCGATGCGCCCGGCATCGAGGCTGCCGATGCCCGCCTGCGGCGCGCCGCCGCCGGTGACCATGCCCATCTCCTTGAGCTTGGCCACGCTGTACGCGAGCTGCTCGTCGGTCATGTTCGGGTTGTCCTTCTTGATCAGGGCGTTGCCCGGCGCGGGATCGGCGAGGTAGCTTTTCCAGCCTTCCATGGTGCCGCGCACGAAGGCGGCAACTTCCTTGCCGCGCCTGGCGACCGTTTCGTCCATGCACGAGATGGTGGTCGCGTAGGCGGTCCAGCCCTGGTCGGCGAACAGGAAGGCCTTGGCCTTCACGCCGGCCTTCTGCATCGCGAAGGGCTCGGAGGTGAGGTAGCCCTGCTGCACCGTGTTCTTGTCCGCCACGAAGGGCTGGATGTTGAAGGTGTAGGGGCGCGTCTGCGAATCGCTGAAGCCGTACTTCTGCTTGAGCCACAGCCAGTAGCCGCGCTGCGCCGCCGGGGCGATCAGGATCGTCTTGTCCTTCATGTCCTCGAAGCGGCCCACCACGCCTTCGTGGCCGATGAGGACCTGCGGGTCCTTCTGGAAGATGGCCGCCACCGTCTTGACCGGCAGGCCGCCGTTGCGCGCGATCATGATCTGCAGGTCGCTGGAGCCCATGATGCAGTCGGCCTGGCCCGCGGCCATGAGCTGCAGGATGTTGACCTGCGGGCCGCCCATCTTCACGGTGACGTCGAGTCCGTACTTCCTGTAGATGCCCGTGGCCACCGCCTGGTAGAAGCCGCCGTGCTCGGCCTGCGCGTACCAGTTGGTCATGTACGTGAACTTCTCCTGGGCGTGCACGCTGCCGGCCAGGGCGAGCGCGGCGAGCGCAAGGAAGGTGCGGGACGACTTGGTCTTCATCGGTGGCCTCTCGTGATGGATGGGTTCAGGCGCTTTGCAAAATGCGGGCCGCTTGCCGTTCAGCTGGCGGCGGACTCGATGTGTCCGTGCTGGTGCACGTGGCCCCAGGACGGGACGTCGCGCACCACCCACTGCATGTGGAAGAGGTCGGTGATGGCCTGCACCCAGCTGTCGGACAGGGTGTCGAGGATTTCCAGGCCCTGCTCCCGCGTGGCGCCCAGCGGGTCGCCGATCACGCCGCTGGGACCGAAGTCGCGCGCCGTCCAGGCGCAGGCGGGACGCCCGTCCTGCGACAGCAGCTTCGACGGGAAGGGCGGCGGAAAGTTGGCCACGGCGCGATCCATGCGCACGGTCTCCGGCGCCAGCGCGAGCATCAGCGCCGTCTCGGAGTGGCCGGCGTGCATCGCCAGCTTCTTCTCCTGCTCGGAAACGAACTTGCCCGAGGCGTTGGGCAGGCGCGAGACGTGGAAAGGCACGACCACGAAATCGCCGTGGCGCAGGCGCAGCTCGCGCGCGGCCATCTCCAGCACCTGCGGCTGGCCGCCATGGCCGTTGGCGAGCAGCAGCTTGCGGAAGCCCGCGCGGTACACGGATTCGCCGATCTCCTGCACCACGTTCAGCAGCGTGGGGCCGGTCAGCGTCATGGTGCCGGGGAAGTGCAGGTGTTCGTCGGACTTGCCATAGGTGATGGGTGCCAGGCCGAAGGCGCGCACCTCGGCGGGCAGCTTGCCCAGCGCCTGGCCCAGCACGCCGGCCGAGATCACGCTGTCGACCGCGCAGGGCAGGTGCGGCCCGTGCTGCTCGATCGCGCCGACGGGCAGCACGATCACGGTGTCCTCGCGGTCGGGCAGGGCGTCGACTTCCGTCCAGCTCAGGTAGGGCAGAAAGCGGTGGGGCGGGATGTAGCCGTGCATCATGGCGGTGCGTCCTTTCAGGCGAAGCGCGCCATGGCCTCGCCGACGCGCTTCTTGAAGCGCGCCAGCCGCGGCCCGGTCGCGACATTCATGTGGTAGTACGCGTGGTAGTCCACGCGGGCGTTGTTCGCGGTGAGCCGCTTCATGTAGCGGGTGACCATCTTGCGCGGCGGGTCGCCCATGTACCAGGCCATCCAGCGCGGCCGGCCGTAGGTGACCACGGCGGAGATGCGGCGGATGTTCGTGAGCATCGGCTTCACGTTGGCCGGGTCGCTGATGTCGAAGGCCACGCCGGGCATCAGCAGCCGGTCGAAGAAGCCCTTGAGCATCGCGGGCAGGCCGAAGCACCAGGTGGGAAAGCAGAAGACGATGGCGTCGGCGCGTTGCAGGCGCTCGACGTAGCCGGCAAGCGCCTCGCGGTTGGCGGGCACGTCGTGGTAGCGCAGGCGCTCCTCGCGCGACATCACCGGGTTGAAACCTTCCGCGTACAGGTCGCAGTCGTCCACCATGTGGCCCGCGCTGCGCAGGTTGGTCAGCACCTCCTGGTGCAACGCCGACGCGAAGCTGGTTTCAACGGGATGGCAGTAGACGACGAGGACGTGCACGGCGGAGATCCGGAGCGGTTTGCGGTGCATCAGCAAGGGATGTGCCATGCGCGGCGGCACTTCGTTGCGAAGCGTTAGAGTGGCGGCGTGCGCCTCGTCCGGATTCCTGCTTCCTTTCTTTCGCCGCGGATCGCGGCCGCCCTGCTGGCGCTGCTGCTCGCCGGCTGCAGCCAGCTGCCGCCGCTGGCGAACCGCACGCAGTCCGTCGCGCTGCAGGACACGGCGGGCACGCCCCTGGGCAGCGCGCTGCAACCGCTGGTGGCTGCGCACCCGGGCCGTTCCGGCATCCTGCCGCTGGCGAACGGGCACGACGCCTTCGCGGCGCGCGTGCGGCTGGCGGAGGCGGCGCAGCGCTCGCTGGACCTGCAGTACTACATCTGGCGCAACGACGTGACGGGCGCCATGCTGTTCGAGGCGGTGCGGCGTGCGGCCGACCGCGGCGTGCGCGTTCGGCTGCTGCTGGACGACATGAACACCGGCACGCTCGACGCCGTGCTGGCGGCGCTGGACGCGCACGACAACATCGAGGTGCGCCTCTTCAATCCCTTCGCGCACCGCGGGCTGCGGGCGGTGGACTACCTGACGGACTTCCGCCGGGTGAACCGGCGCATGCACAACAAGTCGTTCACGGCGGACAACCAGGTCACCGTCATCGGCGGGCGCAACATCGGCGACGAATACTTCGATGCCGGCGCCGGGGTGCTGTTCGTCGACCTGGACGTGCTGGCCGTGGGGCCCGTGGTGCCGCAGGTGTCACGCGACTTCGACCGCTACTGGGCCAGCGCTTCGGCCTATCCGCTGGCGGGCTTGCTGCCGGCGGTGACGCTGGCGGAGGGCTGGCGTGCGCCGCCGTCGGTCACGGAATCGCCCGCGGCCCGCGCGTACCGCGAAGCGGTGGAACGCTCGCGCTTCGTGGCCGATCTCGTGGCGGGGCAGCTCGCCTTCGAGTGGGCGCCGGTGGTGATGGTGAGCGACGATCCCGCCAAGGCGCTGGGGCGCGCGGCCGCGGACGACCTCCTGTGGCGGCAGCTGCAGCAGGCGATGCCGCCGGGCGCGCGCGAGGTGCAGCTGGTGTCGCCGTACTTCGTGCCCACGCAGCGCGGCACCGAGTGGTTCACCGCCCTGGCCGCGCGCGGCGTGCAGGTGAGTGTGCTCACGAATGCGCTGGAGGCCACCGACGTGCCGGCGGTGCATTCGGGCTACGCGCGCTGGCGCAAGCCGTTGCTGGCCGGCGGCGTGCGCCTGTACGAGATGAAGGCCGCGGCGGCCCCGCCGCGCGGGCGCGAGGGCGGCAGCGGGCTGGCAGGAAGTTCGACGGCCAGCCTGCACGCGAAGACCTTCGCCGTGGATCGGCAACGGGTATTCATCGGCTCGTTCAACTTCGATCCGCGCTCGGCGCGGTTGAATACCGAGCTGGGCTTCATCGTGGAAAGCCCACGGATGGCCGGGGCGATGGCGGATGCGTTCGCGAAGTCGGTGCCGCAACGGTCGTATGTGTTGCGGCTGGAGGATGGGGAGTTGCGGTGGGTGGAGCAGGTGGGGAGCGAGACCCGCGTGCATGCGGAGGAGCCGAATGCGGGGGTTTGGAAGCGGTTGGGGGTGTGGTTCTTGTCCTTGTTGCCGATCGAGGGCTTGCTTTGAGCGTCCGGCGTCGGGGTTCGCCTGCGGGCTCACCACCGACCTACAAGCCCGGCGCCGTTCCCTCGTAGGTCGGGGTG
>JAEZEB010000342.1 GCA_023438115.1 Pseudomonadota bacterium | reverse complement strand
CACCCCGACCTACGCATCGACGCATCGACGGATCGGCGGATCGGCGGATCGGCGGATCGCGCTGTCCCGTAGGTCGGGGTGAGCGCGAAGCCGACCCCCGACATTCCGGCGCGTCGTAGGTCGGGGTGAGCCCGAAGGCGAACCCCGACATCCCGCCGACGCTCAGAGCACGTCGCTCGCGAAATCCGCCAGCCGCGAACGCTCCCCCCGCGCCAGCGTGATGTGCCCGCTGTGCGGCCAGCCCTTGAACTTGTCCACCGCGAAGGTCAGGCCCGAGGAGCCTTCCGTCAGGTACGGCGTGTCGATCTGCGCCAGGTTGCCCATGCAGATGATCTTGGTGCCGGGCCCCGCGCGCGTGATCAGCGTCTTCATCTGCTTGGGCGTGAGGTTCTGCGCCTCGTCGATGATCACGTACTTGTTCAGGAACGTGCGCCCGCGCATGAAGTTCATGCTCTTGATCTTGATCTTGCTGCGGATCAGCTCGTTGGTGGCGGCGCGGCCCCACTCGCCGGCGGCGCCGTCGCTCTTGCCCAGCACCTCCAGGTTGTCGTCCAGCGCGCCCATCCAGGGACCCATCTTCTCCTCCTCGGTGCCGGGGAGGAAGCCGATGTCCTCGCCCACGCTCACCGTGGCGCGGGTCATGATGATCTCGGTGTAGCGCCGCTCGTCCAGCACCTGCGTCAGGCCCGCGGCCAGCGCCATCAGCGTCTTGCCGGTGCCCGCCGTGCCCGAGAGCGTCACGAAGTCGATCTCGGGATCCATGAGCAGGTTCATCGCGAAGTTCTGTTCGCGGTTGCGCGTGGTCACGCCCCACACGGCGTTCTTCAGGTGGCCGAAGTCCTTCAGCGTCTTGAGCACCGCCGTCTTGCCGCGGATCTCCGTCACGCGCGCATAGAGGCTGGGCTCGCCCGGCGCCTCGAAGTAGACGAACTGGTTGATGAACAGGCTGGGCACCACGGGCCCGCTGATGCGGTAGAAGGTGTGGCTGCCCGATTGCCAGCTCTCCACCGTCTTGCCGTGCTTGGTCCAGAAGTCCGCGGGCAGGGCGAGCGAACCCGAGTACATCAGGTCCAGGTCGTCCAGCGTCTTGTCGTTGCGGTAGTCCTCGGTGTTCAGGCCCAGCGCGCGCGCCTTGACGCGCATGTTGATGTCCTTGGACACCAGCACCACCTGCCGCGGCGCATGCTTCTCCTGCAAGGCCTGCACCACGCTGAGGATCTGGTTGTCCGCCTTGCCGGGCGGCAGGCCCAGCGGCAGGCCGGAGGGCGACAGCGGCATGGTCTGGAAGAACAGGCAGCCGCCCGCTTCCTTGTGGCCGGTGCTGTCCAGCTTGAGACCGTTGGTGATCTCGGCGCCCTGGTGGCTCGCCAGCGCGTCGAGCGAGCGGCTCGCCTGGCGAGCGTTGCGCGCCACTTCCGTGGTGCCCTTCTTGTGCCCGTCGAGTTCCTCCAGCACCACCATGGGCAGGAAGATGTCGTGCTCGTCGAAGCGGAACAGGCTCATCGGGTCGTGCATGAGGACGTTGGTGTCCAGCACGAACATCTTCGAAGGGCCGGTGGCCTTTTTCTTCTTGGGCTGCGGGGCGGGGGCGGCCACGTCCTTGCGGCGGCGGGCCGGCTGCGGCTCGTCGAGGTAGGTCTCGATGTCCGTGTCGTAGCTTCCCGCGGGCACGTCGCCGCCGCCGGCGCGGGGATCGAAGTCGTCCAGGACCTCGGGCCGCTCCAGCAGCTCAGCCGCCGGAGCCTCCGTTTTTCGCGCGGCCTTGTGCGAGGAACGGGCCGGGGCCTCGAAGGCTTCCGGCGGGAGCATGGCGGCGCGCTTGGACGGTGCGGGAGGCAGGGGCATGAGGGGTACGGCTTCCTGTTGAGGTACTCGCGAAACAAAAAAGCCGCCAGGCGGGCCGGGCGGCTTGTTCGGGTCTGACGGTGATGACGCGTCGCGTCTCGATCAACGGCATGAATTCATTATGCACACCGCGCCGGGCGCCACAATGTCGGACGGCTTCCTGTTGTGCTTAAGCGTCAGAGCCCGGGGGTGGCGGCCGGCCCGTCAGGCCGCCTTCTTCAGCAGCTTGACGGCCTTCAGGACCTCGTCGACGTGGCCCGGCACCTTGAGGCCGCGCCATTCCTGCTTGAGGATGCCGTCGGCGCCCACCAGGAAGGTGCTGCGCTCGATGCCCTTGACCTTCTTGCCGTACATGATCTTGTTCTTGACCACGCCGAACATGTGGCACATCTTTTCCTCGGTGTCGGCGATCAGCTCGAAGGGCAGTTCCAGCTTGGCCTTGAACTCGTCGTGCGATTTCATGTTGTCGCGCGAGACGCCGAACACCACGGCGCCGGCCTTCACGAAATCCTTGTACTTGTCGCGGAACTGCATGGCCTCGGTGGTGCAGCCGGGCGTGTTGTCCTTCGGATAGAAGTACAGCACCACGATCTGCCCCACGTGGGACGTGTTCGTGACCTTGATGCCGCCCGTGGCGTTCGCTTCGAATTCTGGAAGGGGTTTGTTGACAACGATCGCCATGGTGTCCTGTGCAGTGGGTGGTTCTGTATCGACAGTCTTGGAGACAGTCCTGCTCGTTGGCGGCGGGCTTCGCGCAGGCCGGGCCGCAACACGAGATTTTACCGCGAAACGGCTATTCGCCGTCCGGAGCCCTCAGGGAGCCGCATCGAGGAGAAGGGCCACTGCCACTTCACGCCCCTCCTGCGCCAGGATGTTGTAGGTCCGGCAGGCCGCCGCGGTGTCCATGGTTTCGACGCCGATGCGCTTGTGCGCCAGCGATGCGATCCAGGCCGGCCGCGGGAAACGGATGCGGCTGCCGCTGCCGAAGATCACCACTTCGACCTGCAGCTGCGCCAGCGCCTCGAAGTCCGCCGGGCCCAGCGATTCGTAGTCCGCGGCCCAGGGCAGGCGTTGGCCGTTGGACGCGATCACCACGTTGTGCGTGATCTTCTCGTCGCCCACGCCGACCCAGCCCGGGCCGTAGGCCGTGATGGTCTGGACGTCGGAGCGATCGGGCTGCAGTTTCACGGGCTTGGCGCGGGGGATTGCCGCAGGCGGCGCGGCGCGGGGAGTGTGGTCAAATTATAGGTTTCCCCCAGCATCCGCGCCCGGCAGGAGGGCATTTGAAGACCGTCCACAAATCCACCAAGCTCGCCAACGTCCTCTATGACATCCGGGGGCCCATCATGGACGCCGCGCGCCAGATGGAGGAAGACGGCCACAGGATCATCAAGCTGAACATCGGCAACCTCGCGCCGTTCGGCTTCGACTCGCCGGAGGAGATCCAGCAGGACATGATCCGCAACCTGCCGAACGCGGCGGGTTACTCGGACAGCCGCGGCATCTTCGCCGCGCGCAAGGCCGTGATGCACTACACCCAGGAGCAGGGCATCCAGGGCGTCACGCTGGACGACATCTGGCTCGGCAACGGCGCCAGCGAGCTGATCGCGCTGTCCACCAACGCGCTGCTGAACGAAGGCGACGAGCTGCTGATCCCCGCGCCCGACTATCCGCTGTGGACCGCGTGCACGGCGCTGGCGGGCGGCACGCCGGTGCACTACATGTGCGACGAAGCCAACGGCTGGATGCCGGACCTCGACGACATCCGCCGCAAGATCACGCCCGCCACCAAGGGCATCGTCGTCATCAACCCCAACAACCCGACGGGCGCGCTGTACTCCGACGAACTGCTCAAGGAGCTCGTCGCGATCGCGCGCCAGCACGGCCTGGTGATCTTCGCCGACGAGGTCTACGACAAGGTGCTGTACGACGGCGTGAAGCACACCGCCATCGCCAGCCTGTCGCAGGACGTGCTCACGCTGACCTTCAACTCGCTGTCCAAGAGCTACCGCTCCTGCGGCTACCGCGCGGGCTGGATGGTGGTCTCGGGCGACAAGAAGGCGGCGAGCGACTACATCGAGGGCCTCACCATGCTCTCGAACATGCGCCTGTGCTCCAACGTGCCGGGCCAGTACGCCATCCAGACGGCGCTGGGCGGCTACCAGAGCATCAACGACCTCGTGGGCAACGGCGGCCGCCTGCGCCGCCAGCGCGACCTCGCCTACGAGCTGATCACCGCCATCCCCGGCGTCACCTGCGTCAAGCCGCAGGCGGCGCTGTACATGTTTCCCCGCCTGGATCCCCAGGTGTATCCCATCCAGGACGACCGCCAGTTCTTCCTGGAACTGCTGCAGGACACGCGCGTGATGCTGGTGCAGGGCTCGGGCTTCAACTACCCGGACCAGCAGCACTTCCGCATCGTGTTCCTGCCGCACGAGGACGACCTGCGCGAGGCCGTCGGCCGCATCGCGCGCTTCCTCGACTCCTACCGAAAACGACACTCGAAATGAAACCGATCCAAGTCGGCCTGCTGGGCATAGGCACCGTGGGCAGCGGCGTCTTCAATGTCCTGAAGCGCAACCAGGCCGAGATCCAGCGCCGCGCCGGCCGCGGCATCCAGATTTCCATGGTCGCCGACCTCGACACCGCCCGCGCCGAGGCGGTGGTCGGCGGCAGCGCGAAGGTCGTCAAGGACGCGCGCGAGATCATCGACAACCCCGACATCGACATCGTCGTGGAGCTGATCGGCGGCTACGGCATTGCCCGCCAGCTCATGATGGAAGCCATCGCCAAGGGCAAGCACGTGGTCACGGCCAACAAGGCGCTGCTGGCCGTGCACGGCACCGAGATCTTCGCCGCCGCCCACGAGAAGGGCGTGATGGTGGCCTTCGAGGCCGCGGTCGCCGGCGGCATCCCCATCATCAAGTCGCTGCGCGAGGGCCTCACGGCCAACCGGATCCAGTGGATCGTCGGCATCATCAACGGCACCACCAACTTCATCCTGTCGGAGATGCGGGACAAGGGCCTGGACTTCGACGTGGTCCTGAAGGAGGCGCAGCGCCTGGGCTATGCCGAGGCCGATCCCACCTTCGACATCGAGGGCGTGGACGCCGCGCACAAGGCGACGATCATGAGCGCCATCGCGTTCGGCGTGCCGGTGCAGTTCGACAAGGCCTACGTCGAGGGCATCAACAAGCTCGCCGCGGTGGACATCGAATACGCCGAGCAGCTGGGCTACCGCATCAAGCTGCTGGGCATCACCAGGCGCGCGGAGAAGGGCATCGAGCTGCGCGTGCACCCGACGCTCGTGCCCTGCAAGCGCCTGCTCGCGAACGTCGAGGGCGCGATGAACGCTGTCGTCGTGAACGGCGACGCCGTCGGCACCACGCTGTACTACGGCAAGGGCGCGGGCAGCGAGCCCACGGCCAGCGCCGTGATCGCGGACCTCGTCGACGTCACGCGCCTGCACACCGTCGATGCCGAGCATCGCGTGCCGCACCTGGCCTTCCAGCCCGATGCGATGAGCGACGATCCCATCCTGCCCATGAGCGAGGTGGTGACCAGCTACTACCTGCGCCTGCGCGTGGCCGACCAGGCCGGCGTGCTGGCCAAGGTGGCGAGCCTGCTCGCCAACGCCGGCATCAGCATCGACGCGATGCTGCAGCGCGAGGCCTCGGCCGTCGGCGGCCAGGGCTCGACGCATACCGATCTCATCCTCCTCACGCACAGCGTGCGCGAAGGCACGATGAACGAAGTGATCGCGCAGATGCAAGGCCTGGCCACCGTGCTCGCGCCCATCACCCGCATCCGCAAGGAAGAACTGGCGTAAGCGCCCATGCTGTACCTCTCCACCCGCGGCCATCCCGACCGCAAGCATTTCTGCGAGATCCTGCTCGAGGGCCTGGCGCCCGATGGCGGCCTGTACCTGCCCGAGCGCTATCCGCGCGTGGACGCGGCCACGCTTGCGAGGTGGCGCGGCCTGCCTTACGCGGACCTCGCGTTCGAGATCCTGTCGCTGTACATCGACGACATCCCCGCGGAGGACCTGCGCGCGATCTGCCGCAAGACCTACACGCAGGAGGTGTTCGGCTCGCCCGAGATCGTCCCGCTGCGGCGGCTGGAGGAGGGCGTGTACCTCGAGGCGCTGTCCAATGGCCCGACGCTCGCCTTCAAGGACATGGCGATGCAGCTGCTGGGCAACCTGTTCGAGTACGAACTGGCGCGCCGCGGCGAGGAGCTGAACATCCTGGGCGCCACCTCCGGCGACACGGGCAGCGCGGCCGAATACGCGATGCGCGGCAAGAAGGGCGTGCGCGTCTTCATGACCTCGCCGCAGGGCCGCATGAGTCCCTTCCAGCAGGCGCAGATGTTCAGCCTGCAGGACGCCAACATCCACAACCTCGCGATCGAGGGCGTGTTCGACGACTGCCAGGACATCGTCAAGGCGGTGTCGAACGACCTCGCGTTCAAGCGCAAGTACCGCATCGGCACGGTCAATTCGATCAACTGGGCGCGGCTGGTGGCGCAGGTGGTCTACTACTTCGCCGGTTTCTTCCAGGCGACGCGGTCGAACGACGAGCAGGTGAGCTTCACCGTCCCCTCCGGCAACTTCGGCAACATCTGCGCCGGCCACGTGGCGCGCATGATGGGCCTGCCGGTCCGCCGCCTGGTGCTGGCCACCAACGAGAACGACGTGCTCGACGAGTTCTTCCGCACCGGCACCTACCGCGTGCGCGGCAGCGCCGACACCTACGAGACCTCCAGCCCGTCGATGGACATCTCCAAGGCGAGCAACTTCGAACGTTTCGTGTTCGACCTGCTGGGGCGCGACGCCGCGCGGCTGCGCGCGCTGTTCGGCGAGGAGCTCGCCGCGCAGGGCCGCTTCACCCTGGGTGAGGATGCCATGCGCCAGGCCCGCGAGACCTTCGGCTTCGTCTCCGGCAAGAGCACGCACGCCGACCGCCTTGCGACCATCCGCGACACCTGGGAGCGCTTCGGCACGATGATCGACACGCACACGGCCGACGGCCTGAAGGTCGCGCGCGAGCAGCGCGAGGACGGCGTCCCGATGGTGGTGCTCGAGACCGCGCTGCCGATCAAGTTCGCCGCCACCATCGTCGAGGCCCTGGGCCGCGAGCCCGAGCGCCCGGCGAAGTACGAGGGCATCGAGGCGCTGCCGCGCCGGGTGACGGTGCTGCCCGCCGATGCCGAGCGGGTCAAGCAGTTCATCGCCGCGCACTGTCCATGAAAGTCGTCGGATTCGCCGGCTTCAGCGGCGCAGGCAAGACCCACTTGGTCGAACAGCTCATTCCCGCGCTGAAGATGCGCGGCCTGCGCGTGTCGGTGGCCAAGCATGCGCACCACAGCTTCGATATCGATCATCCGGGCAAGGACACCTATCGCCACCGCGAGGCGGGCGCCTTTGAGGTGGTGGTCGCCTCCGACCAGCGCCTGGCGCTCGTGCGGCAGTTCGAACAGCCGGCGCAGCTGAACGTGCACCACCTGCTGGCCGAGCTGTGGGACGGCGTGGACTGGGTGCTGGTGGAAGGCTTCAAGCACAGCAACCTGCTGAAGGTGGAGGTGTGGCGGCCGGAGGCAGGCAAGCCCGCGCGCTACCCGGACGACGAGTTCATCGTGGCGATCGCGACCGACCGCCCCGGCGAGCTGCCGGTGCCCACCCTTCGGCCCGTGCTGGATCTCAACGACCCGGATGCGGTGGCGCAGTGGCTGGTCGACAATGGCCACCGGTTCGACTACGACCCGGAGAGTTACGCGTGAACAGCCCGCGGCCGCCCCTGCGCAATCTCGACGACGCCCTCGCCGACCTGCTGGCGCGGGCGCGGCCCCTCGGCGACACCGAGGCGGTGTCCACCTTCGAGGCCGACGGCCGCGTGCTGGCCGAAGACCTCGTGGCGGCGCTGCAGGTGCCGCCGCAGGACAACAGCTCCATGGACGGCTACGCCGTCCGTCGCGCGGAGATCGCCGACGAAGGCGTGCCGCTGCCCGTGAGCCAGCGCATTCCCGCGGGCGCCGCGGCGCAGCCGCTGCAGCCCGGCACGGTGGCCCGCATCTTCACCGGCGCGCCCGTGCCCGAGGGCGCCGCCGCGATCGTGATGCAGGAGGACACCGAGGACCAGGGCGAAGGCCGCGTGCGCATCTGCCGCGTGCCTTCGGAAGGCCAGTGGATCCGCCGCAGCGGCGAGGACATCACGCGCGGCAGCACGGTGCTGGCG
>JAEZEB010000038.1 GCA_023438115.1 Pseudomonadota bacterium | reverse complement strand
CAGGTGCACCAGATGATAGTCGGCCGGCATCCCGTTGCTGCAGGAGTACTGCGCCATCGGCGAGACCACCACCCGGTTCTTGAGCGTGACGCTGCGGGCGGTGAATGGCGTGAACATCGGCGGGATCGGCCTCTGCTCCGGGCTGCGCCGGGCGCCGACGCGTTCGGCGAGCCAGTCTTCGTACGATTCGACGTACGACTTGTCCCGCAAGCGCAGGTTCTCGTGGCTGATGCGCTGGCTGCGCGTGAGCAGCGAATAGGCGAACTGCTCCGGCGGCAGGTTCACGTAGCGCTTGACGTTCTCGAACCATTCGGTGGAGTTGCGCGCCGCGTTCTGGATGCGCAACACCTCGACGCTGCGCACCGCCTCGTAGTCGGTCAGCGCTGCGCGCAGGTCATGCGGATGCTTGGCGATGCTGCGCGTCAGCTCGATCGCATCCTCCAGCGCCAGCTTGGTGCCGGAGCCGATCGAGAAGTGCGCCGTGTGGGCCGCGTCACCCATCAGCACGATCGGGGTCTTGCCCGACGGGCCGCCATAGTGCACCCAGTTCTGGCACACGACGCGCGGGAACTGGATCCACTGCGCGGAGCCGCGCAGATGGGCGGTGTTGGAGATCAGGCGATGGCCGTCCAGGTACCTGGCGAACAGCTTCTCGCAGTAGGCGATCGATTCCTCCTTCTCCATCCTGTCCATGCCGGCCTTGAGCCACACCGCCTGCGGCACTTCGACGATGAAGGTGGAGGCTTCGTCGTCGAAACGATAGGCGTGGGCCTGGAACCAGCCATGTTCCGTCTCCTCGAAGGCGAAGGTGAAGGCCTCGAACAGCTTGTGCGTGCCGAGCCAGACGAAGCGGCAGTCGCGCATGTCGATGTCGGGGCGGAAGGTCTGGGCGTACTTGCCGCGGATACGGCTGTTGAGGCCGTCGCTGGCGATGACCAGGTCGGCGTCGGGATAGTCCTGGTCACCCTGCACGTCGGTCTCGAAGACCAGTTCCACGCCCAATTCCTCGCAGCGCCGCTGCAGGATGTTCAGCAGGCGTTTGCGGCCGATGCCGATGAACCCGTGGCCGCTGGAGCGCACGCGGTGCCCGCGGATGTGGACCTCGATGTCGTCCCAGTGGTTGAAGGCGCCGAGGATCTCCTCGGCGGAAGGTGCGTCGGCCGCCTGCAGGTTGCCCAGGGTCTGGTCGGAGAACACCACGCCCCAGCCGAAGGTGTCGTAGGGCCGGTTGCGCTCGACCACGCGGATGCGGTGCGAGGGGTCCTGCTTCTTCATGAGCAACGCGAAATACAGGCCCGCGGGGCCGCCGCCGATGCAGACGATGTTCATGGTTGATCCAGGTCGGAATAATTCAAGTTTAAAGTATTTGGACGGACGGGCGCAAACACATTCCGTCGTCCCCGCGCGAAGGCGGGGATCCGGGACGCCCTAGGCTCCCGCCTCCGCGGCCGCGACCGCGGGCCGCTCGTGCGCCAGGCGCAGCACCTTGCGCGCCGGCTCGCCCTTGAGGCGGTGGTCGCTCCACACCTGCCGCCAGCGGCGCGCGCCCGGCAGCCCGTTGTAGAGGCCCATCATGTGCCGCGCGATCGAATGCCAGGGCGTGCCGCGCTGGGCCTGCTCGCGCTCCATGTACGCGACCATCGCCTCCTCGACCTCCTCGCGCTGCAGCCCCGAGGGCGGCTCGCCGTAGAAGACCTCGTCCCAGCGCGCGAGCCACCATGGGTGGTGATAGGCCTCGCGCCCGACCATCACGCCATCCAGCCCCTGCAGCTGCTCGCGCACCACCTCGTCGGTGGTGATCCCGCCGTTGATGGCGATCACGAGCTCCGGAAACTCGGCTTTCAGCCGGTGCACCAGCTCGTAGCGCAGCGGCGGCACCTCGCGGTTCTCCTTGGGCGACAGGCCCTGGAGCCAGGCGTTGCGGGCATGCACGACGAACACGCGGCAGCCAGCGCCAGCCACCGTGCCGACGAAGTCGCGCACGAACCCGTAGCTCTCCACCTTGTCGATGCCGATGCGGTGCTTCACCGTCACGGGCACATCCACGGCATCCACCATCGCCCTGACGCAATCCGCGACCAGCTTCGGCTCGGCCATCAGGCAGGCGCCGAAGGCCCCGCGCTGCACCCGTTCGCTGGGACACCCGCAGTTGAGGTTGATCTCGTCGTAGCCCCACTGGGCGCCGAGCCTGGCCGCATGCGCCAGGTCCGCCGGCTCGCTGCCGCCCAGCTGCAGGGCCACGGGGTGCTCGGTCTCGTCGAAATCCAGGTGCCGCGGCACGTCGCCGTGCAGCAGCGCGCCCGTGGTCACCATCTCGGTGTACAGGCGGGTGCGCCGGCTCAGCAGCCGGTGGAAGTACCGGCAGTGCCGGTCGGTCCAGTCCATCATCGGGGCGACGCTCAGTCGCCAGCCGTCTTCATTTCCTTGCATCACCCCCGGACTGTACGCGCAGCCCTACCCCGGCCTGCCGCGCGCGACTACACCCGAGCGCAGCCGTATGGTTTGCAATGGATGCTCAGGCACAAGAACGAAAGGACCAGTCATGCGCGCTTTCCATCTCGCCGACGGCATGAAGACCATGCGCGGCGTGTTCTACCCCACCGACTGGATGGTGCTGATGTTCCCCGGCGAGAAGGAGGCCAGGGACGCGGCGCGGATCCTGGGCGACCAGGGCATCGCGGACGACGACGTGATGCTGCTGACGCCGGAGGACTTCCGCCGCGACATCGTGGGCGCCACCGGCGACGACGACCTGCTGCCCTCGGTGGGCACCGAAGGCGACACGGTGCGCCGTTTCGCCCAGCTGGCGCGCGAAGGCCACCACGGGCTGATGGTCCACGCCGGCGACCACAAGACGGCCGAGCGCGTCGTGGAGATGCTGCGGGACGTGCCGATCTCCTCCGGCCAGCTCTATCGCAAGCTGGTGATCGAGGACATCGTCGACCCGCAGGCGGCGCGCTGACGCGCCTTCAGCCCATGTGCAGGCCGCCGTTGACGGAGAAATCCGCCCCCGTGGTGTAGCCGCTCTCCTCCCCGGCCAGCCAGGCGATGATCGAGGCGATCTCGCTCGGCTCGCCGAGGCGCCGGACCGGGATGGTGGCCACGATCTTGTCGAGCACGTCCGGGCGGATCGCCCGCACCATGTCCGTGCCGATGTAGCCCGGGCTCACGGTGTTGACCGTCACGCCTTTGCTGGCCAGTTCCTGCGCCAGCGCCATCGAGAAGCCGTGCATGCCGGCCTTGGCGGCCGAGTAGTTGGTCTGGCCCGCCTGGCCCTTCTCGCCGTTGACCGACGAGATGTTGATGATGCGGCCCCAGCCCTTCTCCACCATGTCGCCCACGACCTGCTTGGTCACGTTGAACATGGAGTTGAGGTTCGTCTCGATCACCGCGTCCCAGTCCTCGCGGGTCATCTTCAGGAACATGCGGTCGCGCGTGATGCCCGCGTTGTTCACCAGCACGTCGATGCTGCCGTGCTCCTCCTTGGCCTTGCCGAAGGCCTGGACGGTGGAATTCCAGTCCGCGACATTGCCGACCGAGGCGTAGAAGGTGAAGCCCAGCGCCTTCTGTTCGGCGAGCCACTTGCCGTGGTCGCGCGTCGGGCCGCAGCCCGCCACGACCTTGAAGCCTTCCTTGTGCAGGCGCTGGCAGATGGCGGTGCCTATGCCCCCCATCCCGCCCGTCACGTACGCCACTTTCTGAGCCATGTCGATCTCCCTGGATAACTGCGGCGATTGTCCGCGTTCAGGGGCGTTCGACGGCAAGGGAAACTCCCATGCCGCCGCCGATGCAAAGGGCCGCCAGCCCCTTGCGCGCCTCGCGCCGCTGCATCTCGTGCAGCAGGGTCACCAGGATGCGCGCACCGGACGCACCGATCGGGTGCCCCAGCGCGATCGCGCCCCCGTTCACGTTCACCTTTGCAGGATCGATGCCCAGTTCCTGGTTGACGGCGCAGGCTTGGGCGGCGAAGGCTTCGTTCAGCTCGAACAGGTTCACGTCCTGCACGTCCCAGCCGGCGCGCTGCAGCGCCTTGCGCGAGGCCGGCACCGGGCCCATGCCCATGGTGGCCGGATCGAGGCCGGAGGTGCCGAAGGCGGCGATGCGCGCGAGGGGCTTCAGGCCCAGCTCGGCGGCCTTCTTCGCGCTCATCACCACGACGGCAGCCGCGCCGTCGTTGATGCCGGAGGCGTTGCCCGCGGTCACGGTGCCCGCCTTGTCGAAGGCCGGGCGCAGGCCGGCCAGCGCCTCGGCGCTGGTCTTGCGGTTGATGAACTCGTCGGTGTCGAAGAGGACGGGATCGCCCTTCTTCTGCGGCACCGGCACGGCCACGATCTCGTCCTTGAACTTGCCGGCTTCCTGCGCGGCGGCGGCCTTTTGCTGGCTGGCGAGGGCCAGCGCGTCCTGCGCATTGCGGGCAATGCCGTACTGCTTGGCCACGTTCTCGGCGGTGATGCCCATGTGGTACTGGTTGTAGACGTCCCACAGGCCGTCGACGATCATGGAGTCGACCATCTTCCAGTCGCCCATGCGCTGGCCGTCGCGCGAATTCAGCAGCACGTGCGGCGACGCGCTCATGTTCTCCTGGCCGCCGGCCACCACGATCTCGCTGTCGCCCCAGGCCACGGCCTGCGCCGCCAGCATCACCGCCTTCAGGCCCGAGCCGCAGACGGCGTTGATCGTCAGCGCCGGCACTTCCTTGGGCAGGCCCGCCTTCAGGGCGGCCTGCCGCGCCGGATTCTGGCCCGAGCCGGCGGCGAGCACCTGGCCCATGATCACCTCGCCGACCTGCGCCGGATCCACCTTCGCGCGCGCCAGCGCCTCGCGGATCACGACGGCGCCTAGCTCCTGCGCCGGGACCTTGGCGAGCGAGCCGCCGAACTTGCCGACGGCGGTGCGGACGGCCGAAACGATGACGATGTCTTGCATGTGTCTCTCCTTTGAACGTGCATGTCATTGCGGGCTTGACCCGCAATCCATGGATCCCGGGTCAAGCCCGGGATGACAAGAAATCAGGCCTTGGCCCTGACATAGCGCCCCGGCGCGGGCTCGATCGCCTTGTACTTGCTGCCCTTGCCGTAGGCCTTGGGCGCGGCGACCTGCTTGCCCGCATGCGGCTTCAGCCAGGCCATCCAGTCGGGCCACCAGCTTCCGGGATGCTCCTTCGCGCCCTCCAGCCAGGCGTCGAAGCTCTCGGGCAGCTTCTCGCCCGTCCAGTACGAGCGCTTCTTCTTCGCCGGCGGATTGATCACGCCCGCGATGTGGCCGGAAGCACCCATCACGAAGCGCTTCTTGCCGGGCAGGTGCTTCACCGACGCATAGGAGCCGGCGATGGGCACGATGTGGTCCTCGCGCGAGCCGTAGATGTACACGGGAATGTCAACCTTTCGCAGGTCGATCTTCTCGCCGCACACCGTGAGCTTCCCCGGCTTGACGAGGTTGTTCTCCAGGTAGGTGTTGCGCAGGTACCAGGCATACATGGGCCCTGGCAGGTTGGTGGAATCGCTGTTCCAGTACAGCAGGTCGAAGGGCGGCGGCGTCTCGCCCTTGAGGTAGTTGCCCACGACGTAGTTCCACACCAGGTCGTTGGGCCGCAGGAAGCTGAAGGTGGACGCCAGGTCCTGCCCTTTCAGCAGGCCCTTCTTCCCCATCTGCAGTTCGCGGAACTTCACCGCCGCTTCGTCGATGAAGACATCCAGCACGCCGGTGTGCCCGAAATCGAGGAAGGCCGTCAGCAGCGTGGCCGAAGCGACCGGCTTCTCGCCGCGCGCGGCCAGCACCGCCAGCGCGGTGCCGAGGATCGTGCCGCCCACGCAGAAGCCCAGCGCGTTGATCTTCTTCGCGCCGCTGATCTCCTGCACCACGGAGATCGCCTCCAGCGCGGCGTCCGCTATGTAGTCGTCCCAGGTCTTGTCTTCCAGCGAGGCGTCGGGATTGCGCCAGCTCACCACGAAGGTGCGGTGCCCCTGCTCCACGAGGTGGCGGATCAGCGAGTTCTCCGGCTGCAGGTCGAGGATGTAGAACTTGTTGATGCAGGGCGGCACCACCAGGAAGGGACGCTCGTACACCTTGGCCGTCAGCGGCTTGTATTCGATCAGCTGGAACAGCGCGTTCTCGAACACCACGGCGCCCTCGGTGGTCGCCACGTTGCGGCCCACCTCGAAGGCACTCTCGTCCGTCATGGAAACGTGGCCCGCCTGCAGGTCGGCCAGCAGGTTCTGCACGCCGCGCGCGATGCTCTCGCCGCGCGTCTCCAGCGCCTTCTGCTGCGCCTCGGCGTTCAGCGCGAGGAAGTTGCTCGGCGCCGATGCTGCCATCCACTGCTCCACCGCGAAGCGCAGCCGCGCCTTGGTCTTGGGATCGGCTTCCGCGGCTTCCGCCAGACCGAGCAGCGTACGCGCGTTGAGCAGGTAGGCGGCGGCGGCGAAGGCGGCCACGGGGTTGCGCGACCACGCATCGCTGGCGAAGCGCTTGTCCGCGAGCGCGGGCTTGCCGGAAAGGCCCTGGTTCCACAGGTGCGCGAGTTCCTCGAGATACGCTTCCTGCAGCGCCTGCATCCGCTCCGGGTCGAAGCGGATGGGAGCCGCGACACCGCCGACCGTTGCCGCCGGCTGGAAGGCCTGCATCGCCTGCTGCCACTGCCCGGCCAGGTTCTGCTGGAGCTGCCGGGCCTGCGCCGCCCAGTCCAAGTCAGAATGCATGCGATGTCTCCTTCAGTCTTGCTCTCGCGCCAACGGAGTATCCCATCCGGGATGCTGCGCCGCAACACGCGTTTCGGGGTACGCCCATGTACCTGGTAGTCACCGCCTGGATGTACGTCGCCCTGATGATGGCGGTGGCCGAGGCGACGCACCCGCGGGGCACCGTCCTCGGGGCCGTCTTCACCTTTCTACTCTATGGAGTGGGACCGGTGGCGCTCTTGATCTATCTCATGGGCCGGCCGGCGCGGCGCGCGGCCCGGCTCAAGCGCGAAGCGGAAGCCGCGGCCGCCTCAGGCG
>JAEZEB010000033.1 GCA_023438115.1 Pseudomonadota bacterium | reverse complement strand
GCCCGAAGGCGACTGGCCCCTCGGCCGCGCCATCGCCCAGCTCCAAGGCATCTACATCCTCGCCGAGAACGCCCACGGCCTCGTCGTCGTCGACATGCACGCGGCCCACGAACGCATCGTCTACGAGCGCCTGAAGGCGCAGATGGATGCGCAGGCCATCCGCAGCCAGCCGCTGCTGATCCCCGCCACCTTCCCGGCCACGCCGGCGGAGATCGCCACGGCGGAATCGGCGCAGGCCACGCTCGACGCGCTGGGCCTGCAGATCACGCCCTTCAGCCCGAAGACGCTGGCCGTGCGCGCCGTTCCGGCCACGCTCGCCAACGGCGACGCCGTGGAACTGGCGCGCAGCGTGCTGGCCGAACTGGCTCAGCACGAAGGCAGCAGCGTCGTCGAGCGCGCGCGCAACGAGCTGCTGGCCACCATGGCCTGCCACGGCGCGGTGCGCGCCAACCGCAAGCTGACGCTGGAGGAGATGAACGCCCTGCTGCGGCAGATGGAGGAGACCGAGCGCTCCGACCAGTGCAACCACGGGCGGCCGACCTGGCGCCAGCTCACCCTGCGGGAGCTGGACGGCCTGTTCCTGCGCGGCCGCTAGCGAAACTTTGACGCCCGGGCAGACTCAGCAGAAACCATGCGCCGATCGCGACTCCTGCTCTCCACCGCCGCCATCGCCCTCGCCGGCGCGCTCACCATGGGCTGCGCCACGCTGGACGAGCGCCAGCGCGAATGGATCTTCCAGCCCGGCGACCGCGCCTGGGGCGGCAGCGCCAGCTACGCCGAGGGCATGCAGGACGTCTGGATCGGCTTCGACTCCAAGGTGACCGGCCGCTCCACCCGGCTGCATGGCCTCTGGCTGCCGGCGGAAGAGCGCGCCGAAGACGGCCCCGTGCTGCTTTACCTGCACGGCGCCAAGTGGAACGTGCGCGGCTCGGCCCCGCGCATCCGGCGCATGCAGGAACTGGGCTTCTCCGTGCTGGCCATCGACTACCGCGGCTTCGGCCAGTCCACGCGCGAACTGCCGTCGGAGGAGATGGCGTACGAGGACGCGCGCGCCGCCTGGGAATGGCTCGCGCAGCAGCATCCGGGGCGCGACCGCTACGTCTTCGGCCATTCGCTGGGCGGCGCGATCGCCATCGACCTGGCCGCCGCCGTGCACGACGAGCGCGGCGTGATCGTCGAAGGCACCTTCACGTCCATCCCGGACGTGGCGAGCACCATGAAGTGGGGCTGGCTGCCGATCGGGCCGCTGATCACGCAGCGCTTCGAGTCGGTTCGCAAGGTGGACAAGCTGGAATCGCCGCTGCTCGTGGTGCACGGCGCCAGCGACCACCTGATCGACGTGTCGCTGGCGCGCCGCCTCTACGAGGCCGCAGCGGGCCGCAAGCAGTTCCTGCTGGTGGAAGGCGGCTCGCACTTCAGCACCATGTCGGTGGGCTTCGCCCAGTACCGCGAGGCCCTGGCGGATTTCTTCAGCCTGCGCTAGCCGCGCGCACGCTTGCCCTTCGCGAGCGCCGGCTCGGCTTGAGGCCGCTCAGGCGCCTGCTTCTGCGCTTGCGGCCGCAACTCCGGAATGCCGGCGCTGCCTTCCTGCGCGCCGGCGCGCGCGAATCCGAGCTTCTCCAGCTCGCGCGCCAGCAGTTCCCGCCGCAGCGTCAATGGCAGTGTCTCGTTGGCCCAGGAGGCTGGGGGCGCTTTCCCGCCCCCGCCGAATGTCGTCGAACCCATGTCCCGCAGGGTCGTGGATGGCCCAGCCAGCCGATAGAGGTCGTGCACGCACCTGCTTGTGCGGCTTGTCCGACATGCAAAGTCGCCTTTCAGGGCCCCGAATTCTCGCGGCCCGCGAAATCCGCGAACCAGCCGATGAACTGCTCGGTCTGGCCCTTGTCGAACACCGCGTCGGCACCGAGGTCCAGGCAGTGCTGGCGCACGCCCGGCGTCGCGTAGCTGCTGAAGACCACGACGCTTCCACCCTGCGGATCGGCCTTGCAGCGGCTGATCACGTGCATGCCGGCGCCCTGCTCCAGCACGAGGTCGATCACGGCGACGTCCCAGCCGCCGGGATGGTCGGAAAGCCAGAGGTTGGCTTCGGCTTCCGTGCCCGCGTGCCCCACGACGCGGAAGCCGCCGATGGAGGAAAAGAGGTCCGCCAGCAAGCCGCGCATCCGCTGCAGGTCTTCCACCAGGAACACCCTCAGTTCCACGCCAACGTCTCCCTTGCTGCCACGCGGCCATTGTGCGTCCGCGGCGATGCGCGCGGTGGCGGCTGCAACCATTTGCGAACGGCCGCAGAGCCAACGGGCGTGATCGGCCGCATGCCGCATCTGCTAACCTCGACCGGATGCCCACCGCCGCGCATCCCGCCGTCGTGGCGCTCGCCGGGCCCACCGCTTCCGGCAAGAGCGCCGCGGCGCTCGCCCTCGCCGAACGACTCGATGCCGAGATCGTCAGCGTCGATTCGGCGCTGGTCTACCGGGGCATGGACATAGGCACGGCCAAGCCCACGCGCGAGGAACGCGCGCGCATCGTGCACCACCTCATCGACATCCGCGATCCCGCGCAGAGCTACAGCGCCGCGGAGTTCGCCGCCGACGCGGCGCGGCTGGTGCGCGAGATCCGCGGACGCGGCCGGGCCGTGGTGCTCGCGGGCGGCACCATGCTGTATTTCAAGGCGCTCTTCGAAGGCCTGTCGGCGCTGCCGGCCGCCGACGCCGAGGTGCGCGCGCGGATCGAGGAAGAAGCCGCGGCGCAAGGCTGGCCCGCGCTGCACGCGCAGCTCGCGCAGGTCGATCCCGCCACCGCGGCGCGCCTCGCACCGAACGATGCGCAACGCGTGCAGCGCGCGCTGGAAGTGTTCCGCCTCAGCGGCCGGCCTCTTTCGGCATGGCACGCCGGTGGCGCCTCGACGCCGGGGCTGCAACCCGATCTGTTCCTGTCGCTCGAACCCGCCGACCGCGCGTGGCTGCACGAACGCATCGCGCAACGCTTCGACGCCATGCTGGCTGCCGGTTTCCTCGACGAAGTGCGCGCATTGCGCGCGCGCGGCGACCTGCATGCGAACCTGCCCAGCATGCGCTGCGTGGGCTACCGCCAGGCCTGGGAAGCGCTGGAAGGCGCATGGCCGCCCGCCAGCGTGCGCGAGCGCGGCATCGCCGCCACGCGCCAGCTGGCCAAGCGGCAACTGACCTGGCTGCGCAGCCTGCCGCAGCGGCAGGTGATCGCCTGCGATGCGCCGGATGCGCTCGCGCGCGTGCTGCACGCCGCCGGAGTGGATGCCTGATGCTGGAAGTGCAGGGACTGGCCAAGCGCTATGGCGAAGCCGTCGTCTTCGAGAACGTGTCGCTTTCGGTCGCGCCCGGCGAGTTCGTCGCCATCGTCGGCGAATCGGGCGTGGGCAAGTCCACGCTGCTCAATTGCATGGCCGGCCTGGATACCTGGAATGCCGGCACGGTGCGCGTGGACGGCACCGACCTCGGCACGCTGGACGACGACGGCCGCGCGCTGCTGCGGCGGCGCAAGCTCGGTTTCGTGTTCCAGGCCTTCCACGTGCTGCCGCACCTGGACGTGGCGCAGAACGTGGCGCTGCCGCTGTTGCTGCTGCAGCGGCCCGACCCGGCACGCGTGAATGCGATGCTCGAAGCCGTCGGCCTCGCCGGCCTGGGCGAGCGCCTGCCGCAATCGCTCAGCGGCGGACAGCTGCAGCGCGTGGCGATCGCGCGGGCCCTGGTGCATGCGCCGCGCCTGCTGCTGGCGGACGAGCCCACCGGCAACCTGGATCCCGCCACGGCGGGACGCATCCTGGAAGTGCTGCGCACGCAGGCGCGCGAAAGCGGCGCGGCCGTCGTGCTGGTGACGCACTCGGCCGCGGCGGCCGCCCAGGCCAACCGCGTGCTGCACCTGCGCAGCGACGGCGTCGCTTAGATCAGCCGCCGGGAACGGTGAGGCCCAGGCGCTGCGCCAGCGGCGCGGTGGGCAGGGAACCTTCGATGGTCACCAGCTCGCCGGTCTGGGCATGCTTGCCCACCACGACGGGCACCCCGCCGAAGCCGAAGCGCGTGAACAGCTCGGTGTTGCTGCGCACCGCGGCCTTCTGCTCGTCGGTCACGCCCATCCCGCCGATGCCGCCCTGCTGGTTGCGCATGGAGGCCTCGTGCTGGTCCATCGCGGCGACCGGGTCGGCCGCGTGCAGGATGGCGCCGCCCTGCGAGAAGCTCTTCTCGCCCATCAGGCCCACCGGGATCCAGACGAAGCGCGCCTGCGACTTCAGCGGGCGCGACGCGTCCCACAACGCCGCGCAGTGCGGGCACTGGGGATCGAAGAACACGTAGACCACGCGGGCGCTCATCGTCGAGCCGACGTTGAAGCCCTTGGCCGCGGCCTCGATGGCTTCCGGCGTCACGGTGGCGCGCTCGGGCGCGCCGCCGCCCGACGCGGAGGACGAAGAGGAGGAAGAGGCGTTCTCCTGGCCACAGGCGGCCAGCAGGGCGCCGGCGGCCAGCGCCGCCGCAAGGGTGCGCCGCTTCATGCGGCGGAGGCGGCCGCGAGGCCGCCGATCTCGGAACAGTAGTCCATCAGGTCCTGGATCTGCGATTTGAGGAAGACGGCGTCGGCACCCAGCTTGCGGCAATGGGCGCGGATGCCCTCGCTCGCATAGTCGCTGAACACGACGATGGAGCCGCCGTCGCGCCGCGCAGCCTCGGCGGCCTTGGGCACCACCGACATGCCGGTGCCCTGTTCGAGCACCAGGTCGATGATCGCGAGGTCCCAGGCACCGGCGTTCTCCAGCAGCCACAGGTTGGCCTCGGCCTCGGTCCCGGCCACGCCCACGACACGGAAGTCGCCCACCGCGGCCAGCAACTCGGCCAGCGCGGCGTGCACCTGCTTCATGTCCTCGACGAGAAAAACGCGCTTCGTCACCTGGGGGCCTTGCTGCTTGGGGGGCATTCTAGTGCGGGAACGGCGGCCGCCCGCCTTCAGCGGCCGCCGGGGGGTTGGCGGCCCTGCGCCTGGTCGAGCAGTTCGGCCACCTGTTCCAGTTCCTCGGCGGCCTGCTGCACCTTGCGCTCCAGGGCCTCGTTCTGGCGGATCGCCCAGGCGACGTCACCCTGCTTGACCTGCGGCGGCAGCTCGCGTTCGAGCGCGCCGTGCGTCAGCCCCAATTCCGCGCTGGCCACTTCCAGCTCGCGCTGCACCTGCTCGGTCTTGCTGCGGGCGGCTTCGATCTCGGCACTCATGCGGGTCCTTTCCTTGCATCCATCGCCAGCGAAGCCTAGGCGCTGGGCCATGGCTGAGTCGTCAGGCTTTCGCGCCCCGGGACGCAAGAACAGCGCGCTTCAAGGTGGCCGAAGCGCCCGCATCGGCGTCGGCATGCCGCAGCCTCAGCTGGCGCACTTTTCCTACATGGCGCATCGGGGCCGCGCACCATCATCGACCGGCCGATCCCAGGCGATTCAACCCAGGAGAACGACCCATGCCGACCCGCGAGAAAGATGCTTGCGACCTGCTCGACGCCGACCACCGCGCGGTGAAGAAGATGTTCAAGGAATACGAGGAACTGACCAACTCGCGCGGGCGCACGGTGGCGCAGAAGAAGATGGACCTCGCGCGCCAGATCTGCCACGAGCTGACGGTGCACGCGCAGATCGAGGAAGAGATCTTCTATCCGGCCCTGCGCGCGGTGCTCAAGGACACCGACCTGCTGGCCGAAGCCGAGGTGGAGCACCAGTCGGCCAAGGACCTGATCGCGCAGATCGAGAACATGGGCGAGGCGGACGAGATGTTCGACGCCAAGGTGACGGTGCTGGGCGAGTACATCGACCACCACGTCAAGGAAGAACGCAACGAGATCTTTCCCAAGGCCCGGTCGGCCCGCAAGCTCGACCTGATGGCCATGCGCGACCAGCTGATGGAGCGCAAGGAAGAACTGATGGGGGCGATGGCCTGAGCCGCCCCTAGGCCTTCTTCCAGTACGTGTAGCCCCAGGCGGTGGTGAACCCCAGCCGTCCGTAGAGCGACAGGGCAACGGTGTTGCCCTGCTCCACCTGCAGGAAGGCCTGCGAAAGTCCGCGCGCCTGCGCCTCGCGCGCGAGCGCCGCGATGACGCTGCGCGCCAGGCCACGGCCCCGCACCGCCGGCAGCGTGCGCATGCCGTGGATGCCGCACCAGCCGTGGGCGAGTCCGGCGCAGCCCACGGCGACGATGCGGCCGTCCAGCCGGATCGCCGCGAACAGGGAACCGCGGGCGCGGCGCAGGATGGAGAGGCGGCTCGCCCCGTCGACGGGATCGAAGCCTTCGCCCAGGAACACCTGTTCCCAATCCGCCCCCGCCGACTCGCGAATCTCGACTTCCCGCGCACCGGACTCCGGCGGCAGGTCGGCCAGGCGTGCGACCTGCACGAGCGTCGGCTTGAAGCTGCGATAGCCGCGCTCGTGGAGCTGCACCCGGAACGCATCGAACGCCGGCACCCCGGGCAGGCGCAGGACCGCCGGCAAGCCGGCCTGCGCATAGCGTGACTCGACCGGATCGAGCAGGTCCCCGGGCGGCACTTCGTGCGACAAGGGCACGGCGCTGTGGCAGCGTCCCACCGTTCCCGGATCGAAGGCCAGCAGCCAGCCGGCGAGCTCCTCCTGCGCCAGCGGCGGCACGGCCGCCAGGGTGCTGCGTTCGATGGCGGCGATGTCGACCATGCCGGCATTCTCGCCGAGGCCTGCACAATGCCTGCATGCTCGCCTTGCTCGCGACCTATTCCTGGCAGGAAGTGCGCCACCACGCGTGGCGCAGCGCCGCGGCGGTGCTCGCGGTCATGCTGGGGGTGGCGCTCGCTTTCTCCGTCCACCTGATCAACGCCTCCGCGCTGCAGGAGTTCGCCAGCGCGGCGCGCTCGGCCGGTGGGCAGCCCGACGTGGAGCTGCGCGCCGCCCGCGGCGGCATGGACGAAGCGCTGTATGCGCGCATCGCCGCCGATCCCGCCGTGGCCTGGGCGAGTCCTCTGCTCGAACTGCAGACCCTCGCGGTGACCCGCGGGGGCGAACGCGCCACGGTGCGCATCGCCGGCGTCGACGCGCTCGCCGTGGGCGAACTCGCGCCACAGCTGGTGCCGCGGGCGGCCGAGGGCGAGGACCGCTTCGCGATCGTCGCGCCGGCCACCGCCTTCCTCAATCCCGCCGCCCAGCGCCTGCTGCCCGCCGGCGCGGTGCGCGTGCAGGCCGGGCTGGACCTGCGCACGTTGCGCGTGGCCGGCACCGTCGCCGCGAGCGGTGCGCCGCTGGTGGTGCTGGACATCGCGGCAGCGCAGGACCTCTTCGCGCGGCAGGGGGAACTCACGCGCATCGACGTGCGGCTGCGTCCCGGCGTGGCGACCGCCGACTGGATGCGGCAACTGGCCTTGCCTGCCGGCGTGCAGGCCGCGACACCGGAAGACGCGGGCCGCCGCGTGGACCAGCTCTCGCGCGCCTACCGCGTCAACCTCACGGTGCTGGCGCTGGTGGCGCTCTTCACCGGCGCCTTCCTCGTGTTCTCGGTGCTCGCGCTCAGCGTCGCGCGGCGCGCGCAGCAGTTCGCGCTGCTGGGCGTGCTGGGTCTCACGGCGCGCCAGCGCCTGCGCCTGGTGCTGGCCGAGTCCGCGCTGCTGGGCGTGATCGGCAGCATCGCCGGCATCGCATTGGGCACCGCGCTGGCGGCGGCCGCCTTGAAGTTGCTGGGCGGCGATCTCGGCGGCGGCTACTTCCCCGGCGTGCAGCCGCAACTGCAGTGGAGCGCACCGGCCGCCGCCGTCTACGCGGCGCTCGGCGTCGTGG
>JAEZEB010000251.1 GCA_023438115.1 Pseudomonadota bacterium | reverse complement strand
CGCCTGCTGGGCGCGCACCACGGACCGGCGGACGACGGCAGCGGCGAGATCCGCTTCGGCGGCTTCGTCCTGCGCCTGGACCAGCGCCGGCTGCTGCGCGACACGGAGGAGGTGCCACTGTCCACGTCCGAGTTCGCGCTGCTGCGCGTGCTGGCGCAGCGGCCGCGCCGCCCGCTGGGCCGCGACCGCCTGCTGCAGCTCGCCTACGGCCCGGACCACGCGGCGACGGATCGCAGCATCGACGTGCAGGTGATGCGGCTGCGCAGGCTGGTGGAGGCGAACCCGTCGAACCCGCGCCACATCCGCACCGTCTGGGGCGTCGGCTACGAATTCGTGCCGGACGGGGACGCGCCATGAAGCTGCTGCCCGAAAGCCTGCGCGGGCGCTACGCGCTCCTGCTGGTGTTGCTCGTGCTGCTGGGCCAGCTGATCGCCGCGGTGCTCCTGCGGCAGTTCGTGCTGCGGCCGCGCCTGGCCCAGGCGGCGGAGAGCACGGCGCACACCGCGCAGGCCATCCGCGCAGGGTTGCTTGCATTGCCACCGCAGCAGCGCGAGGGCTACATCCGGGCCTTCAACGAGCGGGAGCTCCGCGGCGATCCCGGTTCGCCGCAGCGGCATGCTTCGCCGGAGATGCGTCCGCACGAGCGCCTCCTGCTCACGCGCATGGAGCGCAACTTCGTGCAGGCCATCTCGGAGCGCCTCGACGAAGGAGGGCCGGTGCTCTGGCGCCGCCAGGACAACGGCCGCCTGGAACTGCGGCTGGCCGTCGATGGCGTGGATCACTGGCTGGTGCTGCCAGGCTTGCGCGTCGTGCGGGAGTTCAGCGGCGCGTGGCTCATCGCGACGGGCGCCAGCGCACTGCTCGCACTGGCCCTGGCGCTGTGGCTGCTGGACCGCCTGGGGCGGCCGCTGGCGAGGGTCGAGGAGGCAGCGCGATGCGTGGCGGCCGGCCGTACGCCCGCTCCGCTGCCCGAGGACGGCCTCAGCGAAATCGCCACGGTGAGCCGCAGCTTCAACGCGATGGTCCGCAGCCTCGCGCATGCGGAGCGCGACCGGGCCATGATGCTTGCCGGCGTGTCCCACGACCTGCGCACGCCGCTCACCAAGCTCCGCCTGGGGGTCGAGCTCGGCGAGGCCAGGCTGGACGAGGAGCTGCTGGCCAGCATGCGGCGCAGCATCGCGGAGATGGACGCCGTGGTTTCCCAGTTCCTGGACTTCGCGCGCGACGACGTCGCCGCGACCTTGGTGCCGGCCGACCTGTGGGGCCTGGCGCAGCAGGTCTGCGCGGCGCAGGCGGACCATGGGCGCACGATCCTGCTGGAAGGCGGCCCCTTGCCACGCACGCCGGTCCATGCGCCGGCCCTGCTGCGGGCGCTGGCGAACCTGGTGGAAAACGCCTTCCGCCACGGGCGGCCCCCGGTGACGATCCGCGCCGGCAGCGATGCAGGTCACGCGTGGCTGGAAGTCTGCGACGCGGGCGACGGCATCCCGCCGCACCGCGCCGAGGAGCTGAAGCAGCCTTTCCGCCGCGGCGACAACGCTCGCAGCGGCCCGGCGGGCGCAGGCCTGGGACTGGCGGTCGTCGAACGCATCGTGCGGCGCCACGGAGGCGAGTTCAGCCTGCTACCGGCGGCGGGCGGCGGCACCTGTGCACGCGTGCGCCTCCCCCTGGCGCCGTGAAGCCGGCAACTTCGCCGCCGGTGTTGTCGGCCCTGCTGGCCGCTGCGATCGTTCTCGCCTGGTGCGCTGCCGCCCTCGCGCTGGACCAGGCCCTCTTCGCGGTGCAGCGCTCGCGCCTGCTGATGACGCTGGGTGCCGCGAACGGGGAACTGCTGGTGAACGGGCAGTGGTGGCGCATCGTCACTTCGCAGTTCCTGCACGTGCACTTCCTGCACATGCTGTTCAACGCGGCGTGCCTGGGAATCGTGGGCGCCGCGCTCGAGCGGCGGCACGGAGGCGCAAGCTTGACACTGGTGGTGCTCGTGGGCGGATCGTCCGGCCAGATGGCCAGTGTCCTGGCCTATCCGGGCCTGGTGAGCTCCGGCGCATCGCAGGCGCTGATGGCGCTGTGCGCCGCGGCGTTGGTGCTGCTCCCGCGCCACCCGGTGCGCCTGTTCGCGCTTGCCGTCGTGGTCATCCAGGCCGCCCTCGACTTGTACGTCGCGGACAGGATCAAGGCTGGACACGGCACGGGGTTCCTCGCGGGCCTGTTGCTGGCGTGGCCCTCCGTCCGGTTCGCGCGGCGGCTTGCCGGGCGGAGCGCGTCGGCGACAGGCGCCGCCAACCGGCCTCGCTAGCATGGACGACCCGATGATCGGAGACCACCCATGCCTGCCCGCGTCGCGCCAGCCAGCCCTCCCTTCGAACCCGACATCGCGGAGATCGTCGACCGGACGATGAACGGCCGGCCGCCCCTGCACCTGTTTGCGACCATCGCGCGCGATCCGCGTCTGGCCCGCAAGTTCTTCGCGGGCGGATTGCTGGACAAGGGGCACTTGTCGCTGCGGCAGAGGGAGATCGTCATCGACCGGACGACGGCGCTGTGCCGGTCCGAGTACGAGTGGGGCGTGCACGTTGCCGTGTACGCGGCGAAGGCAGGACTCACGGAGGAACAGGTCCGGTCGACGGTGACGGGTTCCGCGGAAGATCCGTGCTGGTCCGACGAGGACAGGCTCCTGATCCGCCTGTGCGGCGCGCTGCACTGCGACTGCGACATCGACGACGAACTCTGGCTCGCCTTGCGAGAGGCGTTTTCCGAGAACGCGATCATCGAGTTGCTCATGCTGGCCGGTTTCTACCGGACCGTCAGCTACCTGACCAATGGGCTGCGGATTCCGCTGGAGGGAATGGGCGCGCGTTTTCCCGCGAAGGCTTAGCCCGTCGACTGCGCCGGACGCAGCAGCGCCTCGATCGCCCGCCTGGCATCGGCAATGAAGGAGGCCACTTGCGCGCCCTCGCGCAAGAGATCGTCCTGCGCCTCCATCCTTGGAGGCGCTCTGCAGTCCCGTCGCGACGTGCAACGCCGGGGGAGGCTGCCTCGCGCTTGCGCGCACCCGGATCGGCACCCCTGCTGGCACCGACCGCTCTGCGACAGTGCGGTTGCCGTCCCGTTGACAGCGGCTTGAGTAGAAGTTAGCCTTTCAGCTAATTATCCATGAAGGAAACAAACGACGCCATGCTCGATGACCCGCTGAGCCTGACCTTCGCCGCCCTTGCGGACCCGACGCGCAGGGCGCTCCTGGCGCTGCTGGCGCAGGGCGAGGCCACCGTGAACGAACTGGCGGCGCCGTTCGACATGCGCCTGCCGTCGATCTCCAAGCACCTGAAGGTCCTGGAGCGGGCGGGGCTGGTCGAGCAGAGCCGCCATTCGCAGTGGCGCCCGCGCCGTCTGCAGGCCGCGCCGTTGGCGCAGGCGGCGGGATGGCTGGAGCACTACCGCCCGTTCTGGGAGGACAGTTTCGACCGGATGGCCAACTACCTCGAAGAGTTGAACGTGACTGAAAAGGAGAAATCCCATGGACGCAAAACCTGATCTGCAGGCCAACGGGCAGCAGCTGGTTCTCGAGCGCGTGGTGAAGGTGCCACGTGCACTCGCATTCGAGGTCTGGACCTCGCCCCGGCACCTCGCCCGCTGGTGGGGGCCGCGTGACGAGCAGGGGCGCGACTTCGGCATGCCTTCATGCCAGATGGATTTCCGCCCGGGCGGCAGCTGGCGGATCTGCATCCGATCTCCGGGCGGAGAGGATTACTGGCAGCACGGACAGTACCGCGAGATCACGCCACCGGAACGCCTGGTGTTCACCTTTGCCTGGGACAGGGCGGGGGAAGACTTCCCGCAAACCCTGGTGGAGGTGGACTTCTTCCAGGAAGGGCCCGACGCCACGCGGATCCGCTTTTGCCAGTCGGGCCTTCCGCCATCGGAACGCGATGGCCACGCGAGCGGCTGGGCCGAATGCCTCGACCGGCTGGCGGAGCATCTGGCCGCTGTCCAGGCGCCGGAGGCGCGCCCGTGAGGCGGACCTATCGCGGCAGCTGCCACTGCGGTGCCGTGCGGTTCCGTTGCGAGATCGACCTGGACGCGGGCACCAGCCGCTGCAATTGCTCGATGTGCTGGAAGGGACGTTTCTGGAAGGCGATCGTTCCCGCCGCGGACTTCCAACTGCTGGCAGGACATGCGTCGCTGGCCGGGTACCGGTTCGGCTCCGGCCTGATCCGGCATCGCTTCTGCCCGCACTGCGGCGTCAAGCCCTTCGGGGAAGGTGAGCTGGCGGAGTTGGGCGGCCCCTTCTATGCAGTCAACGTGGCCTGTCTCGACGACGCCTCGCTCGACGATCTTCTGGCTGCGCCGGTCGTGCACGAGGACGGCCGGCAGGATCGGTGGGACCAGGTGCCCGCGGAGGCGCCGCTGCTGTAAGTACCGGCGCATTGATGCTGCATCGCCACCACCGCGGCTCGATGATCCGCCTGGGCCCTGGATTGCCTCAGTCGAAAGGTGACGCGGTGCGTACCTGGCGATCACGACCAGGAGGCAAGCCGAACACCCTCGAATATTCGCGACTGAACTGCGTCACGCTGGCATAGCCCACCTCGGCCGAAGCCCGGCCGGGCGGTACGCCATCGAAGATCAGGCGGCGTGCCTCGGTCAGGCGAATCTTCTTCTGGTACTGCAGTGGCGACATCGAGGTGATCGCACGGAAATGGCGGTGGAATGCCGCCCGCCCCATGGTTGCCGCAGCTGCAAGCTGGTCGATGGAGATCGGCTTGGAATAGTCGGCGCGCAACAGGGCGACCGCCTTCGCGATCCTTCTTGCGCGCCCGTCCGGAAGAGACAGCTGGCGAAGCTCGTCCCCGTGAACCCCGGCCAGCAGCCAGTGATGAATCTCGAGAATGAGCCCCGGACGCAGTACTGGAAGCGAATCCGGACGATCCAGGAGCCGAATCAAGCGGCGCAAGGCATCCTGGAGTTCTGCATCGGTGCTGGCCGGTCGCGAGCGAGCGGCGAGGGATGTCTTTGATTCGATGTCCAGGACGACCGAGAAGTCCACCTCGATCGCAACCGCAAGATAGGGAACGCTCAGGCTTGCTTCGCTTGTCCGGGTCACGGTAGGCAGGTTCGCCGGCACGACCATGGTGTCTCCACGCCGATAGTGCTGCGTGCCCATGCCCATCGCAGCTTCCTAAGAACCACATTCGGCATCTTCGAGGCGTTCCCGGACCTTGCCGGTCGCCAGGCCCATGTAGACGGTGGAGGCGGCGACATCTTCCGGGATGTCGAACGCATGAATGCCGTCCTGGCCTACCCGGCTCAGGTGTATCGGGCGGACGTGCTCATGAGCAAGGATGTTTTCGCGCGCGGGACGTGAAGCGGCGAATGGCTCACGCCGCGTCCCGGCACTCAGGCCGCTTCGGCGCCGAGCGCCTCGGGCACGCGCGTCACCTTGCGGCCGGCGATGATCATCCCCAGCACTTCGTCCTCCGTCACGTCCGATGTGCGGTAGGTGCCGACCGCGCGGCCGTTCTTCATCACGCACAGGCGGTCGGAGAGGCCGAACACGTCGGGCATGTCGTGCGAGATCAGGAAGATGCCGACCCCCGCCGCCTTGAGCCGGCGCACCAGGTCGTGGACCATGCGCGACTCCTCGGGGCCGAGGGCGGCGCAGGGCTCGTCCATGATCAGCGCCCGCGCGCGGAAGTGGATCGCGCGCGAGATCGCCACCACCTGGCGCTGGCCGCCCGAGAGGGCGCGCACCGGCACGCGGATGTTGCGGAAGTTCGGGTTCAGCTGCCGGAACACCTCGCGTGCCGCCTTCTCCATCGCGAAGTCGTCCAGCGTGCCCCAGCGCGTCTTGAGCTCGCGGCCCAGGAACAGGTTGGACACGCTGTCGAGGTTGTCGGCGAGCGCCAGCGTCTGGTGAATGGTCTCGACCCCGAGCGCCTGTGCGTCCGAGGGCCGCGCGATCGCGGCACGTTCGCCGTTGATGCGGATCTCGCCTTCGTCGATCGGATAGGCGCCGGCCAGCGCCTTCATCAGCGTGGACTTGCCGGCGCCGTTGTGGCCCAGCACCGCGACCACCTCGCCCGGCCAGAGGCTCAGGCTGACATCGTCGACGGCACGGATGCCGCCGAAGGATTTGCGCACCGAGCGCAGTTCGACGAGCGGCGTGCTCACTGCATCCGCTCCCCGGTGCGGCGGCGGTACACCACGTCGAACACGACGGCGACGATCAGCACCTGCCCGATGATCACCATGCGATGGCCGATGCCGATGTCCAGCAGCAGCAGCCCGCTTTCCAGGAACTGGATGACCAGTGCACCGAGCACCGTGCCCAGCACCGTGCCGCTGCCGCCGGACAGCGCGATGCCGCCGATCACCGCGGCGGCGATCGCATAGAGCTCCATGCCGGTGCCGAGCGAGTTGGTGCCGGCGTTGAGGCGCGACACCGCGACGATGGCCGCGACCGCGACGGCCGTGCCCAGCAGCAGGAAGCTCTTGAGCATCACCCACTTCACCGGGATGCCCACCAGTCCGGCCGCTTCCAGGTTGCCGCCGATCGCATAGACGGCGCGGCCGAAGCTGGTGCGGTTGACGAGGAACGCGATCACGCCCACCACCGCGCCCCAGACCAGCACCGGAATCGGGATGCCCTGCGGCGCGTCCTTGCTGGGGATGCGGTAGCCGCACATGGCGGCGACGAAACCGAGGATCACGAGGAAGAAGAAGGCGGTGTAGGCGACGTCCAGCGCCAGTGGCCGCGGCGCGAAGCCGTGGCGCGCGGCCATGCGGCGGCGCTGCGCGGTGTTCCAGGCGAGCCAGGCGCACATCAGCAGGCCGAGCGCCCAGCTGGCCGTAACGCCGATGGCGCCGTCGAGGCCGCCGCCGATCAGCAGGAAGGTCTGGTCGGTGACCGGCTGCGTGCGGCCGTCCGCGATGAGGAAGGCAACGCCCCGGAAGGTGACCAGGCCGCCCAGCGTCACCACGAACGAAGGCACGCCCAGGTAGGCGGTCAGCCAGCCCTGGTACAGCGCGATCGCCAGCGACACCGCCCAGCCCGCGAGGCAGGCGTACCCCCAGTGCCAGCCCTGCGTGTAGATCAGCCAGGCGACCAGCACGCCCACCGTCGCGAGCACCGAGCCGACCGACAGGTCGATCTGCCGCTGCACGATCACCAGCGCGATCGCCGCGGCCACGATGCCCACCACCGCGGACTGCTGCGCGATGTTGTAGAGGTTCTCCGGCGTGAGGAAGTTGCCGGTGGCCACGTGGAAGGCGATGCCCATGGCGGCGAGCACCGCCGCCATGATCGCCAGCCGCAGGTCGAGCGAGCTGATGTGCAGGCGCTCACGGAGGGGTTGCGCCGCCGGCGCCGCCCCTGCATCCTGCACCAGCGCTGTCGTCGCCTCCTGCGCACCCATGCTGCTGCGCGTCACCTGCTATTTGCAGGCCGCGGGGCCGCTGGCCTTGTCGACGCCGCGGCAGGCGGCGTCCTTGGAGATCCAGCCGGCCTTGATGACGGTGTCCAGCTTGTCCGCCGTGACCGGGACGGGCTTCAGCAGGATCGCGTTGAGCTTCACCTTGCGCTCGCCGCCGTCGAAGGTCGTGGCATTGGGCACCTTCTGGCCCTTGGCCAGCGCGACCGCCACCGACGCCGCCTCGCGGCCGAGCGCGCGCGCGTCCTTCCACACCGACACGGTCTGCGTGCCGAGCGCCACGCGGTTGAGCGCCGCATGGTCGCCGTCCTGGCCGGACACCGGCACGCCCTTGAGCCCGCGCGCCGACAGCGCCGCGACCACGCCGCCGGCGGTGCCGTCGTTGGAGGCCACCACCGCGTCGACCTTGTTGCCGGACTTGGAGAGGATCTGCTCCATGTTGCGCTGCGCGACCTCGGGCTTCCAGCCGTCGGTGTACTCCTCGCCCACGATCTTGATGTCGCCCTTCTTGATCGCGTCGGCCAGCACTTCCTGCTGGCCCTCGCGCAGCAGGTTGGCGTTGGGATCGGTGGGCGAGCCCTTGATCATGGCGTAGTTGCCCTTGGGCTTTGCCGCCAGCACGGCGCGCGCCTGCAGGCGGCCGACCTCCTTGTTGTCGAAGGAGATGTAGAACACCTCGGGCGACTCGATCAGGCGGTCGTAGGCCACCACGGGGATGCCCCGCGCCTTGGCCTTGGCCAGCGCCGGGGCGATGGCGTCCTTGTCGTAGGCCAGGATGACGAGCACCTTGGCGCCCTTGTTGATGAGGCCCTCGACGTCGGCGATCTGCTTTTCCGCGGAGCCGTTGGCGTCGGCGCTGACGTAGCTCGCGCCCAGTTTCGTGAGCTGGTCCTTGATGGCCTTCTCGTCCGTCTTCCAGCGCTCTTCCTGGAAGTTGGACCAGCTGACGCCCACGACCTGCGCGAGCGCAGTCGAACAGGCGCCGGCGGCGAGCGTCGCCGCAAGCAGGAACTTGTACCGCGTCTTCATGCTGTCTCCTTCGGGTGGGGTCCGGGGGAGGGCCATTCCAGCATCTTTCATCGCGCGCGAAAAGCGGGGAGAGCCCGCGTAAGCAATCCGCTGAAGGGGGTCGTTGCCGCATGGCAGGTCGGGCCGGCGGTGGCGACCCTCCAGCGGCTTTCGCCCGGCCGCAGCGCCTCCGGTAACGAGCGGCCGGCGCTCCCTGAGCTTGCGTCGCCTGCGTTACGGTCCGTTCCTGGATGCTGCCTACACTGCGCAAGCATGGAGCGCACCTACATCCTCTACGGCGCGGAGATCAGCTACTTCAGCGGCAAGGTACGCGCTTATCTGCGCTGGAAGGGCTTGCCCTTCGAGGAGGTCGCCGCCGACGCATCCGTGTACCGGGACGTGATCGTGCCGGGCGTGGGGTTTCCCGTCATTCCGGTGGTGCGCGCGCCGGACGGCCGCCTGCTGCAGGACAGCACGGACATCATCGACCACCTGGAGGCGGCGCATCCCGAGCCCGGCATCGTGCCGCCGGGAGGCGTGCAGCGGCTGGTGGCTCGCCTGCTGGAGCTGTACGCGGACGAGTGGTTGCTCCTGCCCGCCATGCACTATCGCTGGCACCACAACCGCGAATGGGCCATGCGGGCCTTCGGTGCGTTGAACGCGCCAGGCGCCGGCACCGAAGAGCAGGAGGCCATCGGCCGAAAGCGTGCGGCGCCGTTTGCCCAGGCTGCCGTGCTGCTGGGCGCCGAGGAGCACATGCAACCCGCCATCGAGGCCAGCTACGAAGGGCTGTTGCAAGAGCTCGATGCGCACTTCGCGCTTTGGCCTTGCGTACTGGGTCATCGACCCTGCATCGCGGACTTCGGGCTGTACGGGCCGCTGTACGCGCACCAGTATCGCGACCCGGCCAGCGGAGCGCTGATGCACCGCATGGCTCGCCACGTGGTGCGATGGATCGAGCGCCTTCGCGATGGCACCGTCCCGCGCAGCGGCAGCTTTCCGGGCGACGACGCCATTCCGGACACGCTGGTACCGATCCTGCGGCGACTGATGCGCGAGCAGATGCCGGTGCTGCAGGACAGCGTGTCGCGGCTGAAAACGTGGATGGCTTCGCGCCCGGGCGAGCAGTCGGTGCCGCGCACCCTTGGAATGCACGGTTTCACCCTCGAGGGCGTCCACGGCCAGCGGGTGGTGCGTCCGTACAGCCTCTGGATGCTCCAGCGCGCGCGCGATGCCTGGCACGCACTCACGCCAGCGGAACACCTCCAGGCGAAGCGGCTGATGGACGCCGCCGGCGGCGACGCGTTCATCGAGCTGGAGGATCCTCCCCGCCTGGAGCGGGACGGACTGAGCGTACGCCTGGCATGCCAACCCGGCCCGTGGTTACGCCTCGCAACGACGTGAACTGCGGGAACGAGGGCTCTTGCTGCTGGCCCGCCTCTTCCCACACCAGGGACGACCATCGGCGTACGCGACACTGCCGACCCCTGCGCTAACCTGGATACATCCAACCAGGAGGTTTCTCATGAACATGCGTAATACCGGTCTTTCCCTCGCAGCCGTCCTCGCTGCTTCCGTGCTGGCCTTGCAGGCGCCGATCGCCGGCGCGGCGGACAACACCGCCACGTCGCAATCCGGCGACCAAGGCGTTCCCGGCGTCGAACTCAACGTCGGCGACAATGCCAGTGACCGCGGTCTCCCGGGCGTGGAGATGAACGTCGGCCGCGACGGCGACCAGAACAACATCGACACCCGCGAGCTGGGTGCCGGGGCCGATCGCGGCACGGCCGGCGGCACCGACATGGACGACCAGGACTCCATGAACCTGCCGATGCGGGCAGACCGCGGCTGATGTCCTGAAGACCCGGGGACGGCGGGTGGTCGATGCGCATCGGTCGCCCGCTATCTCGCGAACGTCACCCGCTCCCTCCGCCCCTGGACGTTCACCTCCGCCGCCACCTCCGGCGTCTGCGCGAGCAACTCCCCCTTGCGCCACACCTTCAGCCGGTTCGCGCGCAGCCGGATCGCCTCCACCACGTCCTTTGCCTGCAGCAGCACGAAGCTAGCGTCGCATCCGGGCTCCATGCCGTAGCCCTGGAGATGCATCACCTTCGCCGCATTCACGGTGACGGCGTCGAAGCACGCGCGCATGCCTTTCTGGCTGGTCATCTGCGCCACGTGCAGCCCCATGTGGGCGACCTCCAGCATGTCGCCGGAGCCCATGCCGTACCAGGGATCCATCACGCAGTCTTGGCCGAAGGCGACGTTCACGCCGGCGGCCATCAGCTCCGGCACGCGGGTCATGCCGCGGCGCTTGGGGTAGGTGTCGTGGCGCCCTTGCAGGACGATGTTGATGAGCGGGTTGCTGATGACGCCCAGATCCGCCTCCGCCATCAACGGGATCAGCTTCGAGACGTAGTAGTTGTCCATGGAGTGCATGGAGGTGAGGTGCGACCCGGTCACCCGGCCCTGCATGCCCAGCCGCAGCGCCTCGCAGGCCAGCGTCTCGACGTGGCGCGACAGCGGGTCGTCGGTCTCGTCGCAGTGCATGTCGACCAGCAGCCCGCGCTCCGCCGCGATCCCGCAGAGCAGGCGGACGGATTCCGCTCCGTCGGCCATGGTGCGCTCGAAGTGCGGGATGCCGCCGACCACGTCGACGCCCAGGTCGAGCGCGCGCTTCAGCAGTTCCACGGCGCCGGGGGAGCGCAGCACGCCGTCCTGCGGGAAGGCCACGAGCTGCAGGTCGAGATAGGGGGCGACGCGCCGCTTCACCTCCAGCAGCGCCTCGACGGCCAGCAGCCGCGGGTCGCAGACGTCGACGTGGCTGCGGATCGCCAGCAGCCCCTGCGCGACGGCCATGTCGCAGTAGCGCAGCGCGCGCTCGACAACCGCCTCATGCGTGAGAAGCGGCTTCAGCTCGCCCCAGAGCGCGATCCCTTCGAGCAGCGTGCCGGATTCGTTCAGGCGCGGCAGTCCGAGCGAGAGCGTCGCATCCATGTGGAAATGGACGTCCACGAAGGGCGGCGCGACGAGATGGCCGCCTGCATCGATTATCCGCGCGGCCTCCGCCTCGATGCCAGGCCGCACCTCGGCGATACGATCGCCCCGGATCGCGATGTCCTGGCCTTTGCGGCTGTCCGGGAGCGTTGCGTTGCGAATGAGGAGGTCGAGGGTCACGGCTGCACGTCGGGAGTTGAGGGATCGGTGATCGCGATGCCAAGCATGTCGAAGTCGCGAACATTTTGCGTCGCGAGCGTCAGTCCATGCAGCACGCCAGTGGCAGCGATGGCGATGTCGGCGAATCCAGGATCGCGACCCATGCTTCTGGCCTTGTCTTGAAGCAGGCCCGCGATTCGAGCAGCTTCGACGTCAAAGGGAAGGATCCGTTCTTCGAAGTAGCGCTCGAGGTCACCCAGCCAGGCGGAAAAGAGGGCTGCCTTGCGGGAGGCGCCCTTCGCGATGCCGCTCTCGATCTCTGCAATGGTCACGACAGAGATCGCGGCCTGCTCGAGATGGGCTTTCAGCCATGCGGCACAGGGCGAACCTGGCCTTGCATCCGGTGCGTGAGCGGAGATCACATTGGTGTCGAGCAGAAAGCTGATCACTTCGCCCAGTCAGGCAGTCGCATAGGTGTCTTGTTCCGCTCGGGAATATCGCCGGGCTCGATCGGCGCCGAGAGCAGGAACTCGGCAAACGACGGACGCGTGAGCTTCTGCCACTCGTCAAAGCTGATCACGACGGCCTCAGGCTTGCCGTGACGCGTGATGATGGAGGGCTCGCCGCGCTTCGCCTCGTCAATTACGGAGGAGAGCGTCGCTTCGGCCTCTCGGAGCTGAATCTTCCGCATTGCGACCTCCAGGCCCAACATCGATCATATCCGCTCGATGGCGCTGCAAGGCAAGCCTAGCGTTGCCCCTTCACGTAAGGGATCATCAGGGCCTTCGGGTAGTCGGCGCGGCGGGCCACCAGGCAGAGGGCCGCGATGGAAAGCAGGTAGGGCAGCATCAGGAAGACCTGGCTCGGCACGGCGCCGGCCACCTCGTGCTGCAGCCGGAGCTGGAAGGCGTCGAAGGCGCCGAACAGGATCGCGCCGAGCAGCGCCTTGCCGGGGCGCCAGGAGGCGAAGACCGTAAGGGCGATGCAGATCCAGCCGCGGCCGCCCGTCATCTCGAAGAAGAAGGCGTTGAAGGCCGACATGGTCAGGAAGGCGCCGCCCAGCGCCATGATGGCCGAGCCCGCCACGACGGCGCCGATCCGCACGAGGTGGACGTCCAGGCCCTGCGCCTCCACGGCAGCCGGGTTCTCGCCCGCGGCCCGGATCGCGAGGCCGAGCGGCGTCCGGTAGAGCACGAAGGCGACGAAAGCGAAGAGGGCGAGCGCCAGGAAGGTGAGCGCCGTCTGGCTGAAGAGGGCCTGCCCGATGAAGGGCAGGTCGGACAGAACGGGGACACGCACAGGCCCGAAGGGCTGGATGCGCGGTGGCGTCGAGGCGGTCGGCAGGACCACCCGATAGGTGAAATACGCGAGGCTCGTCGCCAGCAGGGTCACGCCGATGCCCGTCACGTGCTGCGACAGCCCGAGCGGCACCGTCAGCAGCGCCAGCACGAGGCCGAACAGCGCTCCGGTGAGTGCTGCGATCAGCACCCCCGTCCAGAGATCGGTCCCGAGATGCACGGCGAGCCAGCCCGCCATGGCGCCGGCCGTGAAGATGCCTTCGATGCCGAGATTGAGCACGCCGGCGCGTTCGCAGATCAGCGCGCCGAGCACGCCGAACATCAGCGGCGTCGCGATTCGGATCGCCGCGGCCCAGAAGCTCGCGGAGGCGAGGATTTCGAGG
>JAEZEB010000239.1 GCA_023438115.1 Pseudomonadota bacterium | reverse complement strand
GCGCCGAACAGCACGCGCGCCGGCCGGCCGATGTAGACGAAATCCTTCACGCGGTTCTCCTGGGGCCCAGGCGCCACTGTATCGCCCAAAGGAAAAAGCGGCCCGCAGGCCGCTTTTTCGATCGCGCGAGGCGAGGATCAGTCCACCGAAGCGCCGGAGGCCTTCACCACGCGGCCCCACTTGGCCGTTTCCTGCTTGATGAATTCGGCGAACTGCTCGGGCTTCTCCGCGTACGGTTCGGCGCCCTGCTCCGCCAGCTTCTTCTTCACGTCGGGGTTGCCCAGCACCTTCACGAGCGCGGCGTTCAGCTGCGCCACGATGGGGGCGGGCGTCTTGGCCGGCGCGAACATGCCGAACCAGGACGTGGCCTCGTAGCCGGGCACGCCGGCTTCGGCGATCGTCGGCACGTCGGGCAGTTCCGGCGAGCGCTTGGCCGTGGTCACGGCGATCGGCTTCAGGCGGCCGCTGCGCACGTGCTGGATGGCCGAGGGCATGTTGTCGAACATGATGTCGATCTGGCCGCCGATCAGGTCGGTCACCGCGGGGGCGCTGCCCTTGTACGGCACGTGGATCATGTCCACCTTGGTCATCGTCTTGAACAGCTCGCCCGACAGGTGGATGGAGCTGCCGTTGCCGGACGAGCCGAAGGTCACCTTGCCCGGGTTGCTCTTGGCGTAGGCGATCAGTTCCTTCACGTTCTTGTACGGACGCGAGGGGTGGGCCACCAGCAGGTTGGGCACCATGGCCACGCGCGTCAGCGGCGCGAAGTCGGCGAGGTGGTCGAAGGGCATCTTCTTGTACAGCGCCGCGTTGATGGCGTGCGTGCCCACCGTGCCCATGAACAGCGTGTAGCCGTCGGCCGGGGCCTTGGCGGCCAGGGCGCCGCCGATGTTGCCGCCCGCGCCGGCGCGGTTGTCGATCACCACGGGCTGGCCCAGTTCGTCCTTCAGCGCATCGCCGACGACGCGCGCCAGGATGTCGGTGGTGCCGCGGGCCGAGAAGGGCACGACGATGGTGATGGGCTTGCTGGGGAAGCTCCCCTGGGCGGCCGCGGGCAGGGCGACCAGGCTGCCGGCCGCGGCGGTGGCGGCGAGCGCCAGCGTGAAGCCACGCCGGGTGAGGTTCTTCGAGTCTTTCATGGCTACTACTTCTTTCAGGAGGAAATGTCAGACGGGCGCGAGGCCCAGCGTGGTGCCGCCGCAGACGTACAGCACCTGGCCGGTCACGAACCCGTTGTCGGGGTGGAGGAAGAACAGCGCGGCACGCGCCACGTCTTCGGGCGTGCCCATGCGACGGACGACGATGCTGTCCAGGATGCGCTGCGTGCGCGGCGCGCCTTCCGGATTGCTCTGCCGGAACAGTTCGGTGGCGATGGGACCGGGCGCGATGGCGTTGACGGTGATCCCATCGCCCCCGAGCTCCATCGCCATCGTGCGCGTCATGCCCACGAGGCCCGCCTTGGCGGCGGAGTAGGCGATGCGCTCGGTCTTGCCCAGCGCTGCGCGCGAGGCCATGTTCACCACGCGCCCGCGCCCGCAGGCGCGCAGCGTGGGCAGGCAGGCCTGCGTGAGCAGCAGCGTGGCCTGCAGGGTCAGTGCGTTCACGTAGGCCAGGTCGTCGGCGCTCTGCGTGTCGATCGTGCCGGGGCGCGTTGCGCCCGCGTTGTTCACGACCGCGGTGATGTCGAAGGCGCGCAGCGCGCCGGCGCCGGCCTCTCGCGTCTGCGCCGCATCCGTCAGGTCCGCCTGGAAGGAGGACAGCTGCGGATGCGACCACTGCGGCAGCGCGTAGTCGATGTTGACCACGTGCCGGCCCTGCGCGAACAGCGCTTCGGCGATGGCGCGGCCGATGCCGGAACTGGCGCCGGTGACGAGGGTGGCTTCCTGCTTGCTCATGTGGAATGGGGGGCGGCCTGTTGTTTATCGGCCGCGCCGGGAAAAGCTTGAGCCCGGCCGCCCGCGGCGGCCGAAGGCCCGGATGAAAAAAGACTCAGACGCGTTCGAGGATCACGGCGATGCCCTGGCCCACGCCGATGCACATCGTGCACAGCGCGTAACGGCCGCCGCCCGCATGCAGCTGGTTCACCGCGGTCGTGGCCAGGCGCGCGCCCGAAGCACCCAGCGGGTGGCCCAGGGCGATGGCGCCGCCGTTGGGGTTGACGCGCTCATCGTCGTCCTTCAGCCCCAGCATGCGCAGCACCGCGAGCCCCTGCGCCGCGAAGGCTTCGTTCAGTTCGATCACGTCGATCTGCTCGAGTTTCAGGCCCGTGAGCGCCAGCACCTTTTCGGTGGCGGGCGCGGGGCCGATGCCCATCACGCGCGGCGCGACGCCGGCGGTGGCCATGCCGACGACGCGGGCGCGCGGCGTGAGGCCGTTCTTCGCGGCGGTGGCTTCATCGGCCAGCAGCAGCGCGCAGGAACCGTCGTTGACGCCGCTGGCGTTGCCGGCGGTCACCGTGCCGTCCGGCCTGACCACGCCCTTGAGCTTGGCCAGCGCCTCCAGCGAGGTCTCGCGCGGGTGTTCGTCGACCTTCACCACCACCGGATCGCCCTTGCGCTGCGGGATGGTCACCGGCGTGATCTCGGCTTCGAAGAAGCCGCGCTTCTGCGCCGCCACGGCCTTCAGCTGGGAAGCCAGCGCCATGCGGTCCTGCGCCTCGCGCTCGATCCTGTAGTCGGTGGCCACGTTCTCCGCCGTCTCGGGCATGGAGTCGACGCCGTACTGCTCCTTCATCAGCTTGTTGATGAAGCGCCAGCCGATGGTGGTGTCGTACACCGCGTTGTTGCGGCTGAAGGCCGTTTCGGCCTTGGGCATCACGAAGGGCGCACGGCTCATGCTCTCCACGCCACCGGCGATCATCAGCGTCGCTTCGCCGGACTTGATCGCGCGCGCCGCGGTGCCCACGGCATCGAGGCCCGAGCCGCACAGGCGGTTGATGGTGGCGCCGGGCACGGCGATCGGCAGGCCCGCCAGCAGGCTGGCCATGCGCGCGACGTTGCGGTTGTCCTCGCCGGCCTGGTTGGCGCAGCCATAGAGCACGTCGGTCAGCGCGGCCCAGTCGACCTTGGGATTGCGCGCCATCAGCGCCTTGAGCGGGATGGCGCCGAGGTCGTCGGTGCGCACCGAAGACAGCGCGCCGCCGTAGCGGCCGAAGGGCGTGCGGATCGCGTCGCAGATGAAGGCTTGGCGGGTCATGTTCGTCTCCGGGTGGGTGTCAGGCCGCGAGCGGCAGGCCGATCAGGTTTTCGAGTTCCGCGCGCGTGAGGCCTTCGACGGTGTCGACCAGCCTCAGGCCCTCGCGCGTGCATTCGAGCGTGCACAGGTCGGTGTAGATGCGCTTGACGCAGCCGATGCCGGTCAGCGGATAGGTGCAGCGCTCGACGACCTTGCTCTCGCCCTTCTTGGTGAGCAGGTCCATCATCACCCAGGTCTGCTTGGCGCCGATGGCCAGGTCCATCGCGCCGCCGACGGCGGGGATCGCGCCCGGCTCGCCGGTGCTCCAGTTCGCGAGGTCGCCGGTGGCGGAGACCTGGAACGCGCCCAGCACGCAGATATCGAGGTGGCCGCCGCGCATCATCGCGAAGGAATCGGCATGGTGGAAGTACGCGCCGCCCGGCAACAGCGACACGGGCTGCTTGCCGGCGTTGATCAGGTCGTTGTCTTCCTGGCCTTGCGCCGGCGCGGGGCCCATGCCCAGGATGCCGTTCTCGCTTTGCAGGATCACTTCGCGCCCGGCGGGGATGTGGTTCGCCACGGCCGTGGGCATGCCGATGCCCAGGTTGACGTAGGCGCCGTCGTGGATGTCCTGCGCCACGCGCGCGGCGAGCTGGTCCTTGGTGCGCTTCTCGTATGCCATCACGCGGCCCTCTTGAAACCGGCCGCCTGCGTGGCGACGCGGGGGATCTTCACGATCCGGCTGACGTAGATGCCGGGGGTCACGATCGCCTCGGGATCGAGCGCGCCCAGTTCCCTGATCTCGTGCACGGTGGCCACGGTGAGCTTCGCCGCGGTGGCCATCACCGGGCCGAAGTTGCGCGCGGACATGCGGTACGTGAGGTTGCCCCAGCGGTCGCCCGCTTCGGCCTTGATCAGCGCCACGTCGCCGTGGATCGGATATTCCAGCACGTAGTGCTTGCCGTCGATCTCGCGCGTTTCCTTGCCCTTGGCGAGCTCGGTGCCATAGGCCGTGGGGCAGAAGAAGGCACCGATGCCGGCGCCGGCCGCGCGGATGCGCTCGGCGAGGTTGCCCTGAGGCACCAGTTCCAGCTCGATCTTTCCGCCGCGGTACAGCTCGTCGAACACGTAGCTGTCCACCTGGCGGGGGAAGCTGCAGATGATCTTGCGCACGCGCCCGGTCTTCAGCAAGGCGGCGAGGCCATGGTCTGCGTTGCCGGCGTTGTTGTTGACGACCGTGAGGTCCTTCGCGCCTTGCGCGATCAGGCCGTCGATGAGCTCCGCCGGGATGCCGGCGGTGCCGAAGCCGCCGATCAGGACGGTCGAACCATCCTTCACGTCTTTCAGCGCCTCCGCGACGGAGGACGCGATCTTGTCGATCATGCAGGGATCCTTCCTGGAGCTTGTTCGAATAGCGAACAAGTGTTCGTATAATGAATTCTACGTGACAAGCACCGATCCCGCCCAAAGCCCCCAGGTCCGCCCCGGCGATGCCTATGTGCAATCGTTCGCGCGGGGCCTGGAAGTGATCCGCTCCTTCAGCGCCGCGGCGCCGCGCCAGACGCTGACCGAAGTGGCCGGCCGCACCGGGCTCACGCGCGCCCGCGCGCGCCGCAACCTGCTGACGCTGCAGACGCTGGGCTACGTGGACAGCGACGGCAAGCTCTTCACCCTGACGCCGCGCATCCTGGACCTGGGCTTCGCCTACCTCTCGTCCATGCCGATGTGGAACGTGGCCGAGCCCGTGATGGAGGCGCTCGTCGAGGAGGTCAAGGAGTCCTGCTCCGCCGCGGTGCTCGAAGGCGCGGACATCGTCTACGTGCTGCGCGTGTCCACGCGCAAGATCATGCGCAACAGCCTGGGCGTGGGCTCGCGCCTGCCGGCCTACTGCACGTCCATGGGCCGCATGCTGCTTGCCGGCCTGCCCGACGACGCGGCGCTCGCGCTGCTGCACGCGGCGCCGCGCGAGGCCCGCACTCGGCACACGCTGCTCGATCCGCACGCCCTGCTTGCCAAGGTGCAGCAGGCGCGCCGGCAGGGCTGGTGCCTGGTCAACCAGGAGCTGGAGGAAGGCCTGGTGTCGATGGCGGCCCCGGTGTTCGACCGCAATGGCCGCACGGTCGCCGCGATCAACATCAGCGGACAGGTGAACCGCACCTCGCCGCGCGTGATGCAGGAGACCATGCTCGCGCCCCTGCGCGCGGCGGCCGGCGAGATCTCGCGGCGGCTGGGCGGCGCATAGCCAACGGCATCGCGGCGCGGCATGAGGTCATGCAAGCGGCGCGCATGCGGTTATCCCGGAATTTCATGGGCGCCAGGCGCTTGCAGCGCGGCCGCGGCGCCCATACTCCTTCTGCATGGACCTCGCCGTTCGCAACGAAGAAGCCGCGCCCGCCGCGCGCGACCTGAAGATCTACCTGCTGTGGCGCCACGCGCTGCAGGAAGCCCTGTTCCTCTCGAAACTGAAGGCCGAGAAAGGCCCCGTGGTGCTCGTGCAGCTGGTCAACCAGACCGTCGACGGCGAGAAGCTGCAGGCGGCCTGCCACGAGCACGGCTTCCAGCTGGTAACGCTGCCCGTGGCCTTCGCTGGCCTGCACGAGCGCGACCAGGTGCTGCGCGACGCCGTGCTCCAGCGCCTGCGCAGCGCCTGACGCGGGTTCAGGGAGAGTCCTGCGCGGTCTGCGGTTGCGGCCGCAGCGCCTGCGCCGCCAGAACCCCGATCACCACCACGATGCCCGCCAGGTCGGTCACCCAGCTCGGATAGGCCAGCGCGAAGCCGGCGGCGACCAGCAGCCAGCGTTCCAGCACATGGGTGCGGCGCAGCGCCCAGCCCTGGAAGCCCGCGGCCAGGGCCGCGATGCCGATGGCGGCGGTGACCGTGACCTCGAGGATGGACCACCAGTTCGCGGACGCCAGCGCCTTGGTGGTTCCCATCAGCAGCAGGCCCAGCCCGTCGGCGTCGAGCACGAACATGAAGGGCACCAGGAAGGCCGGCATGCAGTACTTCCAGCACTGCAGCGTGGTCCTGTAGGGATCGCCGCGCGTGATCGCCGCCGCAGCGAAGGGCGACAGCGCCGTGGGCGGCGACACCTCCGACAGCACCGCGTAGTAGAAGATGAACATGTGGGCGGCGTACTCGGGCACGCCCAGCTTGATCAGCGCCGGCGCCGCGACCACCGCGCAGATGATGTATGAAGCGGTCACCGGCACCGCCAGCCCCACGATCCACACCACCAGCGCCGTGAAGATGGCCGTGAGCAGCAGCGAGCCGCCGGCGTAGTCCACCACGATGGAGCTGAACTTCAGGCCCAGCCCCGTGAGCGTGACCACGCCCACGATGATGCCGGCGCCGGCGCAGGTGGCCGCCACGTTCAGCACGCCGATGGAGCCGCCCTCCATCGCCTTCACGAAGCCGGAGCCGGCCAGCTTCCTCCAGAAGCCGCCGCCGGCGAACAGGTTCCAGGGCAGCAGCGCGGTGTCGCGGCGGATCATGCTGGTGACCAGCGAGGTGACGGTGGCCCAGAAGACCGACATCACCGGCGAGAAGCCCCACAGCATGAAGGCGACGATGGAGACGAGCGACAGGAAGTGGAACCAGTACTTGCGCGTGAGGCTCCACACCGACTCGACCTTCTCGAAGACGGCCTCGTGCATGCCGTACTTGCGCGCGTCGATCTCCACCATCAGGAACAACGCGAAGTAGAACAGCAGCGTCGGGATGACGGCCATCAGCAGCACGTCGAGGTACGAGATCTTCAGGAACTCGGCGATCAGGAAGGCCGCGGCGCCCAGCACCGGCGGCGAGATGATCGCGCCCAGGCCGCCCGCGGACAGCAGGCCGCCCGCGGCATTCTTCTCGTAGCCCGCCTTGGCCAGCATGGGATAGGCGACCGAACCCAGCGTGACGGTGGTGGCGACACCGGAGCCCGAAGGGCCGCCGAGCAGGAAGGATGCGAGCACCACCGTGCGCCCGGCGCCGGTGGGCTTGCCGCCCATTGCCGAGAACGAGAAGTCCAGGTAGAACTTGCCGGCGCCGGAATACTGCAGGAAGGCGCCGAAGATGGTGAACAGGATGATCAGCGTGGACGACACGTCCAGCGCCACGCCGAACACGCCTTCGAGCGTCATGTACATCACGCCCACGAGGCGCCCGATCTCGTAGCCCTTGTGGGTCCAGGGCGCGGGCAGCCAGGGCCCCGCGAGCGCATACCCGACGAACAGCAGGCACACGATGGGCATGATCCAGCCCGAGGTGCGGCGCATCGCCTCCAGCACCAGCACGATCATGGTGATGCCCCAGAAGATGTCCCAGGGCAGCGGGGTCGTGTTGCGGTCGGTGAGGTCGTCGCCGCCCTGGATCAGGTAGTACGCCATCGCCACCGCGAGCGCCGCCGCCACCCAGTCCCACCACATCACGCGGTGGCGGAAGCCGCGCGCCACCGGGAACACCAGGAAGCACAGGAACAGCACGAAAGCGAGGTGCGTCGAGCGCAGAACCTGCGCCGGCACGATGGAGTAGGCGGCGTACAGGTGGTACGCCGACATCGCCACCGCCGCCAGCGTCACGAAGGCGGCCAGCCAGCCCTTCAGCCGGTTGGACGCGCCCTCCTCCTGCTCGATGTACTCCTCGGCCTTCTGCAGCGCCGCCGCGTCGAGGTCGGCGCTCAGCTGCGCCCGCTCCGCCTGGTGGTCCGTCATGCGCGCGCGGACCTCAGTTGACCTTCACGCCCTTTTCGGCGAAGTACTTCAGGGCACCGGGGTGGAAGGGCACCGGCGTCGCGTCGGCGCGCTGGTTCTCCAGCTTGAAGTTGGCCGCTTCCTTGTGCACCGCGACCAGGTCGTCCTTCTTCTCGAAGATGGTCTTGACGATGTTGTAGGCCGTCTTCTCGTCCATGTTCTCGTGGGCCACGAGGATGTTCATCACGGTCGCCTGCTTGTTGTCGGCGTCCATGCCCTTGTAGATGTCCTTGGAGATGGTGTCCTGCACGTACAGGTTGCCGTACTTCTTGTTCATGGCGGGCACCAGCTCCGCGTGGTCGATCATCCTGATCTTGTTGCCCGGCGTGTTGGCGAGGTCGGACACGGCGGCGGTGGGCAGGCCGCCCACCCAGAAGAAGGCGTCGATCTTGCCGTCCTTGAGCGCGTTCACCGATTCGGCGGCGCCCAGGCGCTCGCGCTTGAGGTCCTTGTCCTTGTCCATGCCGGCGGCCTCGATCAGGCGGAAGGCCATCACCTCCGTCGCGCTACCCGGCGAGCCGGTGGACACGCGCTTGCCCTTGAGGTCGGAGAACTTGCTGATGCCCTTGCCCTCCACGCTCACCACGTGCATGCGGTTGGGATACAGCACGGCCAGCGTGCGCACCGGCACCTTGTTGCCCTTGAACTTGTCCTCGCCCTCGTAGGCGTCCAGCGCGGCGTCGGTCATGCTGAAGCCCACGTAGGGCTTGCCGGTGCCGACCAGCTTGAGGTTGTCGACGGAGCCGCCGGTCACCTCCGCGGTGGCCTGCATGCCGGGGACGTACTTGGACAGCGCGGCCGCGAGGCCGCCGCCCATGGGGTAGTACACGCCGCCGGTGCCGCCGGTGGCGATCGAGATGTTCTGCGCGTGCGCTCCGAGCGCCAGGGAGAGGCCGGCAGCCAGGCCCAGCAGGAAGGTCTTCATGGACTTCATGTCTTGTCTCCGTAGTAGTAAGCACTCCGGCGGGCCGGGTGGCCCCGGGGCCGGCCCATTCTGTCAGCGGGCTGCCCTGCGGTAACTACTGGATTTCCAGCACTTTCCCGGGCCCTCGCGGGTGGCGTGCTAACCTGCCCCGATGTTCAATCCGTCCCAGGAAGACGTGCGCCGCTTCTTCTGCGGCGTGCACGCGAAGGCCCGTTCGGGCGAGCTGCTCGACGCGCTGGAAACGCTGGCGAGCGAGTGGCTCAGGGAGCACCCGGAGTACGACCCGCACCTGGCCGATGCGCAGGCCGCGATCGCGCGTGTCTACGACGGGGCCGACGGCGCGGCCAATCCCTTCCTGCATTTGTCCATGCACCTGTCGATCAGCGAGCAGTGCTCCATCGACCAGCCGCGCGGCATCCGCCAGGCGGTGGAACTGCTCGCCGCGCGGCGCAACTCGCTGCACGCGGCGCACCACGAGGCCATGGAATGCCTGGGCCAGATGCTGTGGGAAAGCCAGCGCGCGGGCCGGCCGCCCGACGGGCAAGCCTACGTGGAGTGCGTGCAGCGCCGCGCCACGCGCTGACCCGCACACCGGCCCCCAAAAGCAGAAAGGCGGCCCGGGGGCCGCCTTTCATCGCCTGTCGCCAAGCCTCAGTCGTTGCCGTGGAAGCGCGACTCGGGCACCGTCTCCAGCTCGCCTTCCAGCGAGCCGACGTAGTTGGCCAGCGCCTTCAGCTCGCTGTTGGAGAACTGCTTGGAGATCGCGCCCATCACGCCGTTGTTGCGGCCGATGGCGGGGTTGTTCTCGGTCTTGTACGCCTTCAGCGCGACGAAGAGGTAGTCGGCGTGCTGGCCGGCGATCTTCGGGTAGCTGGGGTCGATCGGCGTGGAGAAGTTGGCGCCGTGGCAGGAGGCGCAGGCGGCCTTCTGCAGCAGGGCCGCGACCTGCGGGCTGGGTTCGCGGCTCGGCTGCTCCGCCACGGCCTTGCGGCCTTCCTTGCCCAGGTCCTGGTAATAGACCGCGATGTCCTTGATGTCCTGCTCGGTCAGCGACTCCGCGATACCGCGCATCGTCGGATGCTTGCGGTCGCCGGTGCGGTACGCGTTCAATGCGGCGGCGATGTACTGCGCGCTCTGCCCGGCGATCTTGGGCACCCCGTGGACTTCGGGGAAGCTGGATCGATAGCCGACGATGCCATGGCAGCCGATGCACATGGCGACCTTCGCCTGCAGCGACTTCGGGCTCGCGGTCGTGGCGGGCGCTTCAGCCGGAGCAGTCTGCGCCAGAGCCGTTGCGGTCGCGCAAGCGACAGAGAGGGCAAAAACCGTGGTCAACAACTTGTTCATTTTGCGCGCACAATCTGACGAAGGTCAGTTTCTTTCGATCAACCGGCGATTATAGGGGGCCGCCCCCCGCGCCCTCCATTTCCCCCTTCCCCACCCCCGATCCCATGAAGTTCCAAGGTTCCCAGAACTACGTCGCCACGCAGGACCTGATGCTGGCGGTGAACGCCGCCATCACCCTGAAGCGCCCGCTCCTGGTCAAGGGGGAGCCCGGCACCGGCAAGACGATGCTGGCCGAGGAAGTGGCGCAGGCCCTCGGCATGCCGCTGTTGCAATGGCACATCAAGTCCACGACCAAGGCGCAGCAGGGTCTTTACGAGTACGACGCGGTCAGCCGCCTGCGCGATTCGCAGCTGGGGGACGAGAAGGTCAAGGACATCCACAACTACATCGTCAAGGGCGTTCTGTGGCAGGCCTTCACGGCCGAACAGCCGGTGGCGCTGCTGATCGACGAGATCGACAAGGCCGACATCGAATTCCCCAACGACCTGCTGCGCGAGCTGGACCGGATGGAGTTCCACGTCTACGAGACGCGCGAGATGGTGCGCGCGAAGCACCGCCCGCTGGTGTTCATCACCTCCAACAACGAGAAGGAGCTGCCCGACGCCTTCCTGCGCCGCTGCTTCTTCCACTACATCAAGTTCCCCGACGCCGACACGATGCGGCAGATCGTGGACGTGCACTTCCCCGGCCTGAAGAAGGAGCTGCTCGCCGCGGCCCTGAAGACCTTCTACGACGTGCGCAACCTGCCGGGCCTGAAGAAGAAGCCCAGCACCTCCGAACTGCTGGACTGGCTCAAGCTGCTGGTGGCCGAGGACATCCCCGTCGACGCGCTGCAAAGCAGGGACGACAAGGTGGCCGTGCCGCCGCTGGTGGGCGCGCTGCTCAAGAACGAGCAGGACGTCACCCTGTTCGAGAAGCTCGTGTTCATGCAGCGCCACAACCGGTGATCGCCATGCGCCCTTCGCTCCCTTTCCTCGCCTTCGCCGCCTGCGCCTTCGGGGGGGCGGCCGTGCAGGCCCAAGAGTCGCAAACCTCGTCGGCCGCGGCAGCCGAGGAGTTCCGGCGCCTGTGCGCCACCGTGTCGATGCACCCCGCCGACGCCCGCGAGCGGGCGCGGCGCGCCGAATGCATCCTCTCGGGCGTGCTGCCCAGCCAGAACCCCATCGAGGAAGCCCGGATGCTGGCCCGCGCCGCGTGGAAGGCGGGGGAGCCTTCGGGTGGCGTGATCCTGTACCTGGCCTACGTCCGCGACCCGGCGTACCAGGCGGTGCGCGACGGCAAAGTGGATCCGCAAGCCTATGCGCGACTGGCCGCGCTCAACGGCCACGAGCGCACCGAACAGATCGAAGCCATCGAGGCGCTCGGCTTCGCAGCCGGCAAGAACCACGTGGCAGCGGGCATGCTGCTGGCCAACTACTTCCACGATACCGTGGCGCCGCGCAACGTCTCGCGCATGGGCGCCATCGCGGCCCTGTTGATGCGCATCGGCGAAAAGGGCCCCATCGTCGAGCGCTTCGCGCGCGAAGCCGACACGATCGCGCGCGTCGGCCCCACCAAGGCTTCCGCCCGCTCCTTCCTGGAGGCGTACCACAACGCGGCGGCGGTGGCGAAGTCCGGCTATGCACTGCAGGTCCCAGGCAAGGCGTGCGACGCCGTGGAACTGCAGTCCGTCCGTTCCGGCGAGATCGAGAATCCCGCCTACCTGCCGCTGAAGGGTGCCCTGGTGGAGGGCTCCTATCTCGTCAAGGGCCATTGGCAGGAGTCCTGGACCTTCCGCGCGTGCGGCGCGGAAATCCCCGTGAAGGTGGAGTTCCAGGCTGATGGCTGGGGCGGCAGCACCGCCACGGCTTCGCACGACAAGGGCGGCTGAAGGAGGCTGGCATGCACAGGCCGGAACCCGTGACCCTCAGCGCCGGCCCCCTGCGGCTGGAGCCGCTCGCGGCCGGCCACGCGCCGGCGCTGGAAGCCGCCGCGCGCGACGGCGAGCTGTGGCGGCTGCGCGTGACGTCCGTACCCGCTCCCGGCGAGACGGAAGCCTACGTGGCCGCCGCGCTGAAGGGGCAGGCCGAGGGGCACATGCTGCCCTTCGCGGTGGTCGACACGGCCAGCGGCCGCGTGATCGGCAGCACCCGCTACCACGACATCGTGCCGGCGGTGGAGCGGCTGGAGATCGGCTACACCTGGTACGCCAGGTCCTGGCAGCGCACGCACGTCAACACCACCGCCAAGCTGCTGCTGATGCAGCATGCCTTCGAGACGCTGGGTGCGAAGCTGGTGGGCTGGCGCACCGACAACTACAACTTCGCGAGCCAGCGCGCGATCGAGCGCCTCGGCGCGAAGCGCGACGGCGTGCTGCGCCACCACGCGCTGCGACGCGACGGCACGGTGCGCGACACCGTCATGTACAGCCTGGCCGCGGGCGAATGGCCCGAGGTCAAGGCGCACCTGCAGTACCAGCTCGCGCGGCCGCGCGACTAGGAGGAGCGCCATGCTCATCGACTTCTTCTACACGCTGCGCAGTGCCAAGCTGCCGGTGTCGGTCAAGGAATACCTCACCCTGCTCGAGGCGCTGCAGGCCGGCGTCGTGGGCCCCGGGAGCGAGGGCGCGTACAGCCTCGACGACTTCTACTACCTCTCGCGCACGGCGCTGGTGAAGGACGAGAAGCACTACGACAAGTTCGACCGCGCGTTCGCGGCGTACTTCAAGGGCGTGGAAATGCTCGCCGACTTCACCAAGGACATCCCGCTGGAATGGCTGCGGAAGAACCTGGAGCTCGAGCTCTCGCCGGAGGAGAAGGCGAAGATCGAGAAGATGGGCTGGGACGAGCTCATGGAGACGCTGAAGAAGCGCTTCGAGGAGCAGAAGGAGCGCCACGAGGGCGGCAGCAAGATGATAGGCACGGGCGGCACCTCGCCCTTCGGCGCCTACGGCTTCAACCCGCAGGGCATCCGCATCGGGCAGGACAAGGGCCGCAACAGGAGCGCGGTGAAGGTGTGGGACCAGCGCGCGTACAAGGACTACGACGACACGCAGGAACTGGGCACGCGCAACATCAAGGTGGCGCTGCGGCGCCTGCGCAAGTTCGCGCGCGAGGGCAGCGCCGAGGAACTGGACCTCGACGACACCATCCGCTCCACCGCCGCCAACGCGGGCTGGCTGGACATCAAGATGGTGCCGGAGCGGCACAACAACGTGAAGGTGCTGCTGCTGATGGACGTGGGCGGCACCATGGACGAACACATCCACCGCGTCGAGGAGATGTTCTCCGCGGCCAAGGCGGAGTTCAAGCACCTGGAGTTCTACTACTTCCACAACTGCGTCTACGACTTCATGTGGAAGAACAACCGCCGGCGCTTCAGCGAGAAGTTCGCGACCTGGGACATCATCCGCAAGTACAACAAGGACTACAAGCTGGTCTTCGTGGGCGACGCCACCATGAGCCCCTACGAGATCCTGCAGCCCGGCGGCAGCGTCGAATACAACAACGAGGAAGCCGGCGCCGAATGGCTGCAGCGCCTCACCAACGCCTTCCCCAAGTTCGTGTGGATCAACCCCGAACCGCAAGGCGTGTGGCAGTACCGCCAGAGCATCGCCGTCATCCAGCAGCTGATGAACCAGCGCATGTACCCGCTGACGATCAAGGGCCTGGAAGAAGCGATGCGCCTGCTGTCGAAATAGCCGGACGTCTCCTCGATCGCCAACGCACCCCCTTCCCCTCCCGGAGGGGAAGGG
>JAEZEB010000192.1 GCA_023438115.1 Pseudomonadota bacterium | reverse complement strand
CCTGTTGCGGCTCGGTCTCGGGCGGGATCGCCGGCGCCAGCGTGCGCAGCGGGATCGGCGGCGATACCAGCGGCACCACGCGGCCGTTGGCGACCTGTTGCAGTCGCTCGTGTTCGGCCAGCACCTTGGCGCCGTAGCCCTGGTCGTGGGGCAGCAGCGCCGCGCCCACGTAGTGCTTCAGGCCGCCCTCGATGGAGCCGGCGCGCTGGATGCATTCCTGCAGCACGCGCGCGCCGACGCGCAGGTTGGTCACCGGGTCGAAGGCGGCCAGCTTGCCGCCGAAGCTCTCGTACTTGTCGCTGTGGATGCCGGTCATGACCTGCATCAGGCCCTGCGCGCCGACCGGGCTCTGGGCGAACGGGTTGAAGCTGGACTCCACGGCCATCACCGACAGCAGCAGCAGCGGGTCGAGCTTGTTGCGCGCGCCGATCTCGTAGGCCTCGGCGACCAGGGCGCTCAGGGGCTCGGGCGCCACGCGGTACTTCTTGCTGAGCCAGTAGGCCACGGCGGCCTGCTGCTTGGGCAGGTCCTTGGGGTTGAGCGCCGTGGCGCGGTCGATCGCGTCCAGGTCGGGCATCAGCCCGAGCGACTGGGCCTGGCGCGCATGGAGCCAGGACATGAGCTGGGATTCGCCGGCCGCCCGGAGGTCGGGACGGGCCAGCAGGGTCAGCATGGAAAACACGGTCGCGAGACCGACGACGGCGAAGCCGTTGTGCGTGATCTCGAAGAAGCCTTGGGCCACGTCGCCGACGAAGGTCTGCACGGCCCGGGCCAGTTTTCCTAACGCTGTCATAGCACTTCCTTTCTGCGCGGGCGCCATCCGGGGCCTGCCGCTCGCAGCGGCCATGTCCCCCATCGGCTCCTCGCTTGATTGGTACGCCATCGGTCGCGGGCCTCCGTGTGGAGGTCTTAGCGGGCCGACTTCGCCGGGTTCGGCAGCGGGTCTTCTGGTCGTTCCCTGTGGGTTCGGGTGCGGGAACGGGGCGGATTCTTGCAGGCGCTTAATACCCGGTCAAGGATCAATCTCGCGTGACTTATTCTATCCAATGCATAACGAGACCCCCATTGAAGGCTGAGCCAGGGCCGGGTTCCGTCGTCGGATTCCGCCGCGTCCTGTCAGCCAAGCCTGACACGCGGACCCTTGCTATCGAAACCGCAGCAATCGAGTGCCATCCACGGCCGGGTTGCCGCTCGTCGCTCGGTCCGGGTGGCGGGCGCCGTCCGTCAGCCCGTTGCCAGCCCGCGGCTGAGCCACCCGTAATCGTGCCGCGGCGGGCCATTGAAAACGCGTTCTTGCATCGCGCGGCAGCCTGGCCTAACTTGCGGGTGCCCGAGCGATCGGGCGCCAGCCGGTAGGGCCACAATCCCGTGGCAGCCCCGGCCCCTCTTGGAAGCAATCTTTGCTTCCGGCGCGCAGCGGACGCCAGGTCCGCGGCGCGAACCCAGACGGCAGCGACGCGGGTCGGACCGTCCAGCCCGGCAGGCAGCTTCAGGCTCCTCGCCGGGCTTTCTCTTTGCGGCCACCGGATGCCCGTTCTTTCCAATCGCGGCGAGAATACGGGCCCAGCCCCCTTTCGCGGGGGCTTTCCTTTCCTACCGACAAGACTCGTGAGCAGCCTCAGAACCCATGACACCCAGGCGCTGGATGCGCTGACCGGGGGTGCCTTTTCCGCGCCGACCTCCGGTGAACGCGCCGCGCGCGTGCGCGAATGGCTGGCCGGCGAACCCAGCCCCGAACAGATGCAGGAGGTGTTCCGCGAGCTGAGCTCGCGCGACAAGGGCGCCGCCCGGCTGCTGCGCGAGAGGCTGGAGGAGCTCCGGCGCGCCAAGGGCCAGGAAGCCATCGCCGCCGAGTGGGCGGAGAAGGCGCGCGCGCTGCTGGCGCAACCGCGCCTGAACATCGCCGACGCCATGGCCTGGCAGCGCGACGCCGCCAAGGCCGGCGCCCCCCTCAGCCGCGAGCCGCTCGCCACCGTGAAGGGCGAGCTCGCCGAGCGCATCAAGGGCATCGAGGACCTGCAGAACCGTGTGCAGATCCAGCGCGAAGCCGCCGTGCTGCTGGCCCAGCGCATCGAGGTGCTGTCCACCAAGTCGTGGCAGGATGCGCAGGCCGCCGCCGATGCGCTGCGCACCGACGTGCCGCAGTGGCAGGCGCAGGCCGAGGCGCTGGTCGCCGATCCCAACTGGGCCAGCGTCGATGCCAAGTTCCCGCCGCTGCTGGAAGCCTCGCGCGGCCAGCTGCAGGTGGTGTGGGACGCGTTCCAGAGCGCGCTCGGCCAGGCGGTCGCCGCTTCCACCGATGCCGAGGCGCCGCTGCCGCCCGTGCCCGTGTGGGCCGACGAGCTGCGCCAGGCGCGCGGCCTGCCGCCCGAGGCGGCGCCGGCCAAGCCGGCCCGGCCCAAGGTCGACCCCGAGCAGCGCGCCCACGCGTACAAGGTGGTGGGCGACGCGCTCGCCAAGCTGGAACAGGAAGTGGGCCAGGGCCACGGCAAGGCGAGCGCCGGTGCAGCCAACGCGCTGCGCAACGCCCTGAAGGAACACGGCAAGCTGGTCGACGACAAGCTGGAGGCGCAGGCCCACGCGGCGATCGCCGCGGCGACCGAGCTCGAAGGCTGGCAGCGCTGGCGCGCCGACCAGCTGCGGCAGGAACTGGTGGCGAAGGCGGAAGCGCTGTTCGAGACCATTCCCGCGCCCGCGGCGCCGCAGGCGCCCGCCACGCCACCGGAAGTGGACGCCCAGGCGGCGGAGCAGGGCCAGGAAGCAGCCGCTGCTCCGGCACCTGCGCCCGCTCCCGCGCCGGCCCCGCTGCGCAAGCCGCGCTACGGCGGCCGCAAGATGCAGGAGACCCTGCGCAGCCTGCGCGACCAGTGGAAGCAGGTGGACCAGGGCGGCCCGCCCAACCACGCGTTGTGGAAGCGTTTCGACGAGGCCTGCAACGAAGCCTACAAGGTGGTGCAGGAGTGGCTGGACAAGGTGAAGTCCGAGGCCGCCGAGCATCGCGCCGCGCGCCTGGCCCTCATCGAGGAAGTGAAGGCCTGGGCGGCCGCGCATCCGGCGCCGGAGCAGGGCGACTGGAAGGGCTTCAACCGCGCGATCCACCAGTTTTCGGACCGCTGGCGCGAGGCGGGCCACCTGAGCGAGAAGGCCTTCGCCGAGCTGCAGCCGCAGTGGAAGGAAGCGATCGCGCAGGCCGCCGCCCCGCTGGAGGCGGCGCAGAAGCAGAGCATCGAGCGGCGCCAGGCGCTGATCGAGGAAGCGAAGGCGCTGGGCGAGGCGCCCATGCTGCGCATCGACGCGGTCAAGGCGCTGCAGCAGCGCTGGCAGGCCGAGGCGCAGGCGGTGCCCCTGGACCGCAAGCAGGAACAGCGGCTGTGGGATGCCTTCCGCAAGCCGATCGACGACGCCTTCAACCGCAAGACCGCCGAGCGCGAGAAGGCGGCTTCGGCGACGAGCGCGCGCGACCGCGCGGTGCTCGAGGCGTCCAAGGCCGTGGAGCAAGCCACCGCCAGCGGTGACGCGCAGAAGATCCGCGCGGCGATGGCGGCGCTGGAGCAGGCCGTGCGCGCCCGCGACGATGCCGCCGCGGCTGGCGCAGCCTCCGCACCTGCGCCGGGTGCGGCTCCGGCGAGCGATGCTCCTGCCGAATCCGCCGCGGCGCCTGCGGCGGAAGGC
>JAEZEB010000152.1 GCA_023438115.1 Pseudomonadota bacterium | reverse complement strand
GGCTCGCCCATGGCGCGCGCATCCACGCCGCAAGGCGGCTCGCTGATCGGCTCGCGCATCGGCGGCGGCCTGGGCACGCCCGCGGCCGCGGCCGGCGGCGGGACGATCCCGGCCGGCTTCGACACGGCAGCCTTCGAGCGCCAGGCGAAGTCGCAGTTCGTCGCGCTGCAGGACGCCAACGACGCGGGCGACCTCGACCGCCTGCGCGACTATCTCAGCCCCGAGATGTACGAAGTCGTCGCGGCCGATCTCGCCGAGCGTGGCGGCGTGCCGCAGAAGACCGAGGTGTTCGGCCTGGAAGCACGCGTGCTGGAAGTGGTGGAAGAGCCCACGCAGTACATCGTGAGCGTGCGCTTCACCGGCAGCGTGCGCGAAGTGGCCGGCGCGCTGCCCGAGGACCTGGACGAGGTGTGGCACCTGGCCAAGCCGCGCTACGGCGCCGGCGGCTGGGTGATCGCCGGCATCCAGCAGGTGGAGGCCTAAGGCGCATGGTCGCCGCCACGTGGGGCGTGTTCGCGGTGCTCGCGCTCCTGTGGACGGGCGGTGCCGCGATGGGCGCCGCCCTCGCCGGCTGGACCGCCGAGGCGATCGCCACGGGCACGGCCGGCGCGGCGGCGCGCGAGATCGCCGCGCTGCCCGTGCCGCAATGGATCGCCGTGTGGGCCGACCCCGCGTGGATCCAGGCGATGCAGTCGGCGCTGCTGTGGACGGTGGAGGCCGGGCGCAACCTCCTGCCCATGGTGGGCACCGCCGCCGGCTGGCTCGTTCCCGCCGTGTGGATCGCGTGGGGATTCGGCATGGTGCTGCTGCTCACGCTCGCGATCGCCGCGCACCTGTTGCTGCGCCGCTTCGCCCGGCGCCCCGCCGCGCGTTAGTCGCGCTGCTTCGCCGCGGCGAGCAGCTTCTGCACCAGCGGATGGTGGATGCGGCGCTCGGCGGAGATCAGGTAGAAGTGCTCGACGAGTTCGGGCGTTTCCCCCAGCAGGCGCACCGCCGGATCCTTCAGCAGTTCCTCGCGCATCCAGCGCGAGGCCGGGAACGCCCCCATCCCGCTGCGGCCGAAGGCCGCCAGCAGCGCGCTGTCCTCGAACTCGCCCGCGATGCGCGGGCGCAGGCCCTGGCGCTCGAACCACTGGTCCAGCCGCGCGCGGATGGCCGCATGGCCCGTGGGCAGCAGCACCGGCAGCTGCGCCAGGCAGGCGGGAAAGCGCTTCGCGCCCTTGCCCGCCATCGCCGCCGGAACGAACCAGGCGATGGGTGCTTCGCCGAGATGGTGGCTGTACAGGCGCAGGTTGGGGTTGGCCGGCGCGGGACGGTCCGACAGCACCACGTCGAGGCGGTGCAGCGCCAGGTCACCGAGCAGGCCGTCGAATTCATCGTCGTGGCAAAGCAGGCGCACGTTGGGCTCCTGCAATGCAGGCTCCAGCAGGTGCCGCACGACCAGCTTGGGCAGGCCGTCGGACATGCCCACGGCGAGGCGCATGCCCTGCTGCGTCGCCGCGTCGCGCACGGCCCCCACGAGCTGCTCGCCGAGCTGGAAGATCTGGTCGGCGTGCGCCATCGCCGCCTGGCCCGCCTCGGTGAGCGCGATGCCGCGGCCGGCGGGCTTGAACAAGGCGTGGCCGAGCGACTGCTCCAGCTCGCGCACCTGCGCGCTGACGGTCTGCACGGCGACGTCGAGCCGCGCCGCGGCGCGCGCCATGCCGCCTTCCTTGGCGACGACCCAGAAGTAGTGGAGATGCCGGTAGTTGAAGGGAGTCACGGACGCGAGTGTGCACGGTCCGGCGCCGTCCCCGCTGCGCGGCGTTCACCCCATCCAGCTCACGTGCGCCGCCACCACGCGCCACGCGCCGTCCAGCCGCGCCCAGGTCTGCGTCTGCCGGCCCAGGCGCGGCTCGCCGTCGCGCCGGAAGACGATGCTGGCCACGGCGAAGTCCTCGCCGAAGGTGGTGACGTGGCGTTCCAGCACCTCGCGCGCCAGGCCCTTGGCCGGACGCGCGGCGCGGAACGCGCGGATCGCCTCCGTGCCCACCAGGTTCTCGGTGGCGCCGTAGCGCAGCGTCAGCGGACTGTCCCAGAAGAGCGCGTCCAGCGTGGGGACGTCATTGCCCACCAGCGCGCGCTCGTAGGCGTCGAAGCAGGCCCCGACTTCGGCCAGTACGGCGGGATCGTTGATCCGCATGACGGTTCCTTCAGGCGTTCTGCGTCTGCACGTACAGCGAGCGCAGGTGCTCGCCCGAGGTGGTGGGCGGGTACTTGGCCGCCTGCGAGGGCATGAGGTTGGCGATCTCGGCGTCGTAGTTGGGGTTGTGGAAGAACACCAGCGACTGGCGGCGGCTCTCGGCGCCGGCATCGGCCGGCGGGTTGACCACGCGGTGCAGCGTCGACACCCAGTTGTCGTTGCTCCAGCGCGCCATCAGGTCGCCGATGTTGATGATGTAGCAGCCGGGCTTCACGGGCACGTCCACCCATTCGCCTTCGGCGTTGCACACCTGCAGGCCGCCGGGCTTGTCCTCGGCGTAGAGGATCGTGAGGCTGCCGTAGTCGGAATGCGCACCGGCGCGGATCTGTCCGGGCTTCGGCGGTTCCTTGGGCGCGGGATAGTTGCGCACGCGCAGCCGGCTGATGTGCCTGTCGATCTTGTCGTCGAAGTGGTGCTCGGGCAGGCCCAGCGCCAGCGCGAAGATGCGCATCAGCACGGCGGCCAGCTCGCCCATCGCACGGTAGTAGTCGGTGTAGATCGCCTGCAGTTCCTTCGGCTCCTCGGGCCACACGTTGGGCGCGAAGTGCTTGCCCGCGGCGGGCGCGAAGGCATAGGCGGGATCCGGCAGGTCGACCGGCCCGATCATCAGGCTCTCGTTGAGGTCGCTGCCATAGGCCTCCGGATCGCGCGAGCGCGCCAGCGACTCCTCGTGGATCCCGGTGTAGCCGCGCGCGACGTCGATCGAGGGCCTTGCGACGCGCTGCTTGGCGGCGGCCGGCAGGTCGAAGAAGGCGCGCGAGACCGCGCGCGTGCGCTCGATCAGGTCCGCGTCCACGCCGTGGCCGCTGATCACGAGGAAGCCGATGTCGCGGCAGGCCTGGTCGACCAGGCGCGCCACCTTCTCCTTGTCCTGGGCGGTGCCGAGGCGGTAGGGACTGATGTCGATGACGGGGACGTTGAGCAGTTTCATGGTGTCTTGCGAAGGAAGGCGCCTCAGACCAGCGCGTCGCCGCCGTCCACGAGGACGGTGGAGCCGGTCATGAAGCGATTGGTGGCGGCGAGCAGGATCGCCTGCGCGATGTCGTCGGCCTGCGCGACGCGGCCCACGGGCAGGCGCGCGGCCATGGCCTCGAACTTCTGCCTGCGGCCTTCCGGCCCGAGGCGGTCCCACAGCGGCGTCGCGGTGGTGCTCGGGGAGATCGTGTTGACCCGGATGCGGGCAGGCGCCAGTTCCAGCGCGAGTCCGCGCGCGAGCGACTCCACCGCCGCGTTGATCGCGCCTTGCAGTACCGCGCCAGGCACGGGCCGCTGGCTGTACACGCCCGAGACGAAGGTCAGCGAGCCGCCCTCGACGATGCGGGCGCTGCGCCCGACGTGGTACGCGCCCCAGAACTTGTTCTGCATGGCGGCCTGGGCGTCGGGCAGGGGCAGCACGCGCACGGGACCGACCTTCGAGGCCGACCCGGCCAGCACCACGTGGTCCCAGGGCGCTTGGCGCTGGAAGAAGGCGTCGACCTGCGCCGCATCCTCCAGGTCCACGCGATCCGAAGCCACGCCGGTCGGCAGCCGCGCGAGCGCCGCGTCCAGGCGCGTGCCGCTGCGCGAGATGATGGTCACGGCCGCGCCGGCCAGGGCGGCACGGCGGGCGGTGGCTTCGCCGATGCCGGAACTGCCGCCCAGGACCAGGAGGCGCCGGCCGCGGAGGGGATCGTCCATCGCGGATTACTTCGCCGAGCCCACCGGCAGGATGCGGTCGCCGATGAACTGCGCCCAGACGTAGTCCTCGGGCGCCAGCGCGTCGTGGCGCTCGGGCGTGAAGGGCTTGTCGTAGGTCTTGATCAGGCCGGGATGGCGGCCGATCTTGTAGTAGCCGTTGCGCACGGCCTCGCCCTCGGTGGAGCCGGCGGCGGCGATCGCCAGCGCCGTGAGGTGCATGGCGTCGTAAGCGTTGGCCACGCCCACGGCCGGGGTGATGTCCTCCGGGCCCTTGACGTTGGAGTACTTCGCCTTCATCGCGGAGATCACGCGGTCGCGCACGGGCGAGGCGCCCTCGCCGAAGAAGCTGTAGGTCTGCACGAAGTGCACGGTCTTGGCGTTGGCGCCCGCGAGCTCGTTGAAGCGGCCGCCCGGGGGACCCCAGTGCGAGACGATGGGCACGTTCCAGCCCATGCGCTCCAGCGACTTGACCACCTGCGCGGACGGGCCGACGTTGGCCACCAGGAAGAGCGCGTCGGCGCCCGCGGCCTTCAGGCGCGAGAGCTGCGGCACCACGTCGACCGCGGCCATGTCGAACTTCTCGATGCCGGCAGCCGCCATGCCCTTGGCCTGCAGGGCCGCCTTGAGACCGGCCTCGTTGGATTCCCCCCAGGAGTTGTTCACCAGGATCAGGCCCGGCTTCCTGGTCTGGAAGGTCTTGAGCGCGTAGTCCAGGATGCTCACGTCCACCAGTTCGTCGACGGCGGACACGCGGAACACGTAGTTCTCTTTCGCGCCGTTGCGCGTGATCTTGGTGCCGGCGGCCCAGGGCACCATGTAGGGCACCTTGGCCTGGTTCACCAGCGGCACGATCGCCATGGACACGGGTGTGTCCAGGCCGCCGAAGATGACGGTGGCCTTCTCGCGGTGGATCAGCTCGCGCGCGGCGACCACGCCCTTGGCCGGATTGCTCTCGTCGTCGCGGCGCACCAGTTCGAGCTTGCGCCCGCCCAGCAGGCCGCCGGCCGCGTTGATCTCGTCGATGGCGAGCGTCATGCCGCGCGTGATCGCCTCCCCGGCCAGCGCCGACTGGCCGGACAGCGCCGTCACGAGGCCGATCTTGATCGGCTCGGCGGCCTGCGCGAGCGGCAGCTGGCTGGCCGCGGCGAGCGACGCGAAGGCCGCGAGCGCGACGCGGCGCGAGAACTTGGGAGCGGTGGGGGTCTTGTGCATGGCGTTCGTCCTTGGGTGAGAGAGTGGGGAAACCACGCCCTCCTTCACGCAAGTGATGTGCCAGCGTCGACAAGCCTGCTGCGCATTCGTCGACGATACGATGCGCTCCGTGTGCGCAATCCGGGCGCATCGCGCCCCGCATCGGGTGCATGCGCGCACCCGCCGCGCGCGAGGCGCACCGCCGGCGGGCGCGCGGGACTCAGAGGCCCAGCAGTTCGCGCAGGCTGGGTTCGGGGCGCTGGCCCCGCAGGTGGATGCGCTGCTCGAGGCCGTTGATGTGTGCGCTCATGAGCGCGACTGCGCCTTCGGCATCGCGGCGCGCGAGGCGTTCGACGATGCCTTCGTGCTCCTCGTGCTCGCAGCCCGCGTTGCCGGGCGCCTCGTGCAGCGCCACGATCAGCGAGCAGCGCGAGATGATCTCCACGAGGTAGCGGCGCAGCAGCGCGTTGCCGCTCAGTTCCGCCAGGTGCAAGTGGAAGCCGCTGGCCAGCCGCGCCCAGGCGGGCTGGTCGAAGCGGTGCATCGCCTCGTGTTCCTGCGCCAGCTTGGCGCGCAGCGCCGCCAGGTCGGTGCGCGTCACGCGCGCGGCCGCCAGGCGCACCACGGCCGCTTCCAGCTCGCGCCGCGCTTCGAAGATCTGCCGCGTCTCCTCGGGCGTGGGCACGGCGATGATCGCGCCGCGGTTGGGGCGCAGCTGCACGATGTGGTCGTGCGCCAGGCGCTGCAGCACGCGACGCACGGTGGAGCGCGTGGTGCCGAACACCTCGCACAGGCTGGCCTCCGGCAGCTTGGTGCCGGGCGCGAGCCGCTGCCCCATCACGCCTTCGAACACCGCCTTGTAGATGCGGTCCTCGACGGCGTCGCTCTCGACCACCTGCGCCAGCGCGCCGCCCAGGCGCTGCGCGCCGGTGTCCAGGTCGTCCGGCGGCGGCCGGCGGCGCGAGCGCACCCTGGCGGAGGAAAGGGCAACCGTCTTGGCACGTGCGGGCATGGGTGTCTTCCGGGCAGCAGTCGTTTCAGCCGATCGCACCGCAGCGCGCGGCGACGCGCCGCGCCAGCGCGATCAGCGCCAGGTCGGATCCGGCGGGGCCGACGAGCGAGATGCCCAGCGGCACCTGCTCCGCACGGCCGTCGGAACCCACGTGCATGGCCTGCAAAGGCATGCTCACCTGCGGCAGTCCCGCGAGCCCCGCGATGCAGGTGATGCGCATCGTGCGCACGCGCAGGTCGTCCACCGTGGACGGGTCGGCATCGCGCAGCGGCGGCAAACCGCCGGCCGAAGGCAGCACCAGCACGCCGTCATCGCCGAGAACGCCGCGCACGTGCGAGCGCACACGCGCCGCATGCGCCGCGGCTTCGGCAGCCGCCTCCGCGCGCACCGCGCTCGCGGCCTGCCAACGCTGCGCGATCGGCGGCGCGAAGCCCGGATCGTTGCCGACGATCCAGGCGCCGTGCGCCTGCCAGCCTTCGTAGGCACCGCTGGTGACGTAGACCTGCCGCCACGCATCGAGCCCCTCCTCGCTGATCGTGAGCGGCTGTGCGCGCGCTTCGAGCAGCTCGCACAAGGCGTCGCGCACGCGCTGCAGCGCAGGCTGGAACAGCGCATCGGCCTGTGCCCAGGCGTCCAGCGGCACGAGCACTCGCCTGGCGTTGAAGACGGACGTCGCGGGCAGCAGCTCGCGCCCCACGCGCTCGAAGGTCTCGCCATCGTGCGCCAGCCAGGTCGGCGTGTCGTAGCCGGGATGCAGGGGCACCAGGCCTTCGGCGCTGAGCACGCCGTGCGTGGTGCGCAGTCCCCACAGGCCGCAGTAGCTCGCGGGCACGCGCGTGGATCCGCCCGTGTCGGTGCCCAGCGCGAAATCGACCAGCCGCGCCGCCACCGCCGCGGCCGAGCCGCTGGACGATCCGCCCGTCACGCGCGCGGGCAGCGCAGTGTTGATGGGCGTGCCGTAGTGGATGTTGTCGCCGTTGATGCTGTAGGCGAGTTCGTCGGTGAGGAGCTTGCCCGTGAGCGTGGCGCCGGCGTCCAGCAGGCGATCCACCAGCGGGCTGCTGCGCGCGGGCACGGGGTGCGTGCGCAGCCATGCGGGGTTCCCGGCGCCCGTGGGATGGCCGGCGACGTCGAACACGTCCTTCACGCCGAAGCGCAGCCCGGCCAGCGGCCCCCGCGCGCGGCCTTCGATGATGAAGCGCCCGTGCGGCACCCAGGCGCCCACGGTGTCCTCGATGGGGAAAGCGGGCACGGCGCTCATTTCACCGCCTCCAGCAGCGCACTGGTTTCCGTCGCCGCGACGTGGTGCGCGCAGATGCGCCCCGGCGTCGTGAACCACACCCGTCCGGCATCGCGCTCGCGGGCCAGGTGCGTGAGCGCACGCCGCAAGTGCCGCAGCCGGTAAGGCTGCCCCACCAGGTAGGGATGCAGCGCCACGCCCATCACCAGCGGCTGGCGCTCAGCCTGCGCGAGCATCTCGTCGAAGTTGTCGACGATCATCTGCGCGAACGCGGCGCCATCCAGCTTGCGGCCGACGATCATGGGGATGTCGTTGAGCTCCTGCGGATACGGAACGCTCCAAAGCGTGCGGCCCGAGCGCGTGCGCATCGCCGTCGGCTGGTCGTCGTGGCACCAGTTGAGCGTGTAGGTGTAGCCGGTTTCCGCCAGCAGGTCGGGCGTGCGGCGGCTCTCGGAAATCCAGGGCGAGAGCCAGCCCGACACGGCCTGCCCGCTGTGTTCGACGATGCGGGCGCGGCACAGGGCCAGCAGGCGGCGCTCCGCGTCCTCGGGCAGCTCGCCCTGGCGTTCCGCATTGGTGTGGCCGTGTCCCACCAGCTCGTCGCCGCGCTCGGCGAAGGCCTGCACCAGCTCGGGGCAGTGGTCGTACAGCGCGGTGTTGAGGATCGTCGCCGTGGGCAGCGCGAGCTCGTCGAAGAGCTCGAGGCAGCGCCACGCGCCCACGCGGTTGCCGTATTCGCGCCAGGCGTAGTTCAGCACGTCGGGTTCGGGCGTGACCGGGCCGATGGCCGCGCCCATGCCCTCGCCGAAGGCGAAGTGCTCGAGGTTGAAGCCCAGGTACACGGCCAGGCGCGCGCCATTGGGCCAGCGGTAGCCCGGACGGCGGGTGATCGGCTCGTAGTCGAACCGGCCGTGGGTGGGAAGACGGTCTTCGTAGATCAGGGACATGGGAGATCGGCGCGCCGCGCCTTCAGGGTTGCGGGAGGCCGGCACGCAGCAGCAGCCATTCGGCGCTGTCGTTCCAGACATCCATCTGCGTGATGCGGCCGTGGCTCACGACGTAGCGGTCCACGTAGCGGTTGCCCTCGAAGGCCGTGCCGTCCGGCCAGGCGCCGTGCAGGGTGCCCAGGCTGTAGACCACGGTTTCCTCTTCCGTCCCGCCGCTCACCACTTCGGTGCGTTCGATGCGCTTCTGCACCCATGCGTAGCGCTTCGCATTGAACGCCGCGCATTCGGAAGGGTCGCGCATCGCGCGGGCGCCGGTGAAGCGGATGCGCAGCGTGGGCGCCACCAGCGCGCGCGCGGCATCCGGGTCCGGGATCATCAGGAGGCGCAGGTACTCGTCCACCAGGGCGGCGGCCGGGTCGCGCGGGGCATCGTTCATTCTTCGTTCTCCGCGAAAGCGGCGCGGCACCATGCGCCACGCCTTGCGCATCGCGGACAGCAATGATCGTGCCCGCGCGGGCCCGCATCTTGTCGACAATCCGCGAGCGACTCCGTCGACAAGCCAGGCGGCTTCCTGGTGCACGCTGGCATGGCCGTTGCATTGCAGGCCCCAGCACGACAACACCGACGGAGCCTTCGCCATGTCCCCTTCCTCCTGCGCGCCGCCCTCTTCCGGGGAGCGCCCATGCTGATGTCCGCCCTCGCCAGCGGCTTCGGCCTCGGCAGCATGTACGGCCTGATGGCCCTGGGCTTCTACGTCACCTACGCCGTCTCGGGAACGATGAACTTCGCCCAGGGCAGCTCGATGATGCTGGGCGCCGTCTTCACCTATGCGTTCTCGCAGTCCCTGGGATGGCCGATGCTGCCGTCCGTGGCGATGGCGCTGCTCCTGTGCGCGGCCTACGGCCTCCTGGTGGAGTTCGTCGCGGTGCGTCCCTTCGCGCGCCGCGGCTCCGACGCCTGGCTGATGGCCACCGTCGCCCTCGGCATCCTGGTCGACAACCTCGTGATGCTCGGCTTCGGCAAGGAGCCGCGTAGCCTGCCCTCGCCGCTCGCGCGCTCGCCCATCGACATCGGCGGGATCGGCCTGGGCATCTACCCGCTGGACCTGGTGATCCCCGCGGTGGGACTGGCGCTCGCGGCGGTGCTGCACATCGTGTCGCGCCGCACGCGCTGGGGCACGGCGATGCTGGCCGTGGCGCAGAACCGCAACGCGGCGCGCCTGATGGGCATTCCCATCAAGCACACCGTGGCCGCGGCGTTCGCGGTGTCGGCGCTCTTCGCGGGCGTGGCGGGCGTGCTGATCGCGCCGCTGTTCAACGTGCAGTCGGACATGGGCACGCTGTTCGGCCTGAAGGCCTTCGCGGTCGCCATCCTGGGCGGCATCACCAGCGCCTGGGGCGTGATGGTCGCCGGCATCCTCTTCGGCCTGCTCGAAGCCCTGGTCACCGTGACCATGGGCTCCGGTTTCACGCAGATCGTCACCTTCGGCCTCGTCATCGTGGCGCTGGCGGTGCTACCCAACGGCCTGTTCGGCCGCGCGGAGGTGCGCAAGGTATGAACGCGACGACGAAACCGCGCGTGGTCCTGGGTCTCGGCACGCCCGCACAGATCGCGGCCCTGGGCACCCTCCTGGTGACGGCGGCGGTGCTGGCCCTCACCCTCAACAGCTACTACGTGTTCGTGCTGGCCAGCGTGGCCCTGCTCGCGGTGGTGGGCATAGGCCTGAACGTGCTGATCGGCATGAGCGGCCAGATGTCCTTCGGCCACATGGCTTTCTACGCGATCGGCGCGTACGCGGTGGCGATCCTCACCACGCGCGCCGGCCTGGACTTCTGGCTTGCGTGGCCGCTCGCGACGCTGCTCTCCGCCGTGGCGGGCGGGCTGCTCGCGCTGCCCGCGCTGCGCGTGCGCGGCCCCTACCTCGCGATGATCACCATCGCCTTCGCCTTCGTGGTGGAGCACGCCATCATCGAGGCGCCGGCGCTCACGGGCGGGCAGAACGGCATCATGGGCATCGAGGCTCCGGGCCTGGGTCCGCTGGCGCAGGGCGAGCGCGCGGTGGCGCTGCTTTCGCTCGCGCTGGTCGCGGCCGGCACTGCGTTCTACGTGTGGCTCTCCCGCGGCACCTGGGGCGCGGCGATCCGCGCGGTGCGCGACAGCGAAGTCGCCGCCGAATCGCTGGGGCTGCATCCGCTGGTGACCAAGACCGTCGCCTTCGCCGTGTCGGCGGGACTGGCCGGCGCGGCGGGCGCGCTCTATGCGCCGCTGTCCACCTTCGTGACGCCCAGCACCTTCGGTTTCGTCCAATCCATCCTCTTCGTGCTGGTGGTGCTGCTCGGTGGCGTTGGCACGGTCGCCGGCCCGCTCGTGGGCGCGCTCGTCGTCGGCTTGCTGCCGGAGGTGCTGGCCGGCATGGAAGACCTGCGCCTGCTGTTCTTCGGCGCGCTGCTGCTGGTGGTGCTGTGGGTCGCGCCCGGCGGCATCGTCGGTCTGGTCCGTGCGTTGGCGGGCTTGGTGCGCAGGCACTTCGCGTTCGCAGCCACGATGCCTGTGCCCGCCGCGCCCGTGGAAACGAACCCCGTCGAAGTGCAGGCGCCGCGGATGGCCGTGCGCGCGCGGCAGGCGATCACCGCCAGCGAAGTCGCGATGCAGTTCGGCGGCGTTCGCGCGGTCGACGGACTCAGCTTCGTGGCCCGGCCCGCGGCGGTGACCAGCCTCATCGGTCCCAACGGCGCGGGAAAGTCCACGGTGCTGAACGTCCTGAGCGGCTTCTATCGCCCCACCGGGGGGCAGTTCGCCCTCGGCGGGCAGACGCTCGCCGGCCAATCGGCCTTGCGCATCGCACGCCAGGGCGTCGCGCGCACCTACCAGACCTCGCAGCTGTTCGGCTCGCTGAGCGTGCAGGACAACGTCGTGCTCGCGATGGGACGCGGCCAGCTCGGCCCGCTGCTGGGCGCGGCGCGGCTGCGCTCGCCGCAGGCGCGCGCGCAGGCCGCCGCACTGCTGCACTGGTGCGGCTACCGCGGCGACATCCGGGCCCGCGCGGCGGACTTGCCGCACGTCGACCGGCGCCTGGTGGAGATCGCGCGCGCGCTCGCCCTCGATCCCGAAGCCGTGCTGCTGGACGAACCCGCCGCCGGCCTCTCGCGCGAGGACAAGGACAGCCTGGCCGCGCTGTTGCGCCGCATCGCCGACGCGGGCATCGCGGTGCTGCTGGTGGAACACGACATGGCGCTCGTGATGGGCATCTCCGACCACGTGGTGGTGCTCGAGTCCGGCCGCTTCCTCGCGGAAGGCACGCCCGCGCAGGTGCAGGCGGATCCGGCCGTGCAGCAAGCCTACCTGGGCGAGGCAATGTCGGCCGGTCCTGCCGCCGATGCGCCCGCGCGTCCCGCGCCGGAGCGCGAGATGCTGGGCGTGGGCGCGCTGGTGGCCGGCTACGGGGCCGATCCGGTTCTCCACGGCATCGACCTGCACGTGGGCGCCGGCGAAGTCGTGGCGCTGCTGGGCGCCAACGGCGCCGGCAAATCCACGCTGATGCGCGCGCTGAGCGGACTGCACCGGCCCCTGGGCTCCGGCGGCATCCACCTCGAAGGCGAGGACCTCGGTCGGCTGGGCGCGGAGGAGATCGTGCGGCGCGGCATGGTCCTCGTGCCGGAGGGGCGGCAGGTCTTCCCCGAGCTGAGCGTACTGGACAACATCCGCCTCGGCGCCTTCCTGCATCCCGCCGGTCGCGAAGCGCGCGTGGAGGAGATGCTCGAACGCTTCCCGCGCCTGCGCGAGCGCCTGCACCAGCGCGCCGGGCTGCTCTCGGGCGGCGAGCAGCAGATGCTGGCCGTCGCGCGCGCGCTGATGTCTCGCCCGCGCATCCTGCTGCTGGACGAACCTTCTCTGGGCCTCGCGCCCAAGGTCATCGCGGAGCTGTTCCGCTCGCTGGACCGGCTGCGCAGCGAAGGCATGACGCTGGTGGTGGTCGACCAGATGGCGGGCCTGGCCCTCGCGCTGGCGGACCGTGCCTACGTCATGGCCGGCGGCCGCGTGGTGGCGAGGGGCACCTCGGCGGAGATCGCCGCGGACGCGGCGCTGGCGAAGGCTTACCTGGGCGGACACTGAGGCGCGGCGGCGCGCGAGCGCGCCTCAGGCGCTCACCAGCCGCCGCAGCCAGTCCAGCAGCACCTGCGGCAACAGCTCCGGCCGCGGCAGCAGCGCGTAGTGGTGCGCGCCGAACACCGCGGGCAGGTAGTTGGCGGCCTGCCGGTCGATGGTGAGGCAGAAGGGCGAGATGCCCTGCAGGCGCGCCTCCGCCACGGCCTGGCGCATGTCCTCCACGCCGTAGCGTCCCTCGTAGTCGTCGATGTCGTTCGGCTTGCCGTCGGAGAGCAGCAGCAGGAGGCGATGGCTGGCCGGCTGCTGCATGAGCGCCGCGGTCGCGTGGCGCAGCGCGGCGCCCGCGCGCGTGTAGTGCTCCGGCTCCAGGCCCGCGATGCGCCGCGCCACCTCGGCGCCGTAGCGTTCACCGAACTCCTTCACGGGCCGCACGACCACGCCGTGCGGCCCCTCGCCGGAAAACGCGAACACGGCATACGGATCGGCCATACCTTCGAGGGCGATGCACACCAGCAGCAGCGCCTCGCGCTCGACGTCGATGATGCGGCGGTCGCCGGCGATCCAGCCGTCGGTGGAACCGCTGATGTCCACCAGGAGGGTGATGGCGACATCGCGCCGGCCGCGACGCTCCGCCTGGTACAGCCGCTGCGACAGCGGCAGGCCCGCCCGGAAATCCGCTTGTGCTTCGCTCCAGGCCTCGAGGTCGATGCCGTCGCCATCGAGCTGCCTGCGCAGGCGCACGCGCTGCGCGCGCAGCAGCTCGAAGCGGCGACGGATCTCCTGCAGCATGGTGGCGCGCTCGGCCAGCGTGCGCTCCACCCACTCGGGCGGGCCGGGTTGCGCGGGCAGGAGGCGCACGGTGGCGCCGGGATCGCGGTAGGCGCCGCGGCGCCAGTCCCACTCCGGGTAGCGAAGCGCGATGCCTTCGGACGAAGAGGCGGCCGCCTCGCGTTTGCTGCGCGCTTCGGGCGGATCGTCGGAGAGCAGAACCTCCTTCGGCTTGCCCGGCGTGGACACGAGGCGCGCCTCGGGCAGCTCCGACAGCGCGTCGGCGAATTCCTCGGAGGCGGTGCTCTCGTCCCGATCCGTGGGGCGCTGCATGCCCATCGGGTCCTCGGCGGCCTCGTTGGGCGTGGCGGTCTGCACCATCCAGGCGCCGGGGTTCTGGTCCTCGTCCTCGTCGGGCTTCGCCTCGCGCACCTCGGGACGGCGCGGCAGGCGGGCGCTGCGAGGGAGTGCGGCGCCGTCGTCGGCGTCGGTCCCCTCCTGCGGCGTCAGCCACGACGTCTTCGGCGCCGCGCGCAAGGCGCCGGTCCATGCGTCGCGCCACAGCACGGGGCCGGGCGGCAGCGATGGCGCGAGCAACGCATGCAGTTGCTGCGCCTGGACCCGCACTTCGGCTGCCGACGCAGGCAAAGCCAATGCGGGCGCACCGGCGGGCAGTTCCTGCGGCAAATCCTGCATCACGCCGCGCGCCAGCACCTCGAACGCGTGCAGCTCGCGCGACAGCCGTTCCGGGGATATCCGTGCCGCAGCCGCCGAGGCGCGCAGCGCGGCAAGCTGCGCGTCCATGCCGGGCAGAAGAAGCGCAAGTGCGTGGTCGGCCGCGCGCGCTTCCAGCAGCAGGTGGATGTCGGTCAAGGCCGGGGGATCGTCCGGCGCCAACAGCGCGTGCGCGCCGCGCATCGCACGCATGGCCTGGCGCAAGGCGTGCAGGCGGAACTGTTCGCCGGCCTCCTGGTGGGACAAGCCGGCACCGAAGTCCGCCGGCAACCACAGCGACACACCGTCCGTGGCGGGAAGCGCCACGGTGCCCGCAGGCAGCGCTCCGCGCCGCATCCAGCGCGCCAGCCAGGTCGGCGCCGCCGGCGGCTGCGCGACGCGCAGCGCGAAGCTGCGCCCGAACACCGCGGCGACCAGCAGGTCGATGCGCCGCGCAACGTCCTGCAGCCGCAGCAGTTGCGGTGCTTCGACCGGCCGGTGGCGCCGCCACAAGTCCCGCGCGAACACCGTGGCGTGGCGGGCCGCGTCGGTGAGGACGTCCTCCGCTTCGGCCATGCGGGTTCAGGGGAAAGTGGCGTCCACCAGGTCGCGCATCGCCGCGACCAGCGCAGGCTCGTCGGACAAGGGTGCGACGATCGCGCTGCCGCAGGCTGTGCGCGGCGCGATGCCGCTAGCCACCAGGCGCGCGGCGGCGATCAGCAACCGCGTGCTGGGCACTTCCGCCAGGCCGCGGTCCTGCAACTGGCGCAGCCGCAGTCCCAGTTCCACCAGCGTGCGCGCGACACCGCCGTCGACGCCGCCTTCGTGCCGCACGATGTCGGCCTCGCGCTCCGGCGGCGGAAAGCCGAAGTCCAGCGCCACGAAGCGCTGCCGCGTGCTGGGCTTGAGGTCCTTGAGCATGCGCTGGTAGCCCGGGTTGTACGAGACCACCAGCTGGAAGCCGGGCGCGGCCTCCACCATCTCGCCGGTCTTGTCGATCGGCAGCACGCGGCGGTAGTCGGTCAGCGGGTGCAGGACGACCACGGTGTCCTGCCGCGCCTCGACCACTTCGTCCAGGTAGCAGATCGCGCCTTCGCGCACGGCGCGCGTGAGCGGCCCGTCCTGCCAGGCGGTGCCGTCGTGCCGGATCAGGAAGCGGCCGACGAGGTCGCTGGCCGTCAGATCGTCGTGGCAGGAGATCGTGACGAGCGGGCGGCGCAGCCGCCAGGCCATGTGCTCGATGAAGCGCGTCTTGCCGCAGCCCGTGGGGCCCTTGAGCATCACCGCCAGGCCACGCGCATGGCACTGCTCGAACACCGCCACTTCGTCTGCCGTGGCGAGGTAGTAGGGGGCCTGCGCCCCCTCTTGCGCCGCCACCTAGGCCACGACCGGGCGCGCGGGCGGCACCACGGCGTCCGGCTCCTGGCTCACCTCGAAGCGCGGCGCGTGCCTGAAGAAGTCGATGATGAACAGGATCACGCCGATCGCGAACAGGCTGGCCGTTGCCACGAGCATGAGGAAGTGCACCTGGATCTTCAGCTGCGCGTCGAGATAGCCGAGACCCATGATGCGCTCCAGGTACACCTGCCCGATGCCGGCCGTGGCGAACGACAGCGTCATGCCGAACATGCCCGCCATCTGCAGCCAGAACGACCACCAACCGAGCTGCGTGCCTTCCTCGGGGCGGCGCGTGAGGCCGGGCATCGCGTAGGTGATCATGGCCATGACGATCATCGCGTAGGCCCCGTAGAACGCGGCGTGGCCGTGCATCGCGGTGATGAGCGTGCCGTGCGTCCACTTGTTCACGCTGGGCCAGGTGTGCGCGAGGCCCAGCAGGCCCGCGCCGAACATCGTGACCACCGCGCTGCCCACCGTCCAGTGCAGCGCCAGCTTGTTCGGGTGCGCGAGGCCGGAGCGGCGCATCGCGGAGTACGCGTAGATCGCCATGCCCACCAGCGCCAGCGGCTCCAGTGCGCTGAAGAAGCCGCCGATCGGCAGCCAGTACTGCGGCACGCCCACCCAGTAGTAGTGATGCGCCGTGCCCAGGATGCCGGCGATGAAGACCAGGCCGACGATCACGTACAGCCACTTCTCCATCACCTCGCGGTCGGCGCCGGACAGGCGGATCAGCAGGTAGGCAAGGAAGCCGCCCTGGATCATCTCCCACACGCCTTCGACCCACAGGTGGATCGTCCACCAGCGATAGAAGATGGAGACGGTGTAGTTGTGATAGTGCAGCAGCGCCGGCAGGTACAGCACCGCGGCGCCGCCCAGCCCCAGCAGCAGCACGCCTTCGGTGGTGGTGAAGCGGCCCGACTTGCGGATCGTCATGCCGATGTTGTAGAGGAACATGAGCATCACGACGACGATGGCCAGCTTGTGCGGCAGCGGCTGCTCCAGCAGCTTGTTGCCCGTGCCCCAGCGGAACAGGTAGCCGATGACGGCCGTCACGCCCATCACCACCCAGATCACCAGCTGGATGTAGGCGATCTTCGTGCTGTGCAGCTCGGTGCGGGATTCGTCGGGCACCATCCAGTAGGTCGCGCCCATGAAGCCGCACAGCACCCACACGATCAGCAGGTTGGTGTGGATCACCTTCGTCACGTCGAAGGGCAGGATGTACAGCAGCGGGTCGGGACCGAGGTACTTGGCGGCGGACAGCAGGCCGAACACGAGCTGCAGGCCGAACAGGGCCACCGCGACGGCGAAGTACCAGTAGGCGACCGATTGGGACTTGTAGCGCATGGGTCTCCTCCCTCGCTTACTTGATGGACATGAGGTAGGCCGTCAGCTGCTCGAGCTGTTCGGGGCCCAGGCTCTCGCCGTAGGTGGCCGGCATGAACGAGGTGCCGCCCGCCGAGTACATGGGCCCGGGCACGATGTACGCGCTGGGATGCGTGATCGCCTCGCGGATGTAGCCCGCCACGTCCTTCGCCTCGCCCTTGTACTGGCCGGAGGCGAGCAACTGCTCGGCGCGCGCCGAAAGTCCGGCGAGCGAAGGCCCGGCCATGTTCACGCCCGGCGATACCGAGTGGCAGGCCGTGCACGCGGGCACCGCGGTGCGGAAGACGTTCTGGCCGAGCGCCATGGGGTTCTCCCCACCCGACATGGGTCGCGCGCCCGGCGGCGCGTTCGCGGCGGCGACCCGGCCGGGCGTCGCCTCCCCTCCACCGGCGGACAGGCCCGGCGACGACGTGGGCTGGTCGGTGCCCGGAAAGGTCGCGCCGGTGACCAGGATGGGACGCGGCGGCCAGCCCTGGTTGTCGACATTGCTCACCCAGTCCAGGAACGCGATCAGGGCCTTGATGTCCGGCTCGCTGATGTCCTGCTTCGGCATCAGCCGCCGGTGCTTCTGCTCGTCGTAGAACTGCGACGGGTCCTTCATGTACGCGGTGAGATAGGCCTCTCCGCGCAGCTTGGTGATCTTGGTCAGGTCGGGCGCGTAGTACGCACCCTCGCCGAACAAGGTGTGGCAGTTGATGCAGTTGTTTTCATGCCAGACGTCCTTGCCCCGCGTGACTTCCGCGGTGATCTTGTCGGCATTGGTGAGCTTGTCGAACTGCCGGTGGCTATCCACCGTGAGTCCGAGGAACACCACCGTCGCGAGGAAGGTGGCGCCGATCGCGAAGAGGCGCGCCTGCTTCTTGTTCATCGGACGGCCCTCCTAGACGGCGATGCCCGACCAGTGGGTCAGCGAGATATAGGCGGCCCACAGGATCGCGATGACCATCAGCGCGACCACCACCCAAGAAAAGATCTTCAGTCCGGCAATCCATGCCTGCATGTCGTCTCCTCCCGCGCCTGCCTCGGCGCTGGGGCGGGATGCTAACGCAGACCTCGCCGCGTGTGTTGGCTTCGGGACCGGCGGGTTGCGAACCTCACGTCGCGATGCATTTCCTTGACCTGGGTCAAGGCAGCCGACACACGAGCAGGGTCATGCGTGCGCCTGCCGGCGTGCCGGGCCTAGAATAGATGCATGTTTGATGCATCAATTGAACACCACGCCGCCACGGCCTTCCCCACCTTCCCGGATACCGCGCCCGGCGTGTGCGCGGCGCTGGACGAAGAGAGCTTCTGCCTGCCCTGCACGCTGGCCCGCATGGAAGTGACGGCAGCGGGGCCGGTGCGGCGCCGCCGCATCCGCCGGCGCGAGGCGCTGTTCCGGCAAGGGGACGACTTCCAGGGCCTGTATGCCGTGGTGGCGGGGTCGCTGAAGTCGGTGCTGCACGCCGACGAAGGGACCGAGCAGGTGGCGGGCTTCCACGTGTCCGGCGACCTGGTGGGACTCGATGCCCTCGCGTGGCGACGGCACGAATCGGCGGCCATAGCGCTGGAAGACACGGAACTGGTCGTTCTGCCCTATGGCGAACCGGGACCGGCCGGCGCGGCGCTGGCGACTTCGCTGGCACGCCTCCTGAGCCGCGAGGTGGTGCGCGAGCGGCGGCACATGATGGTCCTGAACCAGCGCAGCGCCGAGGCGCGCGTCGCGGCCTTCCTGCTGGACATGTCGCAGCGCATGGAAGCGCGCGGCTATTCGCCGGCCGAGTTCTACCTGCGGATGACGCGCGAGGAGATCGGCAGCTACCTGCGCCTGAACCTGGAGACCGTGAGCCGCGCCTTCGGCCGCCTGCGCCGGCAGGGGCTCGTCGTGCCCGAAGGCAAGCACGTGTGCCTGACCGACCTGCCACGCCTGAAGCTCGCCGCGCTGCCGGCGCGGCATTGAAGAGACCGCCATGGAAACGCAGCCCGCCGCCCTCGCCCGCGCACTCTCCTCCGGCTACCGCCACGGTTTCGTGACCGACATCGCATCGGACGCGCTGCCGCCGGGCCTGGACGAGGACACCATCCGCGCGATCTCGGCGCGCAAGCGCGAGCCGGACTTCCTGCTGCGGTGGCGACTGGCCGCCTTCGAGCGCTGGCTGGCCATGGAGCCGCCGGACTGGGCGCGGCTGCGGATCGCGCCCATCGATTTCCAGGCTCTGTCCTACTACTCCGCGCCGAAGTCCCTTGCGGACGCGCCCAGGAGCCTGGCGGACGTCGACCCCAAGCTGCTGGAGACCTACGAGAAGCTGAACGTGCCGCTGCACGAACGTGCACGCCTCGCGGGCGTGGCGGTGGATGCGGTGTTCGACAGCGTCTCCGTGGGCACCACCTTCCGCGAGCAGCTGGCCCGCGCGGGCGTGATCTTCTGCTCCTTCTCGCATGCGGTGCAGAACCACCCGGAGCTGGTCGAGCGCTACCTCGGCACCGTCGTGCCGCAGGGCGACAACTTCTATGCGGCGCTGAATTCCGCCGTGTTCTCCGACGGATCCTTCGTCTACGTGCCCGAGGGCGTGCAGTGCCCGATGGAGCTGTCCTCCTACTTCCGCATCAACGCGCGCAACACCGGCCAGTTCGAGCGCACGCTGATCATCGCCGAGCCGGGCAGCAGCGTGAGCTACCTCGAAGGCTGCACCGCGCCGCAGCGCGACGAGAACCAGCTGCACGCCGCCGTGGTCGAGCTCATCGCGCACGACGACGCGCGGATCAAGTATTCGACCGTGCAGAACTGGTACCCCGGCGACGAACAGGGCCGCGGCGGCATCTACAACTTCGTCACCAAGCGCGGGCTCTGCGCTGGCCGGCGCTCGCGCATCGCGTGGACGCAGATCGAGACCGGTTCGGCGATCACCTGGAAGTACCCGAGCGTGGTGCTGCGCGGCGACGGCTCCAGCGGCGAGTTCCATTCGATCGCCGTGTCCAACCACCGCCAGCAGGCCGACACCGGCACGAAGATGATCCACCTGGGCCGGGACACCAACAGCCGCATCGTCTCCAAGGGCATCAGCGCCGGCCACGCGCAGAACAGCTACCGCGGCCTGGTGCGCATGGGCCCGGCCGCCGCCGGCGCGCGCAACCACACGCAGTGCGACTCGCTCCTGATCGGCCCCGACTGCGGCGCCCACACCTTCCCCTACGTCGAGGCCGCGCGCGCCGACGCGGTGGTGGAACACGAGGCGACCACCACGCGGATCTCCGAGGAGCGCCTCTTCTACTGCCGCCAGCGCGGCATCTCCGCCGAGGATGCCACCGCGCTCATCGTCGGCGGCTTCTGCCAGGCCGTGCTGGAGGAGCTGCCCATGGAATTCGCGCTCGAGGCGAGGGCCTTGCTGGCCGTCTCGCTGGAAGGCGCGGTCGGCTGAAGCCGCATCCACCATGACCAAGGTCGCCATGCCGAACACTTCCCCCGCCCTGCTCGTGCAGGACCTGCACGTCGCCGTCGAGGGCCGCCAGGTCCTGCGCGGCACTTCCCTCGCCCTGCGCCCCGGCTCGCTGGCCGTCCTGATGGGTGCCAACGGCAGCGGCAAGAGCACGCTGGGCCTCGCGCTCGCGGGCCATCCCCGCTATCGCGTCACCGGCGGCACCGCGCAACTGGCCGGCGCCGACCTGCTGGCCATGGACGTGGAGCAACGGGCCCGCGCGGGCTTCTTCCTCTCCTTCCAGAACCCGCCCGAGGTGCCGGGCGTGAAGAACAACCTGTTCATCCGCACCGCCGTCAACGCGGTGCGCGAGTCGCAGGGCCAGGCGCCGCTGGACGCGTTCGACTTCCTCGGCGAGGCGCGTGCGGCGGCGGACGGCCTCGGCCTGCCGGCGGCGATGCTGAACCGCGCCGTGAACGACGGCTTCTCCGGGGGCGAGCGCAAGCGCAACGAGCTTTTGCAGCTGTCGCTGCTGAAGCCCCGCGTCGCCGTGCTGGACGAGATCGATTCGGGCCTGGACGTCGACGGCGTGCGCGCCACCGTCGCCTGCGTCGCCCGCCTGCGTGCCGCGGGCACGGCGTTCCTCGTCGTATCCCACTACCTGCAGCTGGTCGAAGCGCTGGAGCCCGACGCCGTGCTGCGTCTGGACGGAGGCCGCATCGCGGAATGCGGCGATCTCGCGCTGGCCCGCGAGATCGCGCGCACCGGCTATGCGCGGGCGGCGGAGCAGGCGGAGGCCTGAGCATGGAAGCCACGCACGACGATGCCGCCACCGCCCGCGGGCTGCTCCAGGCGCAGGGCTGGATTCCGCGCCGCGCCGAGACGTTCCGCCACCTGCCGCCGCCGGATGCGGCGGCGTGGATGGGCTCTGTTGCCGGCGAGGCCGGCGCAGCCGACGACGGCTGGACGCTCGAAGGCATCGCGCCGCAGGCCGTGCAATGGATCGACATGCAGGACGCGCGGCAGCGCGCGGCCTTCACGGCGCAACTGCCTCCCGCGCGCGAGGACGAGGCTGCGCCCTTCGCGTGGGTGCACCGGACAATCGTCCGCCGGGCGCTGCACGTGCGGATCGCGGCTTCCGATGCGCCGGTCGTCCTGCGGCTGCATCGCCGCGCATGCAGCAAGGTGGAAGCGCCGCTGCTGCTGGTGGAACTGCTGCCGGGCGCGCGCTGCGCGCTGCTGGAAACGCACGACCTGCAATCCGGCCCGCCGCTCACGCAGAACCTGCAAGTACACGTGCGCCTGCACGCCGGCGCGCAGTTGCAGCACCTGCGGCACGTCGCGCCGTGCGCGGAGCACCGCGTCGCGCATCACCTGCATGCCGTCATCGACAGCGGCGCCAGCTACGAACAGGCCTGCCTGTTCTCCGGCGCCGGCTACCACCTGCAGCGCAGCGTGCTGGAACTCGCGGGTGACCGCGCTTCCGCCCGCAGCGGCTCCGTGCTGCTGTGCGCCGGCGACACGCTGGACCGGCAGGTGCTCGCGCGTCATGGGGCGCCGCGCACGCGCAGCACGAGCCGTGCGCTGGCGCTGGCGAGCGGCGTCGCGAAGACGGTCGCCAGCGCCCACACCTTCATCGCGGCCGGAAGCCAGGACGCAGTGACGCGGCAGAAGCTGGTGGGCATCCCCTCCGCCGGCCAGCCGCGCATCGTGCTGCGGCCCCACCTGGAGATCCTGCACGACCAGGTGCAGGCGGCGCACGGCGCCACCTGGGGCGCCCTGCCCGAGGACGCGCTCTTCCTCGCGCGCCAGCGCGGCATCGCGCAGCGGCAGGCGCAGGCGCTGATCCTGCAGGGCATGGCGCTCGCGACACTTTCCGACGGGGGCGAGGCGCCAGAGTTTCCGGAGAGCTTCGGGCTCGAGGCGCGCGTCGCGGCCGCCGTACAGGCGCACCTCGCCGCATCGGAGGCTCGCCATGGGTAACAAGCTGCCACCCGCCACCCTCGCCGCCGACTTCCCCGGCCTCGCGCAGGACGTGAACGGCCATCCGCTTGCCTACCTGGACAACGCGGCGACGACCCACATGCCGCGTCCGGTGCTCGAAGCCATGCGGCGCTACGAGCAGACGCGGCGCGCGAACATCCACCGCGGCGTGCACACGCTCAGCCAGCGCTCGACGGACGCCTACGAGGAAGCGCGTTCCGTGCTCGAACGCTTCGTCGGTGCGGACGAAAGTCACGCGCTGGTTTTCACTTCGGGCACCACCGAGGCGCTGAACCTCGTGGCACGGGGCTTGACCGACGCCGGCGCGGTCCAGCCCGGCGACGAGATCGTGGTCAGCATCCTCGAGCACCACGCCAACCTCCTGCCCTGGCAGGCGGCGGCCAGGCGCACCGGCGCCACGCTGCGCATCCTGCGGCCTGCGTCCGGCGGTCCATTGGGCGCGGCCGATCTCGCGTCCCTGCTCGGAGCGAAGACCCGCATTTTCGCCCTCACCGCCTGCGCCAACGTCACCGGCGAGCGTCCACCCTACGAAGAACTTCTGGCGCTCGCCTCGCAAGCCGGCGCCCTCACCGTGCTCGACGCGGCGCAAGCCGTCGCGCACGAGGTACCGGACCTCTCCCGACTCGCCTGCGACTTCATGGCGTTCTCCGGCCACAAGATGTACGGGCCGATGGGCATAGGCGCGCTGGCCGGGCGCCGGGAAGCACTGGAGCGGCTCGCACCCCAGCGCCTCGGCGGCGACATGGTCGAATGGGTCACCGAGCAGGAGGCCGGCTACGCGCCCTTGCCGCAGCGGCTGGAAGGCGGCACGCCCAACGTGGCCGGCGTGGTCGGCATGGCGGCCGCCGCGAGCTACATCGACGCGCTGGGCCGCGACTTCGTCGACGCGCACGTGCGCGCGCTACGCAGCCATGCGGCCGCGGCTCTGTCCGCGATCCCCGGCGTCACGGTGCTCGCACCCGATGCCGACCGCTCCGCGATCGTCGCCTTCACCGCCGAAGGCGCGCATCCGCACGACCTCGGCACGCTGCTGGACCAGCGGGGCATCGCCGTCCGAACCGGCCACCATTGCGCGCAGCCGCTGCTCGCGCACCTGGGCACGGGCGCCGTGACGCGCGCCTCCTTCGCGATCTACAACACGCACGAGGAAGTGGAGCGGCTCGCCGAAGCCACCGCGCAAGCCCTGGAGATCCTGCGATGAACGCCGCCGACGACCTGTACCAGGAAGTCGTGCTGGAGCACAAGCGCGCGCCGCGCCACTTCGGCACGCTGGCCGCGCCCACGCACGAGGCGCGCGGCCGCAATCCGAGCTGCGGCGACGACGTGCGCGTGCAGCTGCGCGTGGAAGCAGGAACGATCCGCGACATCGCCTTCCACGGCCAGGCCTGCGCGATCTGCATCGCTTCCACCTCGATGATGACGGAGGCGGTGCTGGGCCGCCCCGAGGAAGCCGCGCGCGAACTGCAGCAGCGCTTCCGCGCCGTGCTCACGGGCCAGGCCGAACCCGAGGATGCGTCGCTGGGCAAGCTGGTGAGCCTGGCCGCCGTGCGCCAGTACCCGGCGCGCATCAAGTGCGCGCTGCTCGGATGGCATGCGCTGATGCACGCGCTGGCCGAAGGCGCCGAGGGCGAGGCGAACACGGAGGAGATCCAGGCATGAGGGGACGCCGCGAACGCGTGATCGTGCGGCGCGGCGTGGCCGTGGAGACGGTGCCGCACGGCGGCCGCGTGGCGCTTGAACCCGGCACGATGGCGGAGATCACGCAGTCGCTCGGTTCCAACTTCACGCTGCTGGTGGAAGGCCGGCTCGTGCGCCTGCGCGGCGCCGACGCGGATGCGATCGGCAAGCCGGTTCCGGCCGCGACCCAAGCGCCGACCGCCGATGACGAAGACCTGGAGTCGGCCGTGTGGCGCACCCTCGCCACCTGCTACGACCCCGAGATCCCGGTGGACATCGTGGAGCTGGGCCTCGTCTACGCGTGTGAACTGGCGACAATGGACGACGGGCGGCAGCGGGTCGCGATCCGCATGACGCTCACCGCCCCCGGCTGCGGCATGGGCGACCTGCTCGCCGAGGAAGTGGCCGACAAGGTGCTGGCCCTCCCCGGCGTGGGCGAGGTGAAGGTCGACATGGTGTTCGACCCGCCCTGGGACCGCTCCCGCATGTCCGAGGCGGCGCAGCTCGCCCTCGGCCTCTGAATTGCAAATGAAGACGACCCCATGACCATCAACATCCTGCTGCTCGAAGAGGTGCATGCGAGCGCCGATCCCGTCCTCGAGACGATCCCCGGCGCGCGGATCCGCCGCCTGTCGCACGCGCCCGCCGCGGGCGAACTCAAGGAACTGCTCACCGACGTCGACCTGCTGGGCCTGCGCTCGCGCACGCAGCTCGATGCCGCGGCCCTCGAAGCCGGGCCGCGCCTGCGCGCGGTGGGTGCCTACTGCACGGGCACCAACAACATCGACCTGAAGACCGCCGCCGAGCGCGGCATCCCGATCTTCAACGGGCCGTTCTCCAACACGCGATCGGTCGCGGAGCTGGTGATCGGCCACGCGATCCACCTGCTGCGCCGCATCCCGGAGCGCCAGGCCGCCGCGCGCCGCGGCGCCTGGATGAAGGATGCGAAGCGCTCCAACGAGATCCGTGGCAAGACGCTGGGCATCGTGGGCTACGGCAAGATCGGCACGCAGACCGGCCTGCTCGCCGAGTCCATCGGCATGCGCGTCGTGTTCCACGACGTCGAAGCCAAGCTGCCCCTGGGCAACGCCAGCGCGGCGCCGAGCCTCGAGGCGCTGCTGGCCGAGGCGGACGTCGTGACGCTGCACGTGCCGCAGACGCCGCAGACGAAGCACCTCATCGACGCCACGCGCCTGCAGCAGATGAAGGAAGACGCGGTGCTGATCAACCTCGCGCGTGGCCAGGCGGTGGACATCGATGCCCTGCACGCGGCGCTCTCGGGCGGACGCCTGCGCGGCGCGGCGATCGACGTCTTCCCCGTCGAGCCCGCCTCGACGGCGCATGCCTTCGAGTCGCCGCTGCGCGAACTGGACAACGTGATCCTCACCCCGCACGTGGGCGGCTCCACCGTGGAGGCCCAGCGCAACCTGGGCGTGGAAGTGTCCGAGAAGCTGCGCGACTACCTGCTGCTCGGCGCGGTGCACGGCAGCGTGAACGTGCCCGAGCTGGGCGCCGGCCCCGTGCGCGGCGCGGCGCGCCTGGTGCACCTGCACCGCGACCAGCCGGGCGTGATGTCGCAGATCAACAGCGTGCTAGCCGCCGCGTCGCTGAACGTCTCGCAGCTGCACCTGGAAACCGGGCGCGGCCTCGGCGTGGCCGTGGTGGACCTGAGCGCCGTCCCCGACGCCGCCACGCTCGCGGCCGTGCGGCAGATCCCCGCCACGCTCACGAGCTTCCTGGCGATGGGGGCGCCGGCCTGAAGCGGGCTTGCCGCGGCGCGCGCGCCGTGGCAACCTGGGAGAGCACCATGCGACTCGCCGAATACACCGACTACACCCTGCGCGTGCTGATGTACTGCGCATCGAATCCCGATCGCCTGGTGACGATCGCGGAAATCGCGGACAGCCACGGCGTGTCGAAGAACAACCTGATGAAGATCGTCAACGATCTCGCGCGGCAGGGCGTGCTGGAAACCACGCGCGGCCGCGGCGGCGGCATCCGGCTGCTGCAACCCGCCTCGGAGATCCGGATCGGGGACGTGGTGCGCTGGGCCGAAACCGACTTCCGGCTGGTGGAGTGCTTCGACGCCGAGACCAACACCTGCATGCTGTCGCAGACCTGCCGCATGAAGGCGCTGATGGATGCGGCACTGAAGGCCTACTTCCGCGAACTCGATGGCGCCACGCTGGCGGACATCGTCGGGCCGCCGGCGCCCGCCACGCGCAAGGGAGCGGGCATCGTGATCCCGATCCAGTCGTCGCGGCCGGCGCCTGCGCGCAAGGCGCAACGCGCGCGCGGTTGATCCAGGAGCTTCAGGCGTAGTCGGTGACGGCGCCGCGCCCATGCGCGCTGCGGTAGCCGTACCAGAGGCTCGCCGCGATGCGATGCGCGAGATCGTTGGCCCGTTCCTCGAGAGCCTTGTTCTCCAGCGTCGCGGTCGTCTGCCGGAACAGCTCCAGCCAGCGCCCGAACAGCTCCGAGGTGAGTCCCGGAATCGCCATGTGCTTGGGCATCGGCGCGCCGCGGAAACGCGCGGTGCCGCGCAGCGCGGACGACCAGAAGTCCACCATGGTCGCCAGGTGCGGCGTCCAGTCGCGCACGTGCGCCTCGAAGATGGGGCCGAGCTCGGGGTCCGCGCGCACGCGGTCGTAGAAGCGGTGGACCAGCTGGCGCACCTCGTCCTCGGTGCAGAGATCTTCCCTGGGCATGGGGGGATCGTAGGACGGGGCGGCAATTCGCACCCTGATCCGGGTCAGGGGAAACGAAAACGCCCACCGAAAGGTGGGCGTTCCGTCTTGACTTGGCGGAGTGGACGGGACTCGAACCCGCGACCCCCGGCGTGACAGGCCGGTATTCTAACCGACTGAACTACCACTCCGCGTCGGTGCGGCTTCCGCCCGCTTGCGCGGGCCAAGTGCCACGAACTTGGCGACCCCACGGGGATTCGAACCCCGGTACTCACCGTGAAAGGGTGATGTCCTAGGCCTCTAGACGAT
>JAEZEB010000131.1 GCA_023438115.1 Pseudomonadota bacterium | reverse complement strand
CGTGCCCGCCGAGCCCATGAGCACCGTCTCCTTCGAGGCCTTCGTGCGCGAGCGCCAGCGGCAGGATGCGCAGGCCGCGGAGCAAGCACCGCCCGCCGCCATTCCGCCGGTGACGCCCGTGCGCGAGCCGCGCGTGCCGCCCGTGCGCCCCGTGCCGCCGCTGGAGCCCGCGCGCTTCGCCGCGCAGGCGCTGGCGCAGGAACTGCAAGCCCAGGCCGCCGCTTCCGAACCCGCCGCCGGCGAGCTGATGGCGGAGATGAAGCAGATGCGGCAGATGATCGCCGGCCAGCTGGCGAGCCTGTCCTGGTTCGACAACGTGCGGCGCAGCCCCACGCAGACGCGACTGCTGCGCCAGATGCTCGCCAATGGCTTCTCGCCCGTGCTCGCGCGCTACCTGATCGAGCGCCTGCCCGCCGACATCGCCGACACGCAGGCCGACCAGTGGCTGCAGGACGCGCTGGTGCGCAACGTTCCGGTCGTGGGCGCCGGTTCCATCCAGGCCGCCGGCGGCGTGTTCGCGCTGGTGGGTCCCACCGGCGTTGGCAAGACGACCACCACCGCCAAGATCGCCGCGCGCTTCGCCATGCAGCACGGCGCCGCGTCCGTGGGCCTGATCACCGTCGACACCTACCGCATGGCGGCGTCGGACCAGCTGCGCGCTTTCGGCCGCATCCTCAACATCCCCGTGCACACCGCGCGCGACGCGGCTTCGCTGGCCGACCTGCTGGAGCTGTTCAACGGCAAGAAGCTGGTGCTGGTCGACACCGTGGGCCTGGGCCAGCGCGATCGCCGCCTGGCCGAACTCTTCGCCGCGCTGCCGCCCGGCCGCATCCAGCGCCTGCTGGTGCTGAACGCGGGCGCGCAGGGCGAGATGCTCGAGGAAGTGGTGCAGGCCTACGGCGCCGGCCGCGGCACGCGCTGCGTGATCTCCAAGCTGGACGAAGCCGCGCGCTGCGGCGGCGCGCTCGACGTGGTGGTGCGCCACCAGCTGCGGCTGGAAGGCTTCACCAACGGCCAGCGCGTACCGGAAGACTGGCACGAGCCGCGTGTTCCGCTGCTGGTGCACAAGGCGCTGATGAAGCCGGCGGCCAGCGCGTTCCTGCCGGACGACGAAGACCTGGGCCTGGTGCTCACCGCGCCGCCCGCGCGCCAGGGAGCCCGCCATGCTTGACCGCGGCCTCGACCAGGCCGCCGGCCTGCGCCGCCTGGTGCAGCCCGCGCCCGTGCGCCTGTGGCCGCTGGCCGTGTTGCCGGCGACGGCGGCCCGCTGGATCCCATGGCTCGCGGCGGGCCTGAACGAACTGGGTCGCCGGCCGGTCGTGGTCGATGCAGCGCGCGGCCAGGTCGCCGCGGGTTTCGGGATGCTGCCGCGCGGTGACCTGCTGGAGCTGCTGGAAGGCCGCGCCGATTTCGACCGCGTGGCGCAGCGCTCGCGCGAAGGCATCCACGTGCTGCGCGGTGACCACGGCATCGAAGCCTTCGCCGGATCGGGCGAACCGGCCGACCGCCTGCTGGCGGCCTTCGGTTCGCTTTCGCACGGCTTCACCGACCTGCTGCTCGCGATGCCGGGCCCGGAGATCGCCTGTGTCGCCGCGCCCGCGGCGCACGTGCCGGTGCTCACCGTGGACGTGTCCGGCCGCGGCGTGATGGGCAGCTATGCGCTGATCAAGCAGCTGGCCGGCGAATTTTCCTACCGCCGCTTCGCCTGCATCGTCACCGGCGCGGCGAGCGAGGACGAGGCGCGAGCCGGGCTGGTCCGCGTGCAGGGCGCGGCGCAGCAATTCCTGCGCGCGCAGGCGTGCTGGGCCGGCTGGATGCCGCCGGCGGGCGACGAACGCAGCGCCGCGGAGGCGGGCCGAGCGGTGCAGGCCCTGCTGCAGCTGGACACGCCGGCGGCGCTGGCCGCCTAACGAGGAACCGAACGATGTACACCGCCAAGGGCACGCTGAGCCCGCAAACCGGCATTGAGAACTACCTTCCGATGGTGCGGCGCGCGGCGCAGCGCATGATCGGCCGGCTTCCCGCCAACATCGAGATCGACGACCTGATCCAGGCCGGCGTGCTGGGCCTGATGGACGCGATGCAGCGCTACGACCAGGGCCAGGGGGCGCAGTTCGAGACCTTCGCGCTGCAGCGGGTGCGCGGCGCCATGCTCGACGAGCTGCGCGGCACCGACTGGGTGCCCCGCTCGGTGCGCAAGAACCAGCGCGACATCGCCGGCGCGGTGCAGCTGCTGGAGCACCGCCTGCACCGCGCGCCCAGCGACGCCGAGATCGCGGCGCACCTGGGCATCAAGCTGGCCGAGTACCACGAGATGCTGGTGGACGTGCACGGCGCGCAGCTGGTGTACGCCGACGACTACGAGCCCGCTGACGGCGAGACGCACTTCCTGGATCGCCACGCAGGCGCCGACGAGAAGGCCGACCCCGCGGCGCGCCTGGCCGACCGGCGCTTCCGCGAGGCGCTGGTGGCCGCCATCGAACACCTGCCCGAGCGCGAGCAGTACGTGATGAGCATGTACTACGAGCACGACATGAACCTCAAGGAGATCGCCGCGGTGCTGGGCGTGACCGAGTCGCGCGTGTGCCAGCTCCACAGCCAGGCGGTGGCTCGCCTGCGCGCGCGCATGAAGACTCTCTGAGCAAAAGCGGTCAAGTTCGCGCCGCGGCCGCCGAAAAGGTTGGAGACAGACCCGTACCCGGCTCACCCCTTCACCCGCACCTTCCGCCATGAACTTCCTGACCCGCCTGAGGCTGCGCGCGCGCCTCGCCCTCGTTTTCTCCATCATCCTGGGCACCTTCGCCATCGTCGTCGGCGTCGCCCTCGTCGGCACGAACAACCTCGCCGAAGTGGATGCCTGGAACACCCACACCTACCGCGTCATCGCGGCCGGCGACCAGGCGATGGGCGCCATGGTGGACATGGAAACCGGCGCGCGCGGCTACCTGCTCGCGGGCCGGGAGGAATTCCTGCAGCCCTGGAAGGCCGGCCTGGCCGGCTTCGAGGCGGCCTGGGCCCGGGCCCGCGAGCTGACGGCCGACAATCCGGAGCAGCAGCGCCGCCTCGACGCGATGAAGGCCAGGCACCTGGAGTTCAAGGCCATCGGCGACCAGCTGATCGACCTGCGCCGCGATCCGGCGGCGGGCGAGGCCGTGGCGAACGCCTTCGCGGCCGGCAAGGACAAGGCGGCCATGGACGCCTTCCGCGCGCTGCACAAGGAGTTCGTCGGCGTCGAGGCCAGGCTGCTGGACGAGCGCGAGCTCGCCAAGGCCGGTACCCGCGACCGGCTGGATACGGCGCTGGTGGGCGGGCTGACGCTCGCCCTGCTGGCGGGGATCGCCCTCGGCGCGCTCGTCATCCGTTCGATCATGCAGCAGGTGGGTGGCGAGCCGCTCGACGCCGCGCGCCTGGCCGGCGCCGTGGCCGACGGCGACCTCAGCACCCCGATCCACGTCCGCCCCGGGGATGACGCGAGCCTCGTCGCCGCCCTCAAGCGCATGCAGGACAAGCTCTCCGGCATCGTGGCCGGCGTGCGGCAGAACGCCGACCTGGTGGCCACCGCCTCGACGCAGATCGCGCAGGGCAACAACGACCTGTCCAGCCGCACCGAGGAGCAGGCCTCCGCGCTGCAGCAGACGGCCGCTTCCATGAAGCAGCTGGCCGCCACCGTGCGCCAGAACGCCGACAACGCCCGCCAGGGCAACGACCTGGCCGTGAACGCCTCCGGCATCGCCGCGCGCGGCGGCGAGGTGGTGGGCCAGGTGGTGGAGACGATGAAGGGCATCAACGAGAGCTCGCGCCGCATCGCGGACATCATCGGCGTGATCGACGGCATCGCCTTCCAGACCAACATCCTGGCGCTCAACGCCGCCGTGGAAGCGGCCCGTGCCGGCGACCAGGGCCGCGGCTTCGCGGTGGTGGCCTCCGAGGTGCGCAACCTCGCGCAGCGCAGTGCCGATGCCGCCAAGGAGATCAAGGTCCTGATCAACGCCAGCGTGGAGCGCGTCGGCGAGGGCAGCACGCTGGTCGACCAGGCCGGCACGACGATGAACGAGGTCGTGGATGCCATCCGCCGCGTGACCGACCTCATGGGCGACATCAGCGCGGCCAGCGTGGAGCAGACGTCCGGGGTCGGCCAGGTCGACGCGGCCGTGCAGCAGATGGACCAGGCCACGCAGCAGAACGCCGCGCTGGTGGAGGAGAGCGCAGCCGCGGCCGCGAGCCTCCAGGGCCAGGCGCAGCAGCTGGTGGAGTCCGTGTCCGTCTTCAGGCTGGCCACGGCGGGCACCGTGCCCCTGCTGGGCGCGCCCGCCGCGAACGCCAGCGTCGTCCATCGCCCGCCGTTCGGACAGCAGGCCTCCGCCAGGAAGCCCGCGCCCCGGGCGCCGGTCGCGGACGGCGGCCGCACCGGCACGGACGACTGGCAGACCTTCTGAGCGGCCGCCGCGCCGTACCGCTTCTTTCAGGGACAGGCAACACCATGAACTTCAACGACATCCGCATCTCCACGCGCCTGGCGCTGGGCTTCGGCCTGATGGCCCTCCTGATCGTCCTCACCGGCGCGGCATCGCTGGTGAAGGTCTTCGAGCTCGACACCACCTTCGACCTGGTGACCGGCGACCGCTACGTCAAGGTCATCAAGCTGGAGAAGATCAAGGACGACGTGAACACGATCGCCCGCGCCATGAGCTACACCGCGCTGATGGAAATGCCCGACGAGATGCGGGCGCAGGCGGCCCTGATCAAGGCCACGCGCCAGCGCATCGCCGCCTCGCTGGAGGAGATCGGCGCGACGATCGCCACCGAGCGCGGCAAGCAGGCGCTGCGGGAAGTGAACACCGCCCGCGACGCCTTCGTCGCGCAGCAGGACAAGTTCCTGTCCCTGATCGCCGCCGGGCGCGACATGGAAGCGCGCGCCCTGATCCTGGGCGATGCGCGCATGGCGCAGCACGAGTACTTCACCAAGCTGGGCGCGCTGATCGACCACCAGAACGCGCTGATGGTCGAAGCCGGCGAGGTGGCCGATGCCGCCGTGGCGGCGCTGCAGCGCGTGATCTGGATCGCCAGCGCCATCGCGGTGCTGGCCGCGATCGGCCTGGCCATCGCCATCGTGCGCTCGATCTCCCGCCCGCTCACCCGCGCCGTCGCCTTCTCGCAGGCCGTGGCCGCCGGCGACCTGAGCGTCGAGATCGAGGACGCGGGCCGCAACGAGATGGGGCAGCTGCTGGGCGCCTTGCGTGACATGCAGCGCAGCCTCGTCAACGTGGTGGCCGACGTGCGGCAGAACGCCGACCTGGTGGCGACGGCCTCGACGCAGATCGCGCAGGGCAACAACGACCTGTCCAGCCGCACCGAGGAGCAGGCCTCCGCGCTGCAGCAGACCGCGGCCTCGATGAAGCAGCTGTCGACCACGGTGCGCCAGAACGCCGACAACGCCCGCCAGGGCAACGACCTGGCCGTGAACGCCTCGGGCATCGCCGCACGCGGCGGCGAGGTGGTGGGCCAGGTGGTCGAGACGATGAAGGGCATCAACGAGAGCTCGCGCCGCATCGCCGACATCATCGGCGTGATCGACGGCATCGCCTTCCAGACCAACATCCTGGCGCTGAACGCCGCCGTGGAAGCGGCGCGTGCCGGCGACCAGGGCCGCGGCTTCGCGGTGGTGGCCTCCGAGGTGCGCAGCCTCGCGCAGCGCAGCGCCGACGCGGCCAAGGAGATCAAGGTCCTGATCAACGCCAGCGTGGAGCGGGTGGAGCAGGGCAGCCACCTGGTGGACCAGGCGGGCACCACCATGGCCGAAGTGGTGGAGTCGATCCGGCGCGTGACCGACCTCATGGGCGAGATCAGCGCGGCCAGCCACGAGCAGGACCAGGGCGTGGGCCAGATCGGCGACGCCGTGCACCAGATGGACCAGGCCACGCAGCAGAACGCCGCCCTCGTCGAGGAAAGCGCCGCGGCCGCCGCGAGCCTGCAGACCCAGGCCCAGCAGCTGGTGGGCTCGGTGGCCGTGTTCAAGCTGAATGGATCGGAAGAGGCGCGCGAGCTGGCCAGCGCTCCGGCCGCACCGGCGGCCAACGCTCCGCAACTGCGCAAGCCGGCGCCGCTGCCTGCGCCCGTGGACGCGCCGTCGGCACGCACCGGGACGGACGACGACTGGCAGACTTTCTGACCGGGTTCGCTTGGAAGGAAGGGCCGCGCAGTGCGCGGCCTTTTGTCATTCGAAGCTGACCGTCGCCTTCAGCTCATCCCGCGCCTCGCGGATCGCATCGAGGTGCGCCTGCCGGAAGGCGTTCATCGACATGCGCTCGGCGCGCACCGACAGGCTCACGGCCGCCATCGTCTTGTCCGGAAAGCTGGACACCGGGATCGCGATGGAGCGCACGCCCAGTTCCAGTTCCTCGTCGCATTCCGCCCAGCCATGCAGGCGGCAGTGCTCCACCTGTTCGACGGCGGACGGCACGTCCTGCACGGTTTTGGGCGTGTATGCATCCAGCGGCGTCGCCTCGAGGTAGCGCACGACGTCGGCCCGGGGCAGCGTCGACAGCACGGCGCGGCCGATGGCCGAACAGAACGCGGGCAGGCGCGAACCGATGCCCAGCCCGGTGGACAGCGTGCGCCGTCCCGTGGAGCGGGCGATGATCAACACCTCCTGGTCGAGAAGCAGTCCGAGCGATGCGGATTGCCGCGTGCGGTCGGCGAGCTTGTCGAGAACCGGCTGCGCGAGTTGCGGCGCAGGCCGCGACATCAGGTAGGGCCTGGCCAGCAGCAGGGCGCGCGGCGCCACCCAGAAGCGCTTGCCGTCGCTGTGCAGGTAGTCGAGTTCCTGCAGCGTCATCAGCAAGCGCCGCGCGGTGGCCGGCGTGTAGCCCGTGAGTCGCGCCACTTCCGACAGGCTCAGCTTGGAGTGCTTGCGCTCGAAGCAGAGCAGCACCTTCAAGCCCTTTTCGAGCGACGCCACGAAGTCGCGCGGATGCGATCGGCCCGGATCCGACATCGCCGCATTATCTGCGCATTGCGCAAGAACCCGTTGTCGGGCTGCTGCATGGCGGCCAGAATGAACCACATCCCTTGATGCATCCGCTTGCTTTCGCAGCGCGCATCTGGCAGGCGCGGTTCCCGCGTCCGTCCCTTTCCGCAATCTTCAAGGCGCCGACCATGATCAACCGACGAGACATCCTGGGACTCGCATCGCTTTCCGCGGTCCCCTTCCTCGCGCACGCGAACGACTACCCGCGCAGGCCCATCGAGCTGGTGACCCCCCTGGCCGCCGGCGATGCCGCCGACCGGGCCGCCCGCCTGATGGGGCAGGAGCTGGGGCGCCTGCTGGATACGACCATCACGGTCGTCAACCGGCCGGGCGCCGGCGGTTCGCTGGGCGCGCAGTCCGTGATCCGCGCGCCCAAGGACGGCTACACGATGCTGTATGCGCAGAACGGCCCGCTGACGATCCGCCGCGTCATCGATCCGCAATCCGCCAACTACGACCCGCTGGTGGACCTGACGCCGCTGGGCCTGACGACGCGCAGTCCCTCCGTGCTGGTGGTGCGCAAGGACGCGCCCTTCAAGACCCTGAAGGAAATGATCGCGTACGCGCCCAAGGCCCCCAACGGCCTGCGCGTGGGCAATGCCGGTCCCGGCTCCGTGGGCGAGATCAGCACGGAGCTGATCAACTCCACCGCCGGTGCCGCCATGGTCCCGGTCAACTACAAGGGCGCGGCGCCGGCCATCACGGACCTGCTCGGCGGCCACATCGAAGGCGTGGTGATCGCGCTGGGCGCCGTGAGCACGCACATGCGCAGCGGCAACCTGCGCGCCATCGCGATCTCCTCGGCCTTCCCGGAATTCCCCGAGGTGCCGACGCTGCGCCAGCTGGGCTACAAGGCCGACATCCTGGGCGTGTGGTTCGGCTTCTTCATGCCGGCCGGCGTGCCCAGGGAGGTGGTGGACACCATCGTCCCGGCGCTGGAGAAGGTGGCGCGCAACGACGAGATCTCCAAGCAGCTGCTGCCGGTGGGCATCGCGCAGGAATGGGGATCGAGCCGCGCGCTGTCGGACGAAATCGCCGGCGAGTTCAAGTCGGTGACCGAGCTGCTGGGCGCCAAGGGCAAGAAGTGAAGCACGAGGAAGTAGCAGTGGCAAAGCGTTTGCATGTAGCCGTCGTGGGCGGCGGGATGGGCGGCCTGGCCGCGGCGGTGGCGCTGGCGCACCGCGGGATCAGCGTCGCGGTGTACGAGCAGTCCGCCGCGCTGCGCGAGGTGGGCGCGGGGGTCTTCATCTATCCCAACAGCCTGCGCCAGATGGAGCGCATGGGCCTGGGCGATGCGCTGGCGCGCGTCGGCGCCAAGGTCGGGTCCGGCTCGGAGTACTACCGCATGGACGGGACGGTGGTCGGCAAGATCACCACCACCGACTCCAGCGGCTGGAACGGCATGTACGGCATGCACCGTGCCGACATCCTGAAGGCCCTGGCCGATGCGCTGCCCGCCAGCGCGATCCACACCGGCCACCGTTGCACCGGCTTCAGCCAGGACGCGGATGGCGCGCACCTCACCTTCGAGAACGGCAACGTGGCGCACGCCGACGTGGTGATCGCGGCCGATGGCATCAACTCGGTGCTGCAGAAGTACGTGGTGGAACCGTCGGCGCCCGAGTACGCGGGCTTCCGCGCCTACCGCGGCCTGCTGCCCGCGGACAAGCTGCCCGACTGGCGCCCCGAGGCGCACCAGGTCTGGATGGGAGACGGCAAGCACTTCATGGTGTTCCCCGTGCGCAGCGGCGAGCTGCTGAACTACGTCGGCTTCGTGCCGACCGACAGCGAGACCGCCGAGTCGTGGTCCGCGGTCGGTGACCGCGACGAGCTCGCCGCGTCTTTCGCCGGCTGGGATCCGCGCGTGACCTACCTGCTGGAGAAGGTCGAGACCTGCTTCTGGTGGGGCCTGTACGACCGCAAGCCGCTGCGCACCTGGACCAACGGGCGACTGACCTTGCTGGGGGATGCGGCGCATCCGATGCTGCCGCACCTGGGCCAGGGCGCCAACCAGGCCATCGAGGACGGCACGGCGCTGTCCGTGATCCTGCAGGCCTGCGCGCAGGACGATGCGATGCCGGTCGAAGAGGCGCTGCGCAAATACCAGGAGCTGCGCCAGCCGCGGACCTCCATGGTGCAGGCCGAAGCCCGCAAGAACGGGTTGCGCTACGACTCCAAGTACGCCGACCTCGCGCAGCGTGACAAGGAGATCGCCAACTCCGCGCAGTTCCGCCGCTCGCTGTACGACTACGACATCGAGAAGGAAGCGCTGGAGTTCGTGCGGACGGAAGGCGCGACGGCGTAAGGGGGGAGGGCCCGTGCGATGATGAAGGCCAGGAGGTTCTTCCCATGCGCTTCGGGCCGCCCATCCCCATCCTGCGTACCTTCGACGAAGCGAAGGCCAGGGAGTTCTACGTGGACTTCCTGGGCTTCAGCGTGGACTGGAACCATCGCTTCGAGCCGGGCTTGCCGCTGTACTGCCAGGTCTCGCGCGGCGAATGCATCCTGCACCTGTCGGAACACCATGGCGACGGCACGCCCGGATCGGCCTTGCGGATCGAGACCGCGGACCTGGACGCATTCCATGCCGAACTGTCTGCGAGGCCGTACAGGCACGCGCGCCCGGCGATCGAGCAGCAGCCGTGGGGACGCGACATGTCGATCACGGATCCGTTCGGCAACCGCATCATCTTTTCGCAGTTGACGCAGCGCTGAGTCCGCGCCCCTCGATCCAGATCGCCGCCACCAGCGCGCTGGCCAGTGCCAGCGCGGCGCTCAGCACCATGATCCAGCGGTAGCCCGCAACGAAGGCCTGGTCACGGCATCCCGGCCCGACGCCCCAGGCGCCGGCTGGCCCGCGAAATGGCGTAGTTCACCGCGCAGTACAGCGCCGCGACGGCGAGGTACACGGGCACGAGCGAACGGTAGTTGGAGATGAGCACCTTGGCGTTCTGCATCAGCTCGCCGTAGGTGACGACGTAGCCGAAGGTCGTGTCCTTCACCACGATGACCAGTTGCGCGACCAGCGCGGGGACGATGAAGCGCAGCGCCTGCGGAAAGACCACGAGGCCGAACACCTGCATCTCCCGGAGACCGAGGGCCCGCGCCGCATGTGCCTGGCCACGCGGCACGGCGAGCACGCCGGCGCGGTACACCTCGGCGACGACGGCGGCGGTGCTGAGGCCAATCGGCAGGGTCAGCATCCAGTACGGACTGAGCTTGATGCCGACCGAGGGCAGGATCAGGAAGCACACGTAGATCAGCAACAGCGTCGGCACGCCGCGCAGGAACTCGATGGCAGCGACGGCCGGCCAGCGCAGCAGCCGCAGCCGCGAGAGGCGGCCCAGCAGGAGAACCAGCCCCAGGCTCAGCGCGATGACGGCAGCCATCGCCGCCGACGCCAGCGTGCCCAGCAGGCCCTTCGCCAGGAAGACCCAGGTCGTCTTCCAGGCGAAGAACTCCCACAGCCGTCCCTCGAACTGGCCCGCCGCATGGAAGCGCATCACGATGCCCGCGAACAGCACGAGCAGTGCCGCGGCGGCGATCCAGCTCACGGCGCGCGTGAACGCCCGCGCCCTGGGGCGCAGATCGCCGAAGAGGACGTCTTCCATGGCGCGGCTCATCGCAGGATCCGCACCTTCTTTTCCACGGCGGCGCCCGCCCACGCGATGAGCAGTCCCGATACGAGGTACAGCGCGGCCGCCAGCGCGAACGCCGCGATGCCGGCGGCGGAGTCGTTGGCGATCTTCGCCACCAAGCCAGTGAGTTCCCGGCCCGGAAGCGGCACCTGCGACGCCAGCGACGTCGACAGCATGAGCGCGATGAGCAGCGAGGTCATGGGTTGCACGACCGAACGCAGCGCCTGCGGCAACACGACCGACGTGATGATGGTCAGCGGACCCATGCCCAGGCTGCGCGCGGCCGCGACCTGGCCTTCACCCACGGTGTTGATGCCCGTGCGCAGGTAGTCCGCCGTGAAGGCGGAGCACACCAGGGCCAGGGTGAGGATCACGCTCGGCTCGTAGTCGATCACGACTTCGAGGTCGGGCAGCGCGAACACGACGAAGATCAGCAGCGCGACGGCCGGGATGTTGCGGAAGACCTCGACGTAGACGGTCAGCACGAAGCGCAGCGGCCGCAGCGGCAGCAGCCGGGCCACCGTCACGGCGATCCCCAGCGCGAAGCCCGCCACGAAGGACAGCAGCGTGAGCTTCCACGTCAGCAAAAGGGCCTGCACGAAGGCAGGCCCCTGGTCGGCCAGCAGCCGCAGCACACCGTCCATGGATCAGGGGATCGGCGGCGGCGCCGGAACGTCCGTGCTGCCGGTGCGCTGCCCGATGCTCACGGTCCACAGCTTGGCCCAGGTGCCGTCGGCCTGGATCTTCTTCAGGAAGGCGTTGATGAAGGCCACGCCGTCCGAGCCCTTGGGCAGGCCGATGCCGTACGGGTCCTGCGGACCGAAGGGCGCGCCGGCCAGCTTGGCCTCTCCGGTGCCCAGGCTCAGCACGTTGAGCAGCAGCGTGTAGTCGGTGACGTAGGCGTCCACGCGACCCTGGCGCAGCGCGTCGACGGCTTCCTGGTGCGTCTGGAATTCCTGCACGGTGGCCCTGGGCGCGAACTGCGCCAGGATCGCGGGCCCCGTCGATCCGGCCTGGGTGGCGGTCCTCTTGCCGGCGAGGTCGTTGTACGACTGGATCGCCTTGTTGTTCGCCTTGACCAGCACGCCGGCTTGCGAGGTGTAGTACGGGCCGGCGAAGGAAATCTTTTCGGCGCGGGCCGGGGTGATGGAGTAGGTGGCCAGCACCATGTCCACCTGGTCGTTGATGAGAACCTGCTCGCGCGTGGACGAGGTCACCTGCGTGAACTTGAACCTGGTCCCGTCGCCCAGGATGTAGCGCGTCAGCAGTTGCGCCAGGCCGGCGTCGAAACCGCGCATCCGGCCGTCCTTCTCGTTGAGCTGCGAGAAGAGGTTGGACGTCTGCGTGGCGCCGAGGCGCAGCGTGCCGGCCTGCTTGATCTTGCTGGCCCACTGGCTCGAGGCGATGGTGGCCGCGTCGGCCACGGGGCCTTGCGCGACGAGCGCGTCGAAGGCCGCGGCGTTGATGGGCGTGCCTTGCGCGAAGAGCGGCGCACTGCCTGCGACTGCGAGTGCGACCACGGCGGCTTTCAGGACGGATCGGATGGCCATTGCATTCCCGGTTGACGTTGGATTCCGGCGAATGTATCGCAGTCCCGCCGCCCCGCGGGGCTGGCGGCCCGGCTACGGTGCGGTCGTGGCTGCTTCCGCCGCCCACTGCACGGCATCGGCGCCCGCGGGAATGCGCAGCGGCGCGGCGGGATCGGTCGCGGCGCGCCACACCGCTTCGGCGACGTCCTGCGAGCGCGTGCCCGGACCCGTCATCGCCTGCATGCGCGCGATGGCGTTGCGCATGAACTCGCCATACACGGGATCGCCGAAGCCTTGCAGGCGCGTCATGGCGGTCGCCCTGAACTGCGTCTCGCCCGAGGACCCCGGCAACACCAGGTGCACGCGGATGCCGAAGGGCTCGACCTCGGGGACGAGCGATTCGCTGAAGGCATTCACGGCCGCCTTCGCCGCGCGGTACAGGCCCACGAGCGGAAGCGGCTTGTAGGTGACGCTGGAGGTCACGTTGACGATCACGCCCGCGCCGCGCTGCCGCATGCCGGGCAGCACGGCCTGCGTGACGGCGATCGTGCCGAAGGTGTTGGTGTCGAACAGCGCGCGCACGGTGTCGGCGGAACTGAGTTCGAAGGGCGCGGGTGCGCCGAAGCCCGCGTTGTTGACCAGCACGTCGATGGGACCGGCTTCCGCGATCGCGGAGGCGATGCTCGCGGCGTCGGTCACGTCGAGGCGGAGCACGCGCAGGTTCGGCGCCGCGGGCAGCACGTCATCGCGCGGAGATCGCATCGTCGCGATGACGTTCCAGTCACGTTCGAGGAAGTAGCGGGCGGTTTCGAGGCCGAAGCCCGACGAGCAGCCGGTGATCAGGATGGTCTTCATGTCTGTTCCTTCGTGGGTGAGGGCTCGAGGTTAGGGGTGCATCCCCGGACTGGCTACACTGCAACGTCCAAAGTTCTTTGGCGAGCGTCCAGCGATGGTCGATCCCCTGGCCGAGGTCGTGGCCCTGCTGCGGCCCGCGGCGCGCTACGCCAAGCAGGTCTCCGGCGCCGGCCCGTGGCGCATCCGGCGCTCCGACGCGGGGCAGCCCTTCTACTGCGCGGTGCTCGAAGGCAGTTGCACCATGGCGCTGGACGACCAGCCGCCCGTGCTGCTGCAGGCGGGCGACTTCGTGCTGGTGCCGGCCGCGCATACCGTCGGCATGGCCAGTGTTGATGGGCCGCCGGAGGGTGTGCTGTCCACGCCTGTCGCCTTGAGCGAAGGGCGCTTTCGCATCGGCGCGCAGGAAGGACCGATCGACCTGCGCATCCTGGCCGGGCACTGCAGCTTCGAATCCCCGGACGCGAGCCTGCTCGTCTCGCTGCTGCCCCGCCTGATCCACGTGCGCGACGAGCCGCGGCTGGCCACGCTGGTGCAGTTGCTGGGGGACGAATCGCGCGAGCGCCGGCCCGCGCGCGACGTCGTGCTCGAGCGCCTGCTCGAGGTGCTGCTCATCGAAGCGCTGCGCTCACCCGGCGAGCAGGCGGCCGTCTCGCCCGGCCTGGCGCAGGGCCTCGCCGACCCGCGGCTGTCGGTGGCGATCCGCGCGCTGCATGCGGATCCGACGCGGCCCTGGACGGTGGCTGCGATGGCCAAGGAAGCGGCGCTCTCCCGATCGACCTTCTTCGCGCGCTTCCAGTCCAAGGTGGGCATGCCGCCGATGGAATACCTGCTGGCATGGCGCATGGCGCTTGCGAAGGACCTGCTTCGCCGGCGCGAGGGCGCCGTCGCGGAGATCGCCGCGCGCGTGGGCTACGGCTCGGCCAGCACCTTCAGCGTGGCGTTCACGCGGCACGTGGGAAGGTCGCCGTCGCAGTTCGCGCGGGAGAGCGCAGGGGCCGCCGTAGCCTGAGAGGCGCCGTGCCACGGCGCAGGCCGGCCCAGGCCGCATGCAGCCGAGGTGGCTGCTATGCTGACCTTTTTGCTTGTTCAGGAAGGCGTGCATGCGGTTCCATCGTGTGGTCAAGTTGCTGGTGACCCTTGCGGGCGCCTGGTCGATCTCCGGTTGCGGAGGCTCTGACGATCGCGCACCGGCCACTGCGCCTCCCGACGCCGGTTCGCCGGCAACCGTCGTCCGTGTCACGCTGACCGGCGTTGTCGGCTCGGGCCTGGTGCTGGAGAACAATGGCGGCGATGCGCTGAGCGTGCCGGGCGACGGCAGCTACGGGTTCCCGGCACCCGTGCCCGAGGGCTCCGCCTATTCGGTGAGCGTGCGCTCGCAGCCATCGCGTCCCGACCAGGTGTGCACCGTCTCGGGCGGCAGCGGCGTGGCAAGCGGCGCCACGGTCACGGTGACGATCGCCTGCACCACCCTGCCGCGGTTCGCGTTCGTCACGAGCCTGTCGGCCACGAGGGTCTTCAGCGTGAACGACACCAGCGGCGCGTTGACGAGCGCGGCGCACTCGATTCCCCACGGCGGCATCCTCGCGGCGTCGCTGTCGCCCGGCAAGAATCTCCTGTTCATTGCGGACGCGGCCGGCAACAGCGTCCGCGGCTTCTCCGTCAACCGATCCACCGGTGCCCTGACCGAAGTGCCGGGCTCCCCCTTCGCGACCGGCGGCACGCAACCCCTTGCAACGGCGTTTTCGCCCGATGGCCGGTTCTTCTGGGCGGCGAACAGGGCAAGCAACTCCGTCATCACGTTCTCGGTGGATTCCGCAAGTGGAGCGTTGACGCCGGTGGGGGCGACGACGCCGACCGGAAACTATCCCGTCTATCTCGCACCCAGTCCGAACGGCAAGTTCCTGTACGTTGCGAACCAACTCGGCGCCAGCGTCTCTGCCTACGCGGTCCACGCCGCCACCGGCGCACTCACACCGCTTTCCGAGCTGCCGGTCGGCGGCAATGCCCGCTGGATGGCCGTCGATCCCACGGGCGCCTTCCTGTACGTGTCGGAAGGAAGCAATGCGGTGCGAGCCTATGCGATCGACAGCGTCACGGGCGCATTGACGAGCGTTCCGGGGGCGCCGTTCACCGCGGGCAACGCCGCGCAGAACATGGACATCGACCCCTCGGGCAAGTGGCTGTACGTGACGAACGAGACGGATGGGACTGTTTCGGCCTTTTCGATCGACAGCGCATCCGGCGCGCTGGCACCGACGGGGTCGCCCCTGGCCACCGGCGGCTTGCCCGAAGGCGTGAAGGTGCATCCGAACGGCAAGTTCGTCTATGTGGCCAGCCAGCTCGCGAGCGCCATCTCCATCTCGAACGTCGACCAGGCGACCGGCGCACTGACGGCGGCTTCGACGGCGTCGATGAGCGCGATGCCCATCGGCCTCACGATCATGGGCGACTAGGCTTGGGCGGGTGCACGATCAGCGCCGGGTCTGGGTTGTGGCGACCACGAGCTCGCGGCCGAACGCGAAGCCGATTCGTCCGACGCCAGGGGATGAAGGCCTCCATGTGCGCGGGCCGGATGGACTGCCTACGCGGGCCGGCGCAGCACCTTGATCACCGCCGCGATCTCCTCGCCGCCCAAGCCGGCCTGCTCGGCCTCCTCCAGCAGCCGGGCGGACAAGGCCGGCACCCGCGTATCCAGCCCCGCGGCCTCGGAGGCCTGCAGGATGCGCGCGGTGACCACGACCGAGATGCGCAGCGGGCTTTCGGTGACGCGGAAGTCGCCCGATTCGATCACCTGGCCCTCGTGCTCGAAGAAGGCGCCGAAGCTCGGCGCGATGGCGTTCACGATGCGGCCGTACCGGGCCACGCTCAACCCCTGGGTCTCCGCCATGCGCGCGCCGTGCGCGAAGCCAGCGAACGCTCCGTACACGTACGACAGCGTGGCCAGGTCCATGGTGGCGGCCGCGGCGACGTCGTCGCCCAGGTACACCAGGCCGCCCCCCAGTTCGCGCAGCAAGGGCTCGGCATCGCGCCAGGTGGCTTGATCCCCGGACACCAGAATGGGCGTGTCGGCCTGGCCCATCTGGCTGGGCGCGGCCTGGATGGCGCCGTCGAGGTAGCGCGCCCCATGCCGCTGCGCAAAGGCTGCGGCGCCGGTCGCGTCGGCCGGGCTGCCGGTGGTCAGTTGCACGAGCAGCTTGCCCTGCAGGGCCGCCTGGACTTCCGGCGCATGCAGGATCGCGTCGGCCGCGCGGTAGTCGTAGACGCACACCACCGTCACCGGGCTGGCGGCCATGGCTTCCGCCGCCGTGGCGGCCACTCGCGCGCCCAGGGCGCGCAGGGGTTCGGCCTTCCCGGCCGACCGGTTCCACACGGTCACGTCATGGCCCTTCTGGACGAACAGCCGCGCGATCGTCGCGCCCATGGACCCCAGGCCCAGTACCGTCACTCGCATCGTGGTTCTCCTTTCGTGATGACGAGGCTTTCGAGGGTCGAGGCTTGGCCGCGCCGCGACAAGTACTGACGAAAAAGTGGGGTACCGACTTTCGGGTGCGTGTGCCACCATCGGCCGATGGCCAAGAAGAACAGCAAGCCCTACGGCTGCGGCATCGGTCCGGCGTTCGAGGTGATCGGCGGCAAGTGGAAGGCCGTGATCCTGTGGGAACTGCAGGTGGGCGCCAGGCGCCCGGGCGAGCTGCGGCGCCTCTTGCCGGGCATCAGCGAGAAGATGCTGATGCAGGAACTGCGTGAGCTGGTATCGGACGGACTCGTGCAGCGCAACGCGTTTGAATCGGTGCCGCCGCACGTGGAGTATTCGGTGACTGCACTGGGCAAGTCGCTCAACCAGGCGCTCGGTCCGTTGGCGGATTGGGGTGAGCGGTTTGCGGCGCTGCGCGACAGGCCGGCGGCCGCCGACCGCTTCTCGGGCGACGCCCGCGCTCAGCCTTGAGGACCACTCCTACTGAGGTCCCACCGTTCGCCGCTTCGGCGGATTGGCAGGCCTTCGTTCCTGAGCCAGCCGGCCCTTCGCGCTCGCGGTGGCCCCACTCTCCAGCAACTGCGCAATCGCCGCTCCGCCGAGCCGCGCCGTCGCCAGCAGGCGCTCCACGCCCTGCCCGCTGCGCGCCTTGGCGGACAGGCCGCTCATCGTGGTGCTCACGAAGTCGGTCAGCTGCTCCGCGTGTTCAGGGTGGCGTTGGGCGATGTAGCCGTGGATCACGTGCTCGGCGGCCGTGCGTGCGTCGCACGCCGCCTTGCGCGCGTCCTCGTCGGTGCAGTGCGTGCCCTCCAGGACCAGGCAGCCCGTGGCGGCAGGATGCGCCGCATAGCGGCGGGCGGCTTCCTCGAGGACCGCGGTGAGGCAATCGGCCACCGGGGCGTCCGGACGCAGCAGCTGCGAGAGCGGAATCGCGTCCGTGCTGCCATAGCGTTCGAGGACGCGCTGGTACAGGCCCATCTTGCTGCCGAAAGCCGCGTAGAAGCTGGGCGGGCGGATGCCGAGCAGCATCGAGATTTCCTCGACGCCGACACGGTCGTAGCCGCGCGCGTGGAACAGGCCCTGGGCGACGGCGACCGCCTCCTCGGCATCGAACTGGCGCGGGCGCCCGCGCGGGCGCGGCTCTTTTGTAGTCATGGCTACATAAACCCCTGGCAAAACAAGGTCGGGTGCATGCCATTAATGTAGTCACTCCTAAATTAATTGCAAGGAGTGCGCTATGAAGAGGTTCGAAGACAAGTCCGTCCTGGTCCTGGGCGGCAGCCGGGGCATAGGCGCGGCGATCGTCCGCCGCCTGGCCGCCGAAGGGGGCAAGGTCACGTTCACCTATGCCGCGTCCGGCGATGCGGCGCAGCGGCTGGCCAAGGAGACGGGCAGCACGGCCGTGCAGGCCGACAGCGCCGACCGCGACGCGGTCATCGCCCAGGTGCGTGCAAGCGGTCCGCTCGATGTGCTGGTCATCAATGCCGGCATCGGGGTGTTCGGCGATGCCCTCGATCTCGATCCGGACGCCGTCGAACGGTTGCTGCGGATCAACGTGCACGGCCCGTACTTCGCGGCCGTCGAGGCCGCGCGCCGCATGCCGGCCGGTGGGCGCATCATCGTCATCGGGTCCGTGAACGGCGATCGCATGCCCGTGCCCGGCATGGCGGCCTATGCGCTGAGCAAGTCGGCCCTGCAGGGGATGGCGCGCGGGCTGGCGCGCGACTTCGGACCCCGCGGCATCACGGTGAACGTCGTCCAGCCGGGCCCGATCGACACCGACGCCAACCCGGCGAACGGCCCGATGAGCGAGCTGCTGCACGGCTTCATGGCGATCAAGCGGCACGGCAGCGCGGAGGATGTCGCCGGCATGGTCGCCTGGCTGGCCGGGCCGGAGGCGGGCTTCGTGACGGGCGCGATGCACACGATCGACGGGGCGTTCGGCGCCTGAGGGCGTAGAGGCGGGGGGCAGCCTCAGCTGCAGCGGGCGAGCGACAGGGACGTTCCGCCATCTCGACGAAATCGCTCGTCTCTACGCTTCCGTCCGCGATTGGAACCTTGCCTCGCAGGCTGTCGCCGGAGGGCGGGGTCCCTGCTGCAAGGCAGGATGCCGCTGAGTGCAACCAAGGATCAACGTGTGATCGGCAGGGTCACGTACGCCCGCTGCCGGAGGGCGCGAGCATGGCCGCTTCCCGGCCAAAGGCAGCCATCACCCGGTTGAGAGCGCGTCGAGTGGGCTGGCGGCGCCGCCGGCGGCGACCTTGAGCACGTGCGTGTAGATCATGGTGGTGCTCACATCGCTGTGGCCCAGGAGCTCCTGGACGGTTCGGATGTCCGTCCCCGCTTGCAGCAAGTGCGTGGCGAAGCTGTGCCGCAGCGTATGGACGGAGACGTGCTTGGGAATGCCGGCTGCGGCCACGGCCCGCTTCAGTGCTCGCCCGAGTCGCTCCTCGTAGACGTGATGCCGGCGAATGACGCCGGTACACGGATCCGTCGAGTGCGAGCCAGCCGGAAATACCCAATGCCACGCCCAGGTCTCGCCGGCGTGCGGGTACTTGTGCCCCAAGCCGTATGGCATTTCCACGCCAGGCATTCCGGCGCGACGGTCGGCCTCCCACAGTACCCGGCTTCGCGCGAGCTGCGAACGAAGCGGCGCCTGCAGCGTACGCGGCAACATCACCACACGATCCTTGCCGCCCTTGCCCTCCCGCACAACGATTGCACCGCGTTCAAAGTCGATGTCCTTCACGCGCAGGCTCAAACCCTCCATCAAGCGCATGCCTGTCCCATACAGCAACTGGGCGAGCAGCTTCTCCTGGCCCTCCATCAGCGTGAAGATCGAGATGATCTCGTCCTTCGTCAGAACGCCCGGAATGCGCTTGCGCGGCGGTGGCCTGCCGATCTCGCCGAGCCAAGGAAGCTCCTGGTCCAGAACCTCGCGATACAGGAACAGGATTGCACTCAGGGCCTGCTTGTGCGTGGACGGAGAAGCCCGTCGAGCGGTGGCGAGCATCGTGAGGAAGGCTTCCACCTCGAGCTTGCCCATGTCGCGCGGATGCCGCAGTCCGCTCCAGCGAATGAAGTAGCGCAGCCAGAAAACGTAGGCCTTTTCGGTGGCGTGGCTATAGTGAAGATAACGAATGCGCTCGCGGACCTGGTCAAGCAAGCGCGTAGAAGCAAACGCAGGAGCAGCGACTTTGCCGACTCGGTTATACCTGTGCATTCATCCAGCATACTGGCCGCCGCGTCGCGCTGGTTGTGATATCCGGCCCTATCCTGATCCCAGGTTATCCGCCAGCACGCCAGGTTATCCAGCGGAATCGGCGGATACATCACGTTAGACGGCATTGAAAACCGTTATTGCCTTGCTAGGCGGCGTTGTCCTGCTGACCATCCTGGTGCGCTTGGACTCGCTTCGACGCTCCAGAAAGATCGAGGCGGCGTTCGCAGGGCGAGAAGCGCTGTCCACGGAAGCGTTCTATGACCGGCACTTCCGGAGCAAAGGCGTCCCCCTCGCCGTGGCTGCTGGAGTGCGGCTAACCCTCGAGGAGCAGCTTTCCGCCGATCTGTCTCGCCTGCGAGACACGGACGACTTCTCGAAGGAGCTAGCCTTCTTCTGGGACTTTGATTCGCTCGCGAATGTGGAGATAGTCTGTGCTTTGGAGGAGCGCTTTGGAATCAAGATCTCTGACGAAGAGGCTCAGCGCGCAAAGACGGTTTCGGACATTGTGCATCTGGTCCAAACGAAGCTTGCGAGCAATGCCGCCTAACTTGTCGGTCGACTCGGACACGTTGCGGCAAGGGGCCGCGAGGCGCCGCTGGATATCCTGCACCTCGCGGCCCCTTGCCGCAACGTGCCGGTCACCTTCACGTTAGCCCTCAGTGGCAACGAGCGCTTTCATTGTCCGGGTGCCTGAGGCGGAGGCCTGCGTTGGAGAGATGCGGCTCCGCTATGACGCGTCCGCTCGGCTCGGTGTCCCTGCCCACGTCACGGTGCTCGTTCCGTTCATGGATCCCTTGGCGATCGACGGCAAAGTGCTGGATGCTGTGTGCAACGCGCTCCGATCGGTCAGCTCCTTTGAGTTTCACTTTCGCCAGATCGGCCGATTTCCGGAGACCGCATATCTGGCGCCGGAGCCTTCCGTGCCGTTCGTTTCCCTTACTCAAGCTTTGGTCCGAGCTTTCCCCGAGTACCCTCCCTACGGAGGCAGGCACGACGGCATCGTTCCTCACTTGACAATCGCGGATGGAAGCGCCGAACACGCAGACGCCGCGGCTCTGCAAGTGCATGCCTGGTTGGGAGAAAACGGTGCTATCCGTAGCACTTGCACCTCGATCGATCTGCTGGAAAACTCACTAGGTCACTGGAGACAAATGCATGCGTTTAAGCTTCCGGGCGCTGAGGGCTAACAGGCCGGTCGACTCGGACACGTTGCGGCAAGGCGCCGCAAGGCGCCGTTGATATCCTGCACCTCGCGGCGCCTTGC
>JAEZEB010000009.1 GCA_023438115.1 Pseudomonadota bacterium | reverse complement strand
GTTCACCAGCTGGCGCAGCCCGAGCGGCGCGCTGCCCGCCTCCTCGCTGTCGCGCGCGGCGCGCACCAGTTCCGATGCCAGCAAGCGCATCGCCTCGGCGAAGCGCGCCGCATTGCGATCCTGCCAGGCCGCCGCCAGGCGCTCGAAGCCGGCGCGCTTGGCCGGCGCCAGCCGCGCGAGCGCCGCATCCAGCAGCTGCGTGTCGCACATCCAGTGCGCCGTGCTGCGGGCCAGCGGGAGCACCTCCGCGGCCAAGCCGAGGCGCAGCACCGCCGCGCGCCAGGCCGCGGCTTCGCCCGGCACCAGCACCAGCGCGGGCTGCGCCACCCACTGCAGCAGGCGGGAGAGATCCTCCAGGTCGGAAGGGCGTTCCAGCGCGAGCAGCACCAGGTCGGTGTCGGCCAGCATCGCCTGCACCGCGTCGTGTTCCTGCGTGCGCACCGGCGTGCGGAAGCGCCCGATCAGGTCCTGCAGCCAGGCCTGCGCGGGGCTGCCGTTGCCGGCCTCCGTGGTGACCTGGGCCGCCGGCGGATGAAAGCCGGGCGGGACGTCGCAAACGCGCAGCAGGTCGCCGCGCGATGTGCCCAGGACGGTCCAGGGCCCGGCATCCCGCGGCGGATGGTCGGCCACCTGCCGCAGCATGCGCAGGATCGCCTCGCGCCCCGCTCCTTCCGGCGCGAGCAGGCCGAAGGTGACGCGCGCCGGGCTCACGCGCGCGAGCACCTGCACGTAGTAGGGATCCCGCAGGTCGATGGTCACGGCGTGGCCCAGTCGCCGCCGGCGCCACGCCGCCCAGGCGGCGAGCAGCAGGCGCGGCGCGACCACCAGCACGAACAGCAGCGCCACGTACATCCACACCCAGCGCCTCGCCTCGTCCAGGCCCACCAGCGCGCCGGAGCGGAAGGCCATGCGCTGCAGGTCCGCGACGGTGAAGGGATCGAAGGGCAACAGCGCCACCACCGGCGCGAACAGCACGCTCAGGAAGTCATGCACCTGCTGGACGTCGAGCAGCGTGCTTTCCCAGCCCACGCGGTACTCGCGCACCACGCCGCCCAGCACGATGGAGAACGCCAGGCCCAGGGCCCAGCCCGCGGCCGCCAGGTGCAGCAGCTGCTTCCACCACCAGGCCTGCTGCGCGCCGGCGGCGCGCAGCCAGAGCGCGTGGAAGCGCGCCAGGACATCGCGCCGCACCCGGCCGGTGCGGCGGGTGCCCCCGCTGGCGATCCACTGCTGCACGGGCGCGAGCGGCATGCGCCGCACCCACGGGGCGGGAAGCAGCAGCGACACGAACAGCAGGAGGTAGGCGAGGAGGTTCCAGGCCAGCACGCCCAGCAGCGGCGGCGAAAGCATGTTCACCTGCTGCGGGTTGTCGATCCGGTCGATGACGGTCCCGAGCACGCAGGCCGCGAGCGGCAATCCCGCCATCAGCCAACCGCGCCAGGGTTCGCCCTGGTGCAGGGCCGCCAGGCGCGGGTTGCGGTTCTCGACCGCGGCCAGCACGCGCTGGGCGCGCTGCTGCAGGTACTGCGCGGCGTCGACGCCGCCGCCCGACGTGCGCCGGCTGGCTGCGAGCGCCTCGCGCTCGATCTCGTCGCGCTCGACGACGCTCAGAAGGCGCCCGTGCGTGTCCACGTCTTCGATGGCACGCACCAGGACCAGCTGGCGGGCCGCGGGTTCGGCGAGGGTCAGGTTGCCGTCTTGCACTGTCTCCCGAGTCTAGGGCGAAACGGCCGCGGCATCGGCCGCGCGCTCAGCGCGCCTGGCGCAGGAAGCGGCGCACGTTGTCGGGGTCATGGCCCACGTAGGCCACGGCATGCTCCAGTTCCTCCTCGCTGCACCCCAGCCAGCGGCACCAGTTGCGGCGTTCCCAATCGGGTTCCAGGTGGATCAGGAGCTGCTCGGCACCGGACTTGCTCAGGTCTTCGGACATGGTCTGTCTCCGCTTTTCCGATGCTTCCAGCTTAGGAAGGCATCCGGGCTGGCGCGGCAAGACAAGCCACCTTGAAGCAGTGCGACCGCGCTTGGCGCGGCTGTAGGACGCGCGATGCGCAAAACGCCCTCCGTCCTGCCCCGGCGATGGCCGCCAGACTACAAGCCCTCCCCGGCCCCCGGCCGACGATCGCGGCAACAAGGAGATGCACCCATGCTGCTGCGCAAGCTGATCGTTTTCGCCGTCACGTCCGGCCTGGCGAAGAAGGCCTGGGACCACTACCGCGAGCCCAAGCGGCGCCTGCCGGTCGACATCACGGACGTCGTGGCACGGCCCGTCGCCTCGGCCGATCCCGCCGAGCGCCGCGGGCTGCGCCGCATGGGCGCGCGCCGCAGGAAAGAAGGCCCGAGCGCGTAACCTTTGCGTTACTTCGCCGCATTACACTGCCGCGATGTACCGCAAATCCCTGCTGATCCTCGCGATCGCCGCCTCCGCCTGCGCCAGCGTGCAGGCCCAATCCACCCCTGCCAAGAAGGAAGCCATCGCGCGCATCCTGAAGGTGCAGCAAGGGGGCATCGAGAACATGGCTCGGGCCCTCGTGCAGGACTCCGTGCTGCCGCTGATGGACGCCGCCGGCGGCGCCCTGCAGCAGCGCGTGGCCGCCGACAAGCGCGAAGCCCTGGCCAAGGAAATGCAGGCCGACGCCCGCAAGTACGTCGACGACACGACCGGCATGGTGCGCCAGCGCGCCCTGCAGCTCGCGCCGGGCGTCGTCACGCCGATGCTGGAGTCCAAGTTCTCCGAGGAGGAGCTCAAGCAGCTCGCCACGCTGCTCGAATCCCCGGTGCTGGCCAAGTTCAACGCCCTCGGCGGCGAGATGCAGCGCGCACTGCTGGAGAAGGTGGTGGCCGACACGCGTCCCCAGGTGGAACCGCGCCTGCGCGCGCTGGAAGAGAACTTCGCCAAGAAGCTGGGCGTGCCCGCGTCGCCCGCCGGCGGCAGCGGCCAGGCCGCGCCGGCCCCGAAGAAGTAGGCCTCGCCCCGGAATGCAAAAGGCCCGCGCGAGCGGGCCTTTTCGTTGGTGGCGGACGCGCCTCAGGCGGCGTCCGGCGTCGGCTGCGCGCTCGCGGCGCCGTTGAGGCCCACGCGGGAGTCGAAGCTGAAGCAAGCGGCTTCGAAGGAACGGATCTCGAAGAGCGCTTCCTTCAGGCTCATCTCGCCCGCTTCCATCAGCTTGCCGGCCAGGTGCTCGGTCAACGGCTTCAGGCGGGCCAGCGTGGCCTTGGTCTCGCCGTAGAGGCGCTCGGACTGCATCTCCATGATGGAGCGCGTCTCCTCGTCCACCGTGCGGTTGTTGCCCTCGTTCAGCGCGCCGAAGTTCAGGCGCGTCTTGCGGTACATGCCCATCTCGGCCACCGCGTGGTGCAGCAGCTTGGTGACGCGCGTGATGTCGTTGTGGGCGCCGTTGGTGGTGCCCTCCTCGCCGAAGAAGAGTTCCTCGTTGGCCATGCCGCCCAGGAGCACGCGCACGTCGTGCTCGATGTCGGCCTTGGTCTTGAGCAGGTTGGAGCCCTGCTTGTGGAAGACGAAGCCCAGCGCGTTGTTGCGCGGGTTGGCCTTCAGCGAGATCTTGATGGTCTTCATCTCGCCCAGCACCTTCTCCCAGTCGCCGCCGGCCTTCTTGCGCTCCAGCTCGAAGTCCACCAGGAAGTGGCCCCACTCGTGGATCGCGATGATCCGGCGGTCGCGCTCGCGCTCCTTGGTGGTGTTGGCGTTGACGTTGCCCACCATCACGCGCTCGGCGGCGTGCATCAGGGTCTCGCCGTCGATCAGCTCTCCGCCCTGCACCGCGGTGATGCCGGCCTGGTTGACGATAGTCTCGAGGTCGGCGGGGCTGCGGCCCTCCGTCACTTCCACGATGTGGCGCAGGTCGAGGTCGCCGGCCACCTTGTCGGCGCGCTGCGCCAGGTAGTGCTCGATGATCGCGTGGCGCTCTTCCTTGTTGGGCATGCGGAAGTCCACCTTCATCTGGAAGCGGCGCAGCATGGCCTCGTCCATCGGCATGGACTCGCTGTTGAAGTTGGAGGCCACGATCCAGATGATCTCGGCGTCGCTCTTCGTGCGCACGCCGTCCAGGATCGCCAGCAGCATGTTCTGCGTGTCGTCGTCGAACTTGCGGTGGCCGCCGCGCTTCATGAACAGGTCCTGCGCCTCGTCGAGGAAGACGATGCAGCGCTTGCGGCGCTTGGCCATGGAGGCGATGCGCGCCAGCGTGTTGGAGCCGCCCGCCACGTAGCCGGTCTCGAGGTTGGCCGCCGAGTGGAACAGGATCGGCAGGTTCAGTTCCTTGGCCAGGTAGCTCGCGAGCTTGGTCTTGCCGGTGCCCGCCGGGCCGCTGAACATCACGTTGAACGGCTTCTCGATGCCGTATTCCGCGTAGGCGGCGCGCCGCTCGTACTGGTCCTTGATCTGGCGCACCTCGGACTTGATGTCGTCCATGCCCACGAGGTCGTCGATGGAGCCGTGCACCTGGCCGGGCTCGATGAAGCGCAGCGACTTGAACTGGCCCTTGAGGTGGAAGGCGAGGAAGCCCAGCAGGCCCAGCGTCAGCGCGGCGGACAGCACGCCGCTCACGCCGGCCTTCCAGCCGTCCTTCTCCGACTGCGGGCGGGCGCCGGCGAAGCGCTCGTCCAGGCGCTCCAGCATGGCGACGCTGGCTTCGGAGAGTTCCGCGCGCGGGATGAAGACCAGCTTGCTGCCCCAGGGCGCATTGACGGCCTTGTCCGAGAAGATCTTGGTCTCCATGTCGCTCGGGTAGTAGGCGTACTGCCTGCCGCCCGACTCGATCAGCACGATGCGCTCGGAGACATTCCACATCAGCGGCTTGTAGATCACCGTGATGCGGTCCACCTTGTTGGCTTCCAGGAAGCCCAGGACCGAGCCGGAACCGAAAACCACCGGCAGCTTGTCGTTGAGCGTCCACAGCGCATCGGCGCCGGACTGCGCGGCCATGGCCTTGACCTCTTCGGCCACGGCGGCCTGGCGTTGCCACACCACCACGGAGTAGGTGGCGGTCACGGGAATCAGGATGACGACGGCCAGCACCATCAGCTTGACCGCCGTGGACTGGATGGTGAACCAGTCGGACAGGCGCGCGCCCCACTTGCGGATGTTGAGCCAAGGGCTGGAGGGCGCCTGCGCGTCGGGCGCTTCCACGGATTCTTTGCTGGCGGAGAGATCGGCCATGGTGTTCCTGTTCGAGGGCGGCGCGGCGGGGCGCCAGCCCGGAATTCCTTACAACTTCGGCCAGACTGCGGTGGCCTCTGTTGTCAGAGTCATCCTACAGAAAGGGTTCCTTCGAAGCGAGTTCAAACCGGGGGCTGCGACAGTCCCGCCACAGTCGCTCGTGACAAATTCACGAAGGGTCCCGGCGGCGTTTCGCCACGGGGGACGCGGGCGCGGCGACGGGGGGAACCCGGCACGCGTCCTGCAATCTGAATCAGGGAGCCGGGTTCTTTTTCAAGTTTCTTTCCCGGCTACTTATCCCTCGGAGCCCCGTGGCCCCGGGGGATTTTTTATTGTCGCGCGTCCAAGCTCCGAACACCCGCCAAGCCCCGGTTTGCCCCACGCTGTTGCCGGGCATGAAACGGGGCGGTTGCGGGCACACTACGCCCATGGCCAAGCTCGACAAACTGCGCAGCCAGCGCTGGCTGGACCGGGACGACTTCCGCAGCTTCAACCACCGCTCGCGCGTGATGCAGATGGGCTACGAGCCACAGGACTGGGAAGGCAAGCCGGTCATCGCCATCCTGAACAACTGGAACGACTACAACCCCTGCCACCAGCACTTCAAGCACCGGGCCGAGGAGGTCAAGCGGGGCGTGCTGCAGGCCGGCGGCTTCCCGCTGGAGCTGCCCACGGTGTCGCTGGGCGAGAACCTGATCAAGCCCTCCGCCCTGCTCTACCGCAACATGCTGGCGATGGAGGTGGAGGAGATGATCCGCGCCTACCCGGTCGACGGCGTGGTCCTCATGGGCGGCTGCGACAAGACCACGCCGGCCATGCTGCTGGGCGCCACCAGCGCGGGCGTGCCGGCGATCTTCCTGCCGGCGGGCCCCATGCTGCGCGGGATGTCGCGCGGCCAGACCCTGGGATCGGGCTCCGACGCCTTCAAGTACTGGGACGAGCGCCGCGCCGGCACCATCACCGAGCCGCAATGGCAGTCCATCATCGGCGGGATCGCCCGCAGCGCCGGCACCTGCATGACCATGGGCACGGCCAGCACGATGACCTCCATCGCCGAGGCGATCGGCATGGCCCTGCCGGGCGCCGCCTCCATTCCCGCCGTGGACGCTAACCACCAGCGCATGGCGGCCCAGTGCGGCCGCCGCATCGTGGAGATGGTCCATGAGGACCTGCGCCCCGACCGCATCCAGACCCGCGAGGCCTACCTCAACGGCATCACCGTGGCGATGGCGCTGGGTTGTTCGACCAACGCCATCATCCACGTCATCGCGCAGGCGCGCCGCGCGGGGCAGGACATCTCCCTGGCCGACTTCGACCGCGCCAGCCGCGAAGTGCCGGTGCTGGCCAACATCCGCCCCAACGGCAGCAGCCAGTACCTGATGGAGGACTTCCACTACGCCGGCGGGCTGCCGGCGCTCATGCAGCGCCTGAAGCCCTTCCTGCACCTGGACGCGCTGACCGTGACCGGCCGCACCCTCGGCGAGAACATCGAAGGCGCCGAGTCCTTCAACGACGACGTCATCCGGCCGCTGGCCAACCCGGTCTATGCGGAAGGCTCGCTGGCCGTGCTGCGCGGCAACCTGGCGCCGGACGGCTGCGTGATCAAGCCCTCGGCCATGGACCCGAAGTTCCTGCGCCACAGCGGGCCGGCGCTGGTGTTCGACGACTATCCTTCCCTCAAGAAGCTGCTGGACGATCCCCAAGCGGACGTGACCGAAGACCACGTGATCGTGCTGCGCAACGCAGGCCCCAAGGGCGGCCCCGGCATGCCCGAGTGGGGAATGATCCCGATGCCCGTGAAGCTGCTGAAGGAAGGCAAGCGGGACATGCTGCGCATCAGCGACGCGCGCATGAGCGGCACCAGCTACGGCGCCTGCGTGCTGCACGTCGCGCCCGAGGCCTTCGTGGGCGGCAATCTCGCCCTGGTGCGCTCCGGCGATCGCATCACCGTGGACGTGGCCGCGCGCAGCATCCACATGGAGGTGCCCGACGGGGAACTCGCCCGCCGCCGGGCCGCCTGGGCGCAGCCGCCGGCGCGCTTCCAGCGCGGCTACGGCTGGATGTTCACGCAGCACATCCTGCAGGCCAACGAGGGTTGCGACTTCGACTACCTGCAGACGCAGCGCGGCGAACCCGCCGGGGAACCGGACATCTTCTAGGCGGCTCGCGCGGCGCCATGGCCGCGCTGGTTCCGCGCCGCCTCCCCTTCACCTTGTAGGACCACGCCGCGACTTCGCCCTGCGAAGGCACGGCCGCGCCTCGGCTGACGCACACTCCTCGCCCAGGCATGCAGTACGAGGGACAGCACATGGAAAGGATCTGGGGCCCGGTCAATGGCTTCTGGCTGGCGGCCTACGCCGCCCCCGCCGACGAAGGCGAGCGCTACGCGAGCTACGCCAAGGTGTGCTGGACCCGCCCGGACAGCTACTGGGACGCGGACTGCGCCTTCAAGATCTTCGGCGGGGAGAACCACCGCAGCGCCGAATCCGCGCTGGCGGCCGTGGCGCTCGATGCCAGCAACGAGATCTCCACCCTGCCCACGCAGGCCAAGCGACTGGCCGCGCAGCGCCTGCAGGACCACATCCCGATCCCGCGGCTCTTCGTCACCTCGTTCTTCCGCCACCGCACCGCCTGAACGCTGCTGTTTTTGTAGCAGCGAGCCCACAGCACGCAGAGCCCGAGCAGGATTTTTCTGGACGCGGCCACGGCGGGGCTATGAAAATCGTAGCGATGGTCGAGCGCATGCCCACCTATTACGACGTGCTCCAGGTCGAGCGGAACGCCTCGCCCGAGCGCGTGCGCGCCGCCTACCGCAAGCTGGCGCAGAAGTACCACCCCGACAAGATGCCCGGCAACGCCAATGCCGCACGGGCCATGGCCGCCATCAACGCCGCCTACGAAGTGCTGTCGGACGCGCACCGCCGCGCCGAGCACGACCTCTGGATCCGCCGCGCCGAACGCACGCCCCGGCCTCGCGCGGCGGTGCCGGCCGCGCCGCAGACGCTCTGGACCTTCCTGAATCCGTCCACCAGCTGGCCCTGGTACCTGCTGTTCGGCACCACGGTCTTCGTCATCGGGACGATTGGGACGGCCGTCTATCTCACCGTGATGCCGGCCCGCGCGGCCTCGGTGCCGGTGGCGCAATGCCCTGCCGCCACGGCCACGGTGGCCTCGGTCCAGGCCGGCAGCCGGACCTGCGCCGGCCGCGCCTGAAGGCCACGCGCGCCTAGCGCGAGCGGCCGTCGAAGTGCTTCACGGGCACGGCGGCGAGGTCGAAATCCTCCAGCGTGCGCAGGTTGATCGCCGCCATCTCCCCGCCGCCCGGCGCCGCCCCTTCCCCATGGGTGTGGATGCCGCAGTCCGGGCAGAAGCGGTGCCGGATCACGTGCTTGTTGAACATGTACGTGGCCGCGTCTTCGTCGGGCGTGAGCAGCCTGAGCTTGTCGCGCGGCACGAACCACAGCAGCGATCCCTTGCGGGAGCACATCGAGCAATTGCAGGCCAGGCCGGCGTCGACCTCGCCTTCGACCTCGTAGCGGATGCGGCCGCAATGGCAGCTTCCCGTGTAGAGCATCCCGACTCCTCCTCCAGTGGAAACGACAGCGGGCCGCCCTTCAGGCTGCGCCCAGCCCGGCGGCCTGCCGGGCGTGCAGCTTGGCCGCGATGTACTCGCCGTGCGTGACGTGCAGCAGGCCCGCCACCTTCGAGATGAGGTGGTTCTCGTTCTCGCCGATCGCGCCGTCGGCATAGGCCACTTGCCACATGAATTCGACGATGCGCACCTTCTGCTCGTGGCTGAAGCTGTCGTTCAGCGTCGAGGTGAAGGCAAAGAAGTCGTTGGCGGTGCGCGCCTTCTCGTCGGCCAGTTCCACCAGCCGCTCGAGCTCGTCGGGCGACAGGTCGAACTTGCGGCGCAGGGCGGCCAGCACGGCCTCGCGCTCCTCGGGGCGCAGGTCGGGCTCGGCCCGCATGACTTCCATCAGCAGCACGGCGCAGGCCAGCTGCAGCAGGTGCTGTTCCTGCGCGGGCGACGGCGCCGGCCGCGGCGAGAGCGAATCGAACAGGTCTTTCAGCGTACGGAGCATGGACCCTATTTTGCGCCCAGGCCCATGGACCGGGTGATGACCTCCTTCATGATCTCGTTGGTGCCGCCATAGATGCGCTGCACCCGCGCGTCCGCGTAGGCGCGCGTGATCGGGTACTCCCACATGAAGCCGTAGCCGCCGTGCAGCTGGACGCATTCGTCCATCACCTTGCACTGCAGGTCGCTGGTCCAGTACTTGGCCATGCTGGCCGTGGCGGTGTCCAGCTTGTCCTGCAGCACGAGCTCCAGGCACTTGTCGACGAACACGCGCGCCACCTGCACCTCGGTCTGCAGCTCGGCCAGCTTGTAGCGCGTGTTCTGGAAGGCGGCCACCGGCTGGCCGAAGACCTTGCGGTCCTTCACGTAGTGGACCGTCCAGTCGATCGCCGCCTGCGCCGCGGCTACCGCCGTCACCGCGATCTGGATGCGCTCCCAGGGCAGCTGCTCCATCAGGCACACGAAGCCGCGGTTCTCCAGCGCCGCGCCGCCCAGCAGGTTGTCCGCCGGCACGCGCACGTTGTCGAAGAACAGCTCCGAGGTGTCCTGCGCCTTCAGCCCGAGCTTCTTCAGCCGCTTGCCCTTGTCGAAACCCGGCATGCCGCGCTCCACCAGCAGCAGGCTGGTGCCCTTGGCGCCGGCGGCGGGATCGGTCTTGGCGACCACCACCACGAGGTCCGCGTGCCAGCCGTTGGTGATGAAGGTCTTGCTGCCGTTCAGGAGGTAGCTGCCGTCGGCCTGGCGGATCGCGGTGCTGCGGATGCCCTGCAGGTCGCTGCCGGCGACGGGCTCGCTCATCGCGATGGCGCCCACCATCTCGCCGCTCGCCAGCTTCGGCAGGTAGCGCTTCTTCTGCTCCTCGGTCCCATAGTGGAGGATGTACGGCGCGACGATCTCGCTGTGCAGGCCGAAGCCCACGCCGGTGAAGCCGCCGCGCGCGAGTTCCTCCATCTGGATCACCGAGTAGAGCTTGTCCACGCCCGCGCCGCCGTATTCCTCCGGCATCGTGGGGCACAGGTAGCCGTTGGCGCCGGCCTTGTTCCACAGGGCGCGGTCCACGTAGCCCTCCTCCTCCCACTGGTCGTGGAAAGGGGCGACCTCCTTCTCGACGAACTTGCGGAAGGCGTCGCGGAAGGCCTCGTGGTCCGGGGTGAAGAGGGTGCGTTCGATCATGGTGGGCGGACTTTACCCGCCGCCCGGGCGCGCAGCCCTGCAGGATTTCACCAAGCGCCCGCTTGGTTGGGGATGCCTATACTGCGCGGAAACCCCAGGAGAACACGCGATGGAAGCATTCGTCTACGACGCCGTCCGCACCCCCCGCGGCAAGGGCAAGAAGGACGGCAGCCTGCACGAGGTCAAGCCCGTCAACCTGCTGGCCGGCGTGCTCGCCGAGCTGCAGCGGCGGGGCGACTTCGACACGGGCCAGGTCGACGACGTGGTGATGGGCGTCGTCTCCCCCATCGGCGAGCAGGGTTCGGTGATCGCCAAGGTGGCCGCGCTCAAGGCGGGCTGGGACTGGCGCTGCTCCGGCGTGCAGCTGAACCGCTTCTGCGCCTCGGGCCTGGAAGCGGTGAACATGGCGGCGCAGAAGGTGCGCTCCGGCTGGGAAGACCTGGTGGTCGCCGGCGGCGTGGAGAGCATGAGCCGCGTGCCGATCGGCTCGGACGGCGGCGCCTGGGCGCAGGACCCCGAGACCAATTCCGCCACTGCCTTCGTGCCGCAAGGCATAGGCGCGGACCTCATCGCCACGCTGGAAGGCTTCACGCGCGAGGACGTGGACGCCTTCGCGCTGGAATCCCAGAAGCGCGCCGCGCGCGCCCGCGAGGGCGGCTTCTTCGCCGGCTCCGTCGTGGCCGTGAGGGACGCGCTGGACCAGGTGATCCTGGACCAGGACGAATTCATCAAGCCGCACACGACCATGGAAGGCCTGGCGTCGCTCAAGCCCGCCTTCGAGCAGCTGGGCGCCATGGGCTTCGACCAGGTGGCGATCAGCCGCTATCCGCAGGTCGAGCGGATCCAGCACGTGCACCATGCGGGCAACTCGTCGGGCATCGTCGATGGCGCGGCGGCCGTCCTCATAGGCAGCGAGGCCGCGGGCAAGGCGCACGGCTTCACACCGCGCGCGCGCATCGTGGCGGCCGCGCTGTCCGGCGCCGATCCGACCATCATGCTCACCGGCCCGATGCCGGCCGCGCGCAAGGCGCTGGCCAAGGCCGGCATGGCCGTCGACCAGCTCGACCTGTTCGAGGTGAACGAGGCCTTCGCCGCCGTGCCCATGAAGTTCATGCGCGAGATGGGCGTGCCGCACGAGAAGGTGAACGTCAACGGCGGCGCGATCGCGATGGGCCATCCGCTGGGCGCCACCGGCGCGATGATCCTCAACACCCTGGTGGACGAGCTCCACCGGCGCAAGCTGCGCTACGGCCTCGCCACGCTGTGCGTGGGCGGCGGCATGGGCATCGCCACCATCGTCGAACGCATCTGAGGCCCGCATGAAGACCATCCGCTACGAACTGGCCGACGGCATCGCCACGCTCACCTTCGACGAGCCCGGCTCCGCCGTCAACACGATGTGCCTGCAATGGCAGGAGGACCTCACCGCCGCCGTGCAGCAGGTGCTGCAGGACCGCGAGGCGATCCGCGGCATCGTGCTCGCCTCGGCCAAGAGCACCTTCTTCGCCGGCGCCGACCTCAAGGGCACGATGCGCCTGAAGCAGGAGGACGCGCCCGCGGTCTTCCGCGAGATCGAGCAGGTCAAGAAGAACTTCCGCACGCTGGAGACCCTGGGCAAGCCGGTGGTCGCCTGCCTGAACGGCACGGCGCTGGGCGGCGGCTGGGAAGTGGCGCTGGTCGCGCACCACCGCGTGGCCGTCGACAACCCGAAGATCCAGTTCGGCTTGCCGGAGATCACGCTGGGCCTGATCCCCGGCGCCTCCGGCATCACGAAGATGACGCGCCTGCTGGGCCTGATGGGCGCACAGCCCTACATCCTCGACAGCCGCCTGTTCGGCCCGCGCGAGGCGCTGGAGCTGGGCCTGGTGCACGAACTCGTGCCGGACGCGGGCGCCCTGCGCGCCGCGGCGCTGGCCTGGATAGCCGCCAACCCGCAGGCGCAGCAGCCCTGGGACGCGAAGGACTACCGCATGCCGGGCGGCACGCCGTCCAACCCCAAGGTCGCGGGCATGCTGTCGGTGGCGCCCGCCATGCTGAAGCAGAAGACGCGCGGCCTCTACCCCGCACCCGAATACGCGCTGGCCGCGATGGTGGAAGGCGCGCAGGTCGACTTCGACACCGCGCTGCGCATCGAGAGCCGCTACCTCGCGCGCCTGATCGTCTCGCCGGTGGCGAAGAACATGATCAACACGTTCTTCTTCAACATGAACGCGATCCGGTCCGGCCAGTCGCGCCCGAAGTGGGAAGGCCGCTTCGCGCCGCGCAAGGTAGGCATCCTCGGCGCCGGCATGATGGGCGCGGGCATCGCCTGGGCGCAGGCCAGCCGCGGCATCGCCACCGTGCTGAAGGACGTGTCGATGGACAAGGCGGAGGCCGGCAAGGCCTACAGCCTGAAGCTCTCGCAGGCCCGGGTGGAGAAGGGTCGCATGGGCCCGCACGACCAGGCCGCCCTGCTCGCGCGCATCACGCCCACGGAGTCTGCGCAGGACCTGAAGGACTGCGACCTGGTCGTCGAGGCGGTGTTCGAGAACCGCGAGCTGAAGGCGAAGGTGACGAAGGAAGCCGAGGCCATGCTGGCCGCCGACGGCATCTTCGCGAGCAACACCTCCACGCTGCCGATCACCGGCCTGGCGAAGGCCAGCGCACGGCCGCGGAAGTTCGTCGGCATCCATTTCTTCAGCCCGGTCGACAAGATGAAGCTGGTGGAGATCATCCGCGGCCAGGAGACCGACGACGAGACCGTGGCGCGCGCCTTCGACTACGTGCAGGCGCTGGGCAAGATCCCGATCGTGGTCAACGACAGCCGCGGCTTCTTCACCAGCCGCGTGTTCGGCACCTTCGTCATGGAAGGCGCGGCGATGGTCGGCGAAGGCATTCCCGCCGCCGTCGTGGAACAGGCGGGCCTGCAGGCCGGCATGCCGGTGGGTCCCCTCGCGGTGCTGGACGAGACGGCGCTGTCGCTGTCCGTGCACGTGCTGGACCAGACCCGCGCCGACTTCCGCGCCGAAGGCGAGACCTACATCGCCTCGCCCGGCGAGCTGCTGGTCGAACGCATGGTCAAGGAGTTCGACCGCAACGGCCGCGCGGCCGGCGGCGGCTTCTACGAATATCCCCGCGAGAAGGGGGCGAAGAAGTTCCTGTGGCCGCGGCTGAAGGAACTGTTCGAGAAGCCGGATGCGCAGTGGGACCTGCAGGACCTCAAGGACCGCCTGCTGTACCGCCAGTCCATCGAGACGGCGCGCTGCCTCGCCCAAGGCGTGCTGACCAGCGTGCACGACGCCAACATCGGTTCGATCTTCGGCATCGGCTTTCCCGGCTGGACGGGCGGCGCGCTGCAGTTCGTCTACGGCACCGGCATCGACGCCTTCCTGCACCGCGCCGAGGTGCTGGCGGCGAAGTACGGCCCCGGCTTCGTGGTGGCCCCGCAGGTGAAGGAAGCGATCCGCCGCCACGCGCCGCGGTACTAGGCATGGACGCCGCCGCGCCCCCGCTGGCCGTGCTGTTCGCCGCGCAGCGGGAGGCGTTCGCGCGCGAACCCTGGCCTTCGCTGCAGGTGCGCCTCGACCGCCTGCGGCGGCTGCGCGCGATGCTGGAACGGAACGCCGACGATTTCGCGCGCGCCATCTCCGCGGACTTCGGCAACCGCTCGCTGCACGAGACCGCGATCGCCGAAACCTTCATCGTGCTGGCCGGGCTGGCGCACACGCGTCGGCACCTCGCGCGCTGGATGAAGGCGCGGCGCGTCGCCACGTCCTTCCACTCGCTGCCCGGCACCAGCCGCATCCTGCCGCAGCCGGTGGGCGTGGTCGGCGTCATCAGTCCGTGGAACTACCCGCTGCAGCTCGCGCTGGCGCCCGCCGTCGCCGCGCTGGCGGCGGGCAACCGCGTCCTCCTGAAGCCCAGCGAGATCACGCCGGGCTTTTCCGCGCTGCTGGCGCGGTGCATCGCCGAGACCTTCGCGCCCGAGGAATGCGCGGTCGTGCTGGGCGATGCGGACCTGGGCCGCGCCTTCGCCGCCCTGCCCTTCGACCACCTGTTCTTCACCGGCTCGACCGCCGTCGGCCGGCAGGTCGCCCTGGCAGCCGCCGCCAACCTGACGCCGGTGACGCTGGAACTGGGCGGCAAGTCGCCGGCGATCGTGGACACCAGCGCGGACATCGCGGAAGCTGCCGCGCGGATCGCCGCCGGCAAGTTGTTCAACGCGGGCCAGACCTGCATCGCGCCCGACTACGTGCTCGTGCCGCATGCGCAGCGCGATGCCTTCGCCGATGCCTACCGCGAGGCCGTGCTGCGGATGTACCCGCGGCTGGAGGACAACCCCGACTACACCAGCATCGTCAACGCGCGCCACTACGCGCGGCTGCAGCAGCTGGCCGCCGATGCGCAGGCACGCGGCGCGCGGCTCCTGTCCATCGCGCCGGCCGGCGAGGTGGAGCAACCCGAGCGTCGCAAGCTTCGCCCGGCCCTGCTGCTGGACGTGCAGGCGGACATGGCCGTGATGCGCGAGGAGATCTTCGGCCCGCTGCTGCCCCTGGTGGGCTATGGCACGCCCGAGGACGCCATCGCCTTCGTCAACGAGCGGCCGCGGCCGCTGGCGCTGTACTGGTTCGGCCGCGACGCCGCGCGCCGGCGCGAGGTGCTCACGCGCACGATCTCCGGCGGCGTGACCGTCAACGACGTGCTGCTGCACATCGCGCAGGAGAACCTGCCCTTCGGCGGCATCGGCGACAGCGGCATCGGCGCGTACCACGGCGAGCACGGCTTCCGCCTGTTCTCCAAGGACAAGCCGGTCTTCGAGCAGTCACGCTGGGCCGCCAGCGCGCTGCTGCGGCCGCCGTACGGGAAGAAGGCGGAGCGGATCATCGCGCTGCTGCGGCGGCTGGTCTAGGCGGCGTGCCGCCCCCAGCCCTTGTCATTGCGGGCTCGACCCCAATCCATGCGGCGCTTGATCGACCGCCGCGTGGATCCCGGGTCGAGCCCGGGATGGCAAGGCCGCGGGAGATCGCTGCCGGCGTGCAGGTCGGCGCGGCCAGCGTCGCCACGGGCGCCGGCGAAGACGCGGGCCGCAGCCGGATAATCGCGCGGCCATGTCCCACCCACCCGACGCCGCTCCGCTGGCTGCTCCCCGTTCCCTCACCGACCTGTTCGTCTCCTTCAGCGTGCTGGCGCTGCAGGGGTTCGGCGGCGTGCTCGCGGTGGTGCAGCGCGAGCTGGTGGAGAAGAAGCGCTGGATGACGCGCGAGGAGTTCGTCGAGGAATGGGCGGTGGCGCAGCTGATGCCCGGCCCGAACGTCGTCAACCTCTCGATCATGCTCGGGGGCCGCTACTTCGGCTGGCGCGGCGCGCTGGCGGCGCTGGCGGGCATGCTCACCTTCCCGCTGCTGGTGGTGCTGGCGCTGGCGCTGGTTCATGCGAAGTTCGCCACCGACCCGCACGTCGCCGGCGCCCTGCGCGGCATGGGCGCGGTGGCGGCAGGACTGATCACGGCGACGGGACTAAAGCTGCTGCCCGCGCTTCAGCGCAATGCGCTGGGCCTGCCTTCGTGCGCCGTGCTCGGCGTTGCCGCCTTCGCCGCCATCGCGCTGCTGCGGCTGCCGCTCGCCTGGGTGCTGCTGGTCCTGGGCGGCGTCGCCGGCGTGCTGGCCTATAGGCGGCTCGGATGAGCCCCATCGCCTTGGCCACGGCCGACTGGGTCTCGCTGCTGGTCCACTACCTGGGCCTGTCGCTGCTGTGCGTGGGCGGCGCCATCACGACGGCGCCCGACATGCACCGCTACCTCGTCGAGGAAAAGGCCTGGCTCACCGATCCGCAGTTCGGCGCTTCCATCGCGATCGCGCAGGCCGCGCCCGGGCCCAACGTGCTGTTCACGGCCCTCATGGGCTGGCACGTGGGCCTGAACGCGGGCGGACTCGGGACTGCCCTGCTCGGGATGCTCCTGTGCCTGGGCGGCATCCTGCTTCCCAGCTCCGTGCTGATGTACCTCACCAACCAGTGGAGCCACCGCAACCGCGACCGGCGTGCCGTGCGCGCCTTCAAGCAGGGGATGGCGCCGCTGGTGGTGGCGCTGGTGCTTGCCACCGGCTGGATCCTCGCCACCGGCCAGGGCTATGCGTGGTCGCACTGGCCTTTCTGGGCCGTCGCGCTGGCGAGTACGCTGGTCGTCTGGAAGACGCGCGTGCACCTGCTGTGGCTGCTCGGCGCGGGCGCGCTGCTCGGTGCCTTCGGCTGGGTCTGAGGCGCCTCAATCGGCGAGCAACCGCGGCAGCACCCCGGCGGCCGTCCCCCTGAGCACCACGTCCGCCGCGTCGTCCAGGTCCGTGGGCCCGGGATTGACCACCACCACGCGGCCTTCCCTGCCGCGCGCGAGGCCGGCGGCCGGATAGACGACGCCCGAGGTACCCACGACCAGCATCAGGTCGCAGGCCGCCGCGGCCTCTTCGGCGGCGGCGAATGCGTCCAGCGGCAGCATCTCGCCGAACCACACGACGGCGGGTCTGCGCAGGTTGCCGCAGGTGGCGCAGTGCGGAGGCGTCCCCGGCTGCGGTTCCGAAGCATTGCAGCACGGCCGCGGCGGCTCCAGCCACTTGTCCTCGGCGATGTTGCCGTGCAGGGCCAGCACGCCGGTGGAGCCCGCCCGCTGGTGCAGGCCGTCGACGTTCTGCGTCACCACGGTCATGCGGCCCGGATGCCGGCGCTGGAAATCCGCGATGGCCGCGTGGCCGGCATTGGGCGCAACCTGCGCGATCGCCGCGCGGCGCGCCGCGTACCAGTCCCACACCACCTGCGGCCGGGCGCGGAAGCCCTGCTCGGTCGCCAGTTCCTCCACGCTGAAATCGGACCACAGCCCGCCCTGCGCATCGCGGAAGGTCGGCACGCCCGACTCCGCGCTCATGCCGGCTCCCGTGAGCACGACGATGCGGTGCGCCTCGCGCACCCACTGGCGGACGGTCTCGAGCATCAGAGGCGCTGGCGCACGGCCTCGTACAGGCAGATGCCGCTGGCCACCGACACGTTGAGGCTCTCCACCGCACCCAGCATCGGGATGGACACCAGCGCGTCGCAGGTCTTGCGCGTGAGCTGGCGCAGCCCGGCGCCCTCGGCGCCCAGCACCAGCGCCGTCGGCGCCTTCAGGTCGGACTGGTACAGCGTCTGCGTCGCCTCGTCGCTCAGGCCCAGGCACCAGATGTTGCGCTCCTTCAGCTCGCCCAGCGTACGCGCGAGGTTGGTCACCATGAAGTACGGCACCGTCTCGGCCGCGCCGCTGGCCACCTTGGCGACCGTGGCGTTGATGCCCACCGCATGGTCCTTGGGCGCGATCACCGCGTGCGCGCCGGCGCCATCGGCCACGCGCAGGCAGGCGCCGAGGTTGTGCGGGTCGGTGACGCCGTCCAGCACCAGCAGCAACGGCGGCACGGACAGGCCGTCCAGCAGGTCGTCCAGGGAATGGGTGACCGGAAGAGGCTCGACGCGCGCGACGACGCCCTGGTGCCCGGCGCTGCCCGCCAGGCGCGCCAGCCGCAGGGCGTCGGCCTCGATCGGCCGCAGACCGGCTTCCTGCGCCTTCTGGAGGAACTGGCGCATGCGGGCATCCCGGCGAGTGCCCTCCACGTAGAGTTCCAGGATGGACTGCGGGGCGGTGCGCAGGCGCACCCCCACGGCGTGGAAGCCGAACAGGACTTTGGGGCTGGACATCGCCCCGATTATCCGGTCCCCGCTCAGGCCTCCGCGACGCGGCCGGCCTCGATCGTGATGCGCCGGCTGCAACGCTGCGCGATGCCGCGGTCGTGCGTGACCAGCACGAGGGTGGTGCCCTGCTCCTGGTTCAGCTCGAACATCAGCTGCATCACGGTTTCGCCGGTGGCGAAGTCCAGGCTGCCGGTGGGCTCGTCGGCCAGCAGCACCGCGGGCTGCACCACGAAGGCGCGGGCCAGCGCCACGCGCTGCTGCTCGCCGCCCGAAAGCACCTTGGGATAGTGGCCCAGGCGCTCGCCCAGGCCCACGCGCCTGAGCATCTCGGTGGCGGCCTTGCGGGCGTCGGGCGTGCCGGCCAGTTCCAGCGGCAGCATCACGTTCTCCAGCGCCGTCAGGTTTCCCATCAGCTGGAAGCTCTGGAACACGAAACCCACCTTGCGCGCCCGCAGTTCGGCGCGCGCATCCTCGTCCAGCGCGAACAGGTCCTGGCCCGCCAGGCGCACCGTTCCGCGGGTGGGCGTGTCCAGGCCCGCGATGATGGACAGCAGCGTGCTCTTGCCCGAGCCCGAGGCGCCCACGATGGCGGCCGTTTCCCTCGGAGCCAGCGAGAAATGGATATCGCGGAGAATGTCCAGCGTGCCGGTGGAATCGGTGACGGACTTGTGGATGTGTTCGACGGAGATGATGGGTTCTGACATGCGCTTGGGTACCTGGACGCGGCGTGACTTTATCGCGGCAGCTTTAGCCCTGCCTTATGGCGCCGCCGGGACGGCCGCGGGCGGCCCGCCCGTGATCCTGGTGGTGGGCGACTCGCTCAGCGCAGAGTATGGCCTGAAGCGCGGCAGCGGCTGGGTGGCCCTGCTGGAACAGCGCCTGGCGCGCGAGAAGATCGCCGCGAAGGTGGTCAACGCGAGCATCAGCGGCGACACCACCTCGGGCGGCCGCTCGCGCCTGCCCGCCCTGCTCAAGCAGCACCAGCCGACGCATGTGATCCTGGAACTCGGGGGCAACGATGCCCTGCGCGGCCTGCCCCTGGCCATGACCGAGGACAACCTGTCGCAGATGACGCAATCGGCGCAGAAGGCCGGCGCGCGCGTGCTGCTGGTGGGCATGCAGGTGCCGCCCAACTACGGCAGCGACTACGCCAACCGCTTCTCGGGGCTGTTCGAGAAGGTGGCCAAGCAGCACAAGGCGGGCGTGGTGCCGTTCCTGCTCAAGGGCGTCGCCGACGGCCCCGACGCGACCCGGCTGTTCCAGCGCGATCGCATCCATCCCACCGAGGAAGCGCATCCCCTCATGCTGGACAACGTCTGGCCCGAACTGAAGAAGCTGCTGAAATGAGCGTGCGGCCCATCCCCGCCGCCGACGCGATCGCGCGGCTGGCGGAGTTCGACGCCGTGATCGACGCGCGCAGCGAATCCGAATACGCGGAAGACCGCCTGCCCGGCGCCATCAACTGGCCCTCGTTGGACGACGCCCAACGCCACGAGGTCGGCACCCTGTACAAGCAGGTCAGTCCCTTCGAGGCCCGCAAGCGCGGCGCCGCCCTGGTCTCGGCCAACATCGCGCGCCACATCGAGCGCGAGGTGATGGACAAGCCCAAGGGCTGGAAGCCGCTGGTCTATTGCTGGCGCGGCGGCCAGCGCAGCGGCGCGCTCTCGCTGGTGCTGGGGCAGATCGGCTTCACCGTGCACCTGGTCGAAGGCGGCTACAAGGCCTTCCGCGGCACCGTGCTGGCGCAGCTGCCCGAGCTGGCGCAGCGGCTGCAGTACCGCGTGGTGTGCGGCCCCACGGGCTCGGGCAAGACGCGCCTGCTGCAGGCGCTGGACGCCGCCGGCGCGCAGGTGCTGGACCTGGAAGGCCTGGCCAGTCACCGCAGCTCCGTGCTGGGCGTGATCCCCGGCCAGCCGCAACCGACGCAGAAGCGCTTCGACACCCTGGTATGGGAGAAGCTGCGCGGCTTCGACCCCGCCCTTCCCGTGTACGTGGAAAGCGAGAGCAAGAAGGTCGGCAACGTGGCCGTGCCCGAGACGCTGATGGCCGCCATGCGCGCCAGTCCCTGCCTGCGGCTGGACCTCGACGACGACGAGCGCGTGAAGCTGCTGCTGGAGGACTACGATTTCTTCAGCCGCGACCCCGATTTCTTCTGCCGGCGCCTGGACGCCCTGGTGCAGCTGCGCGGGCGCGAGCAGGTGCAGGCCTGGCAGGCGCAGGTGCGCGCCGGCGAGATCGAGCCCGTGGTGCGCGAGCTGCTGGTGAAGCACTACGACCCGGGCTACGCGAGCTCGACGCAACGCAATTTCGTGGGCTTCGCGCAGGCGCGGGCGATCGCGCCGAAGGATCGGTCGGCGGAGGCGATGGCGGTGTTGGCGCGGGAGTTGGTCGCGGGGTAGGCGTCGGGGTTTGTTTGGTTGGGGGTGGTTGCGGCGGGGTTCGGGCTTCGCCGCTCACCCCGACCTACGAAAGGCTGCCTCGCGTAGGTCGGCGGTGAGCCCGAAAGGCGAACCCCGACATGTCATGCCGGACCTCGTAGGTCGGGGTGAGCCCGAAGGCGAACCCCGACGTGTCACGCCAACACGCGAAGCGCCTGCTCCAGGTCCGCCTCCAGGTCCTCCACGTCCTCCAGGCCCACCGAAAACCGCACGAGCACCCCCTTGTGCTTCCAGGTTCCCAACTGCGCGCTCCGCATCGACGGGATGTCATAGGGCACCACCAGGCTCAACGGCCCGCCCCAGGAGTAGCCGAGCTTGAACAGCTTCAACGCGTCGCAGAAGGCATCGACGCGCGCCGGCGCGAACCGCTCGTCGAAGACGACGGAGAACAGGCCCGCGGCCAGCCCGTGCTCGCCGCAGAGCGCCTTCCAGTTCTCGTGGCCCGGCGCGCCGGGCAGCGCCGGATGCAGGACCTGCGCGATCTCCCCGCGCTGCGCGCACCACCGCGCGAGCCGGCGCGCCGCCGCATCGTGCGCGCGATAACGCACCTGCAGCGAAGGCAGGGACCGCAGCACCGTCTCAGCATCGTTCGCGCCTACGCCCCAGCCCAGGCGCATGTGGGCGAGCTTGAGCTTCAGGTGCAGCGCTTCGTCGCGCGTGACCACGCTGCCCATGAGGACGTCGCCGCCGCCGCTGGGGTACTTGGTCAGGGCGTGCACCACGATGTCCGCTCCGGCGGCAAATCCGTCGAAGGCCAGGCCCGCGCCCCAGGTGTTGTCCAGCGCGCAGAGGACGCCGCGCTCCCTGCACGCCTGCGCCAGCTCCGGCAGCGGCGGGAATTCCATGGTGACCGAGCCGGGCGCTTCCAGCCACACCAGCTTGGTCTTCGGGCCGATGCGCTTGCGCAGGTCGGCCGGGTCCATCGGGTCGTAGAGCTGGTGGCCGATGCCCCAGTTCTTCAGCTCCCCTTCGGCCAGCGCCTTGCTGGGGCCGTAGACGTTGTCCGGCAGCAGCACCTCGTCGCCGGCATGCAGCAGCGCCAGGTTGACGTTCGCGATCGCCGCCAGGCCGCTGGGCACCAGCACGCACTGCTGCCCGCCCTCGAGCGCGGCGATGCGCTCCTCGAGCAGGAAGGTCGTGGGCGTGCCGTGCAGGCCGTAGGTGTAGCCGCTCTTGTGCCGCCAGTCGCGCGCACGCATCGCGGCGACGTTCGGGAAGATGACGGTGGACGCCTTGAAGACGCCGGGCTGCGGCGCGCTGAAGCCCGCGGGGGGTTGGTAAGGGTGGTGGATGAGGTCGGTGACGGGCTTCGCCATGCCCGCATCCTACCCTCCGGCTCGCGGCTGCCTTACAGTGGCCGCATGTACGCGAGCCGCCCGCCGTGTCCCGCGCTGCGCCCCTGGGTCCGCCTCCTGTGGGCCGGCACGCCCTCGCCCGCGGCCGCGCCGCAGCGGGAGCACGTGCTGCCCATGGGCACCATGCACCTGGCGCTGCGGCTCGACGGGCCGCCCCTGCGGGTGTTCGCGGGGCCGTCGGACATCGCAGGCACGGTGATCGGGCGGGCGGTGGTGGGCGGCGCACGCGACACCTTCTACGTGCGCGAGACGGGACTTGCGGGCAGCTCTGTAGGCGCCCAGCTCGAGCCCGCCGCGGCGCGCGCGTTGCTCGGGGCGAGCGCCGAAAGCCTGGCCGGGCGCCATACGCTGCTGGAGGACCTCTGGCCCTCCACGGCCGCCCTGCTCGTCGAACAGCTGCAGGCGGCCGGCAGCGCCTCGCTGCGCATGGCCTTGCTGGAGAAGCACCTGCTGGCGAAGCTGCGCACCGCGCCGGCCATCCATCCCGCAGCCGCTGCGGCGCTGGCAAGCCTGCGCGCGGGCTCGCGCGTCGCGGACGCGGTGCGCGCCAGCGGGCTGAGCCACCGCCACCTCGTGCTGCGCTTGCGCGATGCGACCGGCCTCGCGCCGGCACAGCATCTACGGCTGCTCCGCCTGCAGCAGGTGCTGAAAGCATTGCGGCAGCCGCAGGCGGAACTCGCCCAGGTTGCAGCCGACGCCGGCTACGCCGACCAGGCCCACTTCACGCGCGACTTCCGCGCGCTCACGGGCCTCACGCCCGGCGCGTGGAAGGAAGCGCGGCCCACGCACACGCACCACGTCCCGGTCGGGCCGGCGCGCTGAGGGTCAGATTTCTTCAAGACGGGAAACGCGCGTTTCCCTAGAGTGCGGCCATCGACGACCAGGAGGATCCCATGGCGATCAAGGAACTGTTTCCCTACCTGCACGTGCGCGATGCCGGCGAGGCAATCGCCTTCTACACGGAGGCGTTCGGCGCGCGGGAACTCTTCCGGCTGACGGAGCCGTCCGGCCGCATCGGCCACGCCGAACTCGATTTCGGCGGCACCACGCTCATGGTGAGCGACGAGTACCCGGAGATGGGCTTGCGGGGGCCGCAGCCCGGCGCCCCGATCGCCCTGTCGCTGCACATCCACGTGGACGACGCCGACGCGGTGATCGCCCGGGCCGTCGCGGCGGGAGCGGCGCTGGAGATGCTGGCGCAGGACCAGTTCTACGGCGAGCGTTCCGGCGTGGTGCGCGATCCCTTCGGGCATCGCTGGAACATCGGGCACGCGATCGAGGAGGTCGCGCCCGGGGAGATGCAGCGCCGCTACGACGCGCTCATGCGCAAGTGAGGCGCGGCGGCGCGCCTCAGACCTTCCACTTCTCCAGCAGCTTCTCCGGGCGCAGCGTGTCGTAGGTCTCGAAAGGCTGGTGGATCCAGGGGTTCGTGGGCAGGTATTCCACCGAGTAGTCCGGGCTGAACTTCGACAGGCCCTTGGTCCACAGCACCGCGGTGCGCAGGTCCGTCACCTTGGTGTACTTGGCCCGCAGCATCTCGATCACCTTCTGCAGCGTCAGGCCGGAGTCCGCGAGGTCGTCCACCAGCAGCACGCGGCCGGCGATCTCGCCCTTGGGCGTGGTGATGTAGTGGGCGATGTCCAGGTGGCCCTGCACCGTGCCGGCCTCGGCGCGGTAGGAGCTGGTCGACATGATCGCCAGCGGCTTGTCGAAGATGCGCGAGAGGATGTCGCCGGGGCGCATGCCGCCGCGCGCCAGGCACAGGATGGTGTCGAACTCCCAGCCGGACTGGTAGATGCGGATCGCCAGCTTCTCGCAGAGGTTGTGGTACTCGTCGTAACTGACGTACAGGTGCTTGCCGTCTTCCGTCAACATCGTTGTGTTCCTCTGCTCAGGCGAGATAGGGGTGGCGCATCATGATCGTGTGGTCGCGATCCGGGCTGGTGGAGATGATATCGACCGGCACCCCCGTCACGTGCTCGATGCGCTGCAGGTACAGGCGCGCGTTCACGGGCAGCTTGTCGTAGTCGGTCACGCCCACGGTGGACTCGCTCCAGCCTTCCATGGTCTCGTAGATCGGCTTGCACCGCGCGATCTCGTCGGCGCCCATCGGCAGGATGTCGATGCGTTCGCCGTCCAGCTCATAGCCGGTGCAAAGCTGCAGCTCCTTCAGGCCGTCCAGCACGTCCAGCTTGGTGATGCACAGGCCCGTCAGGCCGTTGACCTGGGCGCTGCGCTTCAGGAGCGCGGCGTCGAACCAGCCGCAGCGGCGCGAGCGGCCGGTGGTCACGCCCTTCTCGGCGCCCACGGTGGAGAGGTGGTAGCCCACGGTGCCGGGCGTTTCCCAGTCCAGCTCGGTCGGGAACGGTCCGCCGCCCACGCGGGTGCAGTAGGCCTTGGTGATGCCCAGGATGTAGTGCAGCATGCCCGGGCCCACGCCGGCGCCAGCCGCGGCGTTGCCGGCCACGCAGTTGCTGGAGGTGACGTACGGGTAGGTGCCGTGGTCCACGTCCAGCAGCGTGCCCTGCGCGCCTTCGAACAGCAGGTTGTCGCCGTGGATGTGCGCCTCGTTCAGCTCGCGCGAGACGTCGGCCATCATCGGGCGGATCTGCTCGCCCTGGCGCAGCGCCTCCTCGAGCACCTGCTTCTCGTCCAGCGGCTGGGCGCCCAGGTACTGCGTGAGCACGAAGTTGTGCAGGTCCAGCAGTTCCTTCAGCTTGGCGGCGAAGCGCTCGGGGCTCTTCAGGTCCTGCACGCGCAGCGCGCGGCGCGCGATCTTGTCCTCGTAGGCCGGGCCGATGCCGCGGCCGGTGGTGCCGATCTTCTCGACGCCGACATGCTCGCGCCTCGCCTCGCGCGCGATGTCCAGCGCCGCGTGGAACGGCAGGATCAGCGGGCAGGCCTCGCTGATGCGCAGGCGCGAGCGCACCTCCACGCCGGCCTTCTCCAGCCCCTCGATCTCCTCGAGCAGCTTGGCCGCCGACAGCACCACGCCGTTGCCGATGTAGCACTTCACGCCGGGGCGCATGATGCCGCTGGGGATCAGGTGCAGCGCCGTCTTCACGCCGTTGATCACCAGGGTGTGGCCCGCGTTGTGGCCGCCCTGGAAGCGCACCACGCCCTGGGCCATCTCGGTCAGCCAGTCGACCAGCTTGCCCTTGCCTTCGTCGCCCCACTGGGTGCCGACCACGACCACGTTGCGGCCCTTCGTCTTCGTCATGACTTCGCTCATTCGGGATTGGGTTGGGATCAGAGGGCGCGCACGACCCAGCGGCCGCCGGCGTGCACCAGCTCGCGGTCGCAATGGAATTCGTCCACTTCGCTCCCGTGGCCCGGCAGCACGCAGACCACGGTTTCGCCCTCGCGGCGCAGCGCGGCGATGGCCGCGCGCAGTCCGGCGGCATCCGGGCCGGCATCGAACGCCGCGCGGATCGCCGCCTTCAGGGGAGGCTTGGCGGCCACGCCCACCAGTTCCTTCACGTCCAGGCTGAAGCCGACCGCCGGGCGGTTGCGGCCGAACACGGCCCCCACCTCGTCGTAGCGGCCGCCGCGCACCAGCGCGTCGCTCGCGCCCGGCGTGTAGATGCCGAAGCGCACGCCGCTGTAGTAGGCGTAGCCGCGCAGGTCGGCCAGGTCGTAGCGGATGCTCGCGCCTTCCACGCGCTCGCCCAGCCAGCGCAGGTGCTCCAGCGCCTGCTGCACGAGGGGCGTGGCGGGCAGCACGCGCGCGGCCTCGTCGAGCACCTTGGCATCACCATACAGGCCCACCAGGGCCAGCAGGCCTTCGCGGCCGGCGGCGGGGAAGTCGCGCGTGAGCGCCTTCAGCTCGCTCGCGTCCTTGATCGCGAGCGCCGCATGCACCTGCTCCAGCACGCGCATCGGGGCGATCACGCCTCCGAGCAGCGAGCGCACGATGCGCGCATCGGCCATGTCCACCGTGAGCGCGTCGACCCTGGTGGCGCGCAGGCAGTCGAGGGCCAGGGTGAGGGATTCGAGGTCGGCTTCCAGCCCGCCGTGGCCGTAGATCTCGGCGCCGAACTGCAGCGGCTCGCGCGTGGCATGCGGTCGGTCGGGACGGGTGTGCAGCACCGGGCCGCAGTAGCAAAGGCGCGTGACGCCCTGGCGGTTCAGCAGGTGCGCGTCGATGCGGGCCACCTGCGGCGTGGTGTCGGCGCGCAGGCCCATGGAGCGGCCGGAGAGCTGGTCGACGAGCTTGAAGGTCTGCAGCTCCAGCGCCTCGCCGGTGCCGGTGAGCAGCGACTCCAGGTGCTCCAGCAGCGGCGGCATCACCAGCTCGTAGCCGTAGCCACGCGCGGTGTCCAGCAACTCGCGGCGCAGTTCTTCGATGTGCCTGGCCTCGGAGGGCAACACATCGGCGATGTGATCCGGCAGGACCCAGGCGGACATGGAAAAGCGGAGGCTGTTAAAAGGGGGATTCTACCGGCTGGGGTGGCAGGTCCCCACCCGCCCGGCGCAAGCCCGCACGGTTCAGTGCAGGAACCAGAGCCAGATCACGCCGAGCAGGATGCTCGTCAGCCCGAAGAAGCGCAGCTGGCCGTCGCGCAGCTGCAGCAGCTTCAGGAAGGTCTGCCGCCAGCCGCCCGGCGACAGGAAGGGGAAGAGGCCCTCGAACACCAGCATGAGGGCCAGTGCCGACCAGATGACGTCGCCGTCCAAGGCATCACCGGCGCGGCGGCGCGGCTTCCCCGCCGGCGCCGCTGCCGCGGAAGCTGCGGAAGAAGTCGTTCGATGCCGGATCCACCACCACCACGTCGCTCTTCTTGCTGAAGCTCTGCTTGTAGGCCTCGAGGCTGCGGTGGAAGCGCGCGAACTGCGGATCGCGCCCGAAGGCCTCGTTGAAGATCGCGGCGGCCTGGGCATCGCCCTCGCCCTTGATCTTCTGCGCGTCGCGGTAGGCGTTGGCCACGGTCACGTCGCGCTGGCGGTCGGCTTCGGCGCGGATGCGCTCGCCCTCGGCCAGGCCCGTGGAACGCAGCTGGTTGGCCACGCGCTTGCGCTCGGCCTCCATGCGGCGATAGACCGATTCGGTGATCGCCTCCACGTAGTCGGCGCGCGTGATGCGCACGTCGACCACCTGCACGCCCCAGGGATTGCCGCCGCCCTCGGGCGTCACCACCTCGTTGACTTCGCGCAGCACGGCTTCCCGCACCTGGTCGCGCTTGGTGGAGAGCAGCTCGCGCACGGTGACGCGGCCCACCTCGGCGAGGAAGGCGTCGCGCACCACCTGCGTCAGGCGGTTCGCGCCGGCGGCCTCGTCCAGGCCCACGCTGCGGATGTACTGCGTGGGGTCGGTGATGCGCCAGCGCACGAACCAGTCGATCACGACGCGCTGCTTCTCCGCCGTGAGCATGGGCTCGTTGGCGGTGGAGTCGAGCATCAGCAGCCGCTTGTCGATGTAGCGCACGTTCTGGAACGGCGGCGGCAGCTTGAAGTTCAGGCCCGGCTGGGTGATCACTTCCTTGATCTGGCCGAGCGAATAGACCACGCCGAACTGGCGCTGGTCCACGACGAACAGCATGGAGCTGAGGAGCGCCAGCGCGACGAGCAGCGAGGCGACGATGAATCCGATCCTGTTCATGGCTTAACGGGTCTCCCGTTCCCGGCTGCGCGCGTTGTCGCGCGTGCGTGCGTCGCCGGCGAGCGGCGGCACGGAATTGGCGGCGGGCGGCTGCTGCAGCGCGGCGCCGGGGTCGGCGGCCACGCCGCCCTGCGCCACCTGCTGGATGATGCGGTCGAGCGGCAGGAACAGCATGTTGTTGCCCGAGCGCGCGTCCACCAGGATCTTGGTCACGTTGCCGTAGATCTGCTGCATGGCGTCGACGTAGAGGCGGTCGCGCGTGACCTGCGGCGAGCGCTGGTATTCGGCCAGCAGCAGCTTGAAGCGGTCGGCATCACCCTGGGCCTGCGCCACGATGGTCGCCTTGTAGCCCTGCGCCTCCTCGCGCAGCCGCGCCGCCGCGCCCTGGGCGCGCGGCACGACGTCGTTGGCATAGGCCTGCGCCTCGTTCTTCGCGCGCTCGCCTTCCTGGCCGGCGCGCAGCACGTCGTCGAAGGCGGACTGCACCTGCTCGGGCGGGCGCACGCCGCCCTGCTGGAGCTGCACCGCCACCACGTCGACGCCGAGGGCGTAGCGGTCCACGATCTGCTGCAGCATCTGGCGCACGCGCGGCGCGATGTTCTCGCGCTCCTCGGACAGCGCGGCGTCCATCAGCATGTTGCCCACCACGGCACGCACGGCCGATTCGGCGGCCAGCACCACGGCCTCCTGCGGGTTGCGGCTGTTGAACAGCCAGTCGCGGGCGTTCTTCAGCCGGTACTGCACCACCAGCTTGATCTCGACGATGTTCTCGTCCTGCGTCAGCATCGCCGACTCCCGCAGGCCGGTGGAACGCACCACCGTATCGCGGCCCACGTCCACCGAGCGGATCTGCGTCACGTAGACCACCTCGTGCCGCTCGATCGGATACGGCAGGCGCCAGTTGATGCCGGCGCCGACCGTGGAGTGGTACTGGCCGAAGCGCGTGATCACGGCCTGCTGGCCTTCCTGCACGATGAAGATGCCGGTGCCCAGCCAGATGATCACCACCACGATGGCGATCAGGCCGGCGCCGACGCCGGCGCTCTTCATGTCCGGCTGGAAGCCGCCGCCGCCACCGCCGTTGTTGCCGCCGCCGAAGCCGCCACCGCCGCCGCGGCGGCCGCCGAACAGGCCACCGAGCTTGCGGTTGAAGTCACGCCACAGCTCGTCGAGGTCGGGCGGGCCCTGGTTGGGACCCTTGTTGCCTTCGGGCCGCTGGCCTTCGTTCTTGTCGTCGCCACGGCCCCAGCGGGGGTCGTTCAGGTTGAACATGCCCCGGATGCGGCCTCTCAGCCCGGCAAGGGTCAGGCTGGGGGAAGGAAGGTTCATTCGTTCAGGTCTCTCTTGGTCAGCAGGCGCATTGTGCCCAATCCGCCGGGCGTCAGGATGAGGTTGCCGCGGCGGCCGCCGGCTGCGCCGCCGCGACGATGCGCGCGAGCTCCCGGCGCAGCTCGGCCAGGCCTTCGCCCGTGCGGCTGCTCACGAAGACGCGCGGCGCCTGGACGCCCTCGATCTCGAAGCGGTCCACGGCCGCGCGCGGGCGCCGCTCGGGCTCCAGCGCATCGACCTTGTTGAACACCAGCAGCTGCGGCACGCCGGCGGCGCCGATCTCGTGCAACACGCGCTGGACCTCCTCGATCTGCTCGGGGTGGTGCGGGTTGGAGGCGTCCACGACGTGCAGCAACAGGTCGGCGTCCGCCGCCTCCTGCAGCGTGGCCTGGAAGGCGTCGATCAGCCCGTGCGGCAGGTCGCGGATGAAGCCGACCGTGTCGGACAGCGAGACCGAGCGCCCGCTGCCGCCCGAGACGCCCTCCTCGTCCTGCAGGTAGAGCTGGCGCGTGGTGGTGTCCAGGGTGGCGAACAGCTGGTTCGCGGCATAGGCCCGCGCCTTCACCAGCGCGTTGAACAGCGTCGACTTGCCGGCGTTGGTGTAGCCGACGATGGAGATGTTGAAGGTCTCGCGGCGCTCGCGCTGGCGCCGCTGCGTGGCGCGCTGGCGCTTGACCTTGACCAGGCGCTCGCGCGTGCGCCGGATGGCGTCGTCGATCATCCGGCGGTCCAGCTCGATCTGCTTCTCGCCCGGGCCGCCGCGCACGCCGGCGCCGCCGGTCTGGCGCTCCAGGTGCGACCAGCGCCGCACCAAGCGGGTGCTGAGGTACTGCAGGCGGGCGAGCTCCACCTGCAGCTTGCCCTCGTGGCTGCGGGCGCGCTGGGCGAAGATCTCCAGGATCAGCAGCGTACGGTCGTTGACCGGCAGGCCGAGGTAGCGCTCCAGGTTGCGCTGCTGCGCCGGGCTGAGCGCCTGGTCGAACAGGATCTCGCTGGCGCCCGTTTCCTCGGCGAGTTGCTTGATCTCGTCGGCCTTGCCCTTGCCCACGAACAGGGCGGCGTCGGGTGCCTTGCGCTTGCAGGCCACCCGGGCCACGGGCTCCATTCCCGCGGTCTGGGCCAGCTGGCCCAGTTCCTCGAGTTCGGCGTCGAAATGGGGAAAGCCCAGGTCCACCCCCACCAGGAGGGTGGAGGCAGCCGGGCGGTCGGAAGTTGCGGTCAAACCAGCTGGCAGGGGGAACGACTCGGTAGGCCCGCGCTGGCGGGCAGGTGGGAGGGCGGCGTCAGGAGGCGGCGCCCTCGCCGGGTTCCGCGGCCGAGAAGTTGACGGCGCGGCCCGGGACGATGGTGGAGATGGCGTGCTTGTAGACCATCTGCGTCACGGTGTTGCGCAGCAGGACGACGTACTGGTCGAAGGATTCGATCTGCCCCTGCAGCTTGATCCCGTTGACCAGGTAGATCGACACCGGCACATGCTCGCGGCGCAGGGTGTTCAGGAAGGGGTCTTGTAGGAGTTGCCCTTTATTGCTCACGATATTCTCCGTGTTCCGGCGTTGTTGGAAGTTGCACATTACCACAGCAAGGCGTGGCGGCGGGCAACCAGTAGCAGCCCATCTGCAGCCATTCGGGCCGATTTCAAGGCCGGCGGACAGCCGGCGGCCGCCCGGGCCCCTATTCCTTGTCCGCGTACGGATTCTTCGAGGTGCGCATCTCGATGCGCATGGGCGTTCCGACCAGGTTGAATTCCTTGCGGAAGCGTCCTTCCAGGAAGCGCTTGTAGGCGTCCGTGACGTGCTCCAGCGAGTTGCCGTGCACCACGATGACCGGCGGGTTCATGCCGCCCTGGTGGGCGTACCGCAGCTTGGGCCGGAACATCCCCGAGCGCTTGGGCGCCTGGAACTGCACGGCCTCGTGCAGCAGCCGCGTGAGCACCGGGGTCGACATCTTGGTCATGGCGGCCTTGTGGGCCTGCGCGATCGACCCCCACAGCGGCCCCAGGCCCTGCCGCTTCATCGCCGAGATGAAGTGCAGCTCGGCGAACTTCAGGAAGGCGAGGCGCTGCTCGAGCTGGCGGCGCAGCAGCTCGCGCTGGTAGTCGTCCACCGCGTCCCACTTGTTGATCGCCAGGACCACGGCCCGGCCGCTCTCGAGGATGTAGCCGGCGATGTGCGCGTCCTGGTCGGTCACGCCCTGGGTGGCGTCCAGCAGCAGCAGCACGACGTTGGCCGACTCGATGGCCTGCAGGGTCTTGACCACCGAGAACTTCTCGATCGCCTCGAAGACCTTGCCCTTGCGGCGCAGGCCCGCGGTGTCGATCAGCTCGAAGCGCTGGCCGTTGCGCTCGAAAGGCACGGAGATCGCGTCGCGGGTGGTCCCCGGCAGGTCGAAGGCGACCAGGCGCTCCTCGCCCAGCCAGGCGTTGATCAGCGTCGACTTGCCCACGTTGGGCCGGCCGGCCACCGCCAGCTTGATCGTGCCGCTGTTCGCGTCCTCGTCGGAGTCTTCCTCCTCCGGCAGCTGCAGCGGCTCGAAGGCGGCGTCCACCAGGCTGCGGATGCCCTGCCCGTGCGCCGCGGAAACGGCGTGGATCTCGCCCAGGCCCAGCTCGTAGAACTCGGCCAGCTGCACGCCCTCGAGCATGCCTTCGGCCTTGTTGGCGGCCAGCACCGTGGGCTTGCCCAGGCGGCGCAGGTAGTTGGCGATGTCGTGGTCCTGCGCGGACAGGCCCGCGCGGGCGTCGACCACGAACACGACGACATCGGCTTCGGCGACCGCCTGCTGCGTCTGGCGGGCCATCTCCTTGTAGATCCCGCTCTCGGCCGTCGGCTCGAAGCCGCCGGTGTCGATCACGATGAACTCGTAGCGGCCGTGGCGCGCATTGCCGTAGTGGCGGTCGCGGGTGAGGCCCGCGAAGTCCGCCACGATCGCGTCGCGCGACTTGGTGAGCCGGTTGAACAGCGTCGACTTCCCGACGTTGGGGCGGCCCACCAGGGCCATCACCGGCTTCATCGATGCAACTCCGTTACTGCGGCACGAAGCCGTACACGCCGCCTTCGCGCGTGACGACGACCAGCGTGTTGCCGGCGGCCGCGGGCGCGGCGGCGATGGCGGAACCGTCCGTGGACAGGCGCGTCAGCAGCGTGCCGTCCTCGCGCGAAAGCAGGTGCACGAAGCCGAAGTCGTCGCCGACGATGACCGAGCGGCCCAGCGCCAGCGGGGCGCCCAGGCCGCGGTGCAGCAGGCGGTCGCTGGTCCAGGCGCGCTGGCCGTCGGCGCGGCGCCAGGCGACCACGCGGCCGTCGGATTCCGTGCCGTACACGTGCGTGCCGTCGCCGTGCACGCCCTCGGAGCCGTTGGCGCGCTGGGTCCAGGTCACGCGTCCGGCGGCCGTGTCCACGCAGCCCACGGCGGCCTGGAAAGCGCGGGCGCAGACCGAGTTGCCGTCGCGGCTGACGCGGCCGACCAGGTCCACCAGGCGCTCGATCTCGTTGATGCCGCGCGCGGTGGCGATCGGGGTCTCCCAGCGCACGGATCCGTTCAGCGGATTGAGGCCCGCCAGCCGCCCGGCCTGTCCCACCACCAGCGTGTCGCCGACAGCGAGGATCACGCCCGCCTGGCGCAGCACCAGCGGGTCCTGCGTGCGCTGCTGCGTCCACAGGCGCCGGCCCGTGCCGCCATCGAAAGCGGAGACGGAACGGTCACCGCCCAGCACGAAGACGCGCGCGCCCGCCACCAGCGGCGCGGTGTACGACAGCGCGCCCAGCTTCTGGCGCCAGACCTCGCGGCCGCTCGAGAAGGCGACCAGTTCGTTGTCGCGGGTGATGACGGCGGCGGTGCTGCCGTCGAAGCCTACCCCGGCGGCCAGCGCCGCCTTGGCGTTGCCGCGCCACTGCTCGCGGCCGGTCGTCGCGTCGAAGCCGGCCACGGTGCCGTCGCTCGAGGCCACGGCGGCGACGTTGCCGCTGACGGCGACCACCAGCGGGAAATCGACCTTGCCGATGCGGGCGCTCCAGGCCTGGCGCACCGCGATCAGGTTGGGATTGGCCTGCAAGGCCGCCGGCTTCGGCTTCTCGGCGCGGGCGCCGATCAGGGGGACCGAGGGCGGGATGTTGGAGCAGGCAGCCAGCAAGACCGCCAGCAGGCCGGCGCAGGCCAGGCGCGGGAGGCGCGCGTTCATGAACGGGCGCTTTCCGGCGCCTTGAGCGCCTGCACGTCGACGCCGAGGGCGGTCAGCTTGACCTCCACCAGCGTGCGGTATTCGGTTTCGGGAGCGAAGGCCTGCCAGGCGCGCGTGTACTCCGCCTTGGCCTCGTCCTTCTTGCCCTGCAGGTTGAGGATGTCGCCGCGGCGGTCGGCGGCCAGCGCCTGGAACTCGCCCGGGATGCCCGCGGACAGCTGTGCGAGCGCCTCGTCGTACTGCTTGGCCTCCGCCAGGAGGCCGGCCAGGCGCAGGCGGGCGACGGCCTCGTAGCCGTCGTCGGAGGCGTCCTTGGCGACGCTCGCCAGCGCGGCGCGGGCGGCATCCGCCTTGCCCTGCTCGTGGAACACGCGCGCGGCCAGCAGGCCGGCCTGCTGCGCGTAGGTGGTGCTGCCGAAGCCGTCCTGGATGTCCTTCAGGCCCTGCTCCACGCGGCCCAGGTCGCCGGCGGTGGCGGCGCGCTCCACTTCCTCGTAGAGGGCCGAGGCCTTGGCGGCCTGCGTGCGCTGCCAGTACTGCCAGCCGTTCCAGGCGGCGAAGGTGCCGAAGACGGCGATCAGGAGCCAGGTGATGAGGTTGCCCCACTGGTTCCAGAAGTGCTTGAGCTGGTCAAGCTGTTCCTGTTCTTCGAGGTCGAGATGTCGTGCCATGTATTGCCCAGGTCAAGCCCGGCATTCTAGTTTTAATGCGGCCGGGGCCGCGAGGCCCGTCGCGCGGGGATCAGGCGTGTTCGGCCTCGCGGACCGCGCCGAAGCGCCGCTCGATGTAGTCTTCCACGATGCGGTGGAACTCGGCGGCGATGTTCTCGCCGCGCAGCGTCATCGCCTTCTGGCCGTCGATGAAGACCGGGGCGGCCGGCGCCTCGCCCGTCCCGGGCAGGCTGATGCCGATGTCGGCGTGCTTGCTCTCGCCGGGGCCGTTGACGATGCAGCCCATCACGGCCACCTTCATCTTCTCGACACCCGGGTACTTCGCGCGCCACAGGGGCATCTGCGCGCGCAGGAAGTCGTCGATCTGCTTGGCGAGTTCCTGGAAGGTGGTGCTGGTGGTGCGGCCGCAACCCGGGCACGCCGTGACGCTGGGCACGAAGCTGCGCAGGCCCAGGGCCTGCAGGATCTCGGAGGCGATCACCACTTCCTGCGTGCGCGCCTCGCCGGGCTGCGGCGTGAGCGAGACGCGGATCGTGTCGCCGATGCCTTCCTGCAGCAGCAGGCCCAGCGCGACGGACGAAGCCACCGTGCCCTTGGTGCCCATGCCCGCCTCGGTCAGGCCCAGGTGCAGCGGGTAGTCGCAGCGGCGCGCGAGTTCGCGGTAGACCGACACGAGGTCCTGCACGCCGCTCACCTTGCAGGACAGCAGGACCTGGCCATGCGCCATGCCCAGCTGCTCGGCCAGCTGCGCCGACTGGATCGCGGAGGTGATGAGCGCCTCGTACATCACCTGCTTCGCGTCCCAGGGCTGCGCACGGGCCGCGTTCTCGTCCATCAGCTGCGCCAGCAGCTCCTGGTCGAGGCTGCCCCAGTTGACGCCGATGCGCACGGGCTTGTCCCACTTCAGGGCGGCCTCGACCATCTGCGCGAACTGGCGGTCCTTCTTGTCGCCCTTGCCCACGTTGCCGGGGTTGATGCGGTACTTCGACAGCGCCTCGGCGCAGGCCGGGAACTCGGTCAGCAGGCGGTGGCCGTTGTAGTGGAAGTCGCCCACCAGCGGCACGGCGATCCCCATGCGATCGAGCTGCTCGCGGATGTAGGGCACCTGCTGCGCGGCCTCGGGCGTGTTGACCGTGATGCGCACCAGCTCGCTGCCGGCGAGCGCCAGTTCCTTCACCTGGATCGCGGTGGCGATCGCGTCCTGGGTGTCGGTGTTCGTCATCGACTGCACGCGCACCGGCGCGTCCCCGCCCACCGTGACCACGTGGCTCCCCCAGGCCACGCGGGCCTGGGCGGAGCGGCGCGCCTTGGGCGCCGCGGCTTCGATCGGGAGGCAGGGAGCAGTCATCACTTCACTTCGAAACGGGCCACGTTGTCGCGTGCCGAGCGGGCCAGGTCATAGGGCTTGCCGCGCACGAACACCTCGGTCTGCGCGGCATCGCCGACGGTGACCTCCAGCGGCAGCGCGCCGCTGGCACCGGCGCTTTCGCCGGGGCCCATCAGGCGGCGCAGCTGCGTGGTGCCCCGGGCATCGATCACCTCGATCCAGGACGGACCGCGGGTGCGGAACACGACCACGCCGGTCGCGGCAGGAGGTGCCTCGGCCGCGGGAGCATCGGCTGCCGGCGCTGGCGCGGGCACGGCGGTGGGAGCGGCGGCCATCGGCGCGGCCACGGGAG
>JAEZEB010000025.1 GCA_023438115.1 Pseudomonadota bacterium | reverse complement strand
GTCCCCACGACCCTGCGTCCGGACGGTCGCGACCGTCCCCCCCACTTGCGCACGTGGCGCGACGGTTGGCGGCACCTGCGCTTCCTGCTGCTGTTCTGCCCGCGCTGGTTGTTCCTCTACCCCGGCCTGGTCCTTGTGGCCATGGGGCTCGGCGGCTTCGCCCTGGGCGCGACGGGGCCGTCGGCGCTGGGCATCCACTCGCTGCTCTACATGGCCGCCGCCACGGTGCTGGGCGCGCAGATGATCCAGTTGGCCTTGCTCACCAAGTGGATCGGCACCATGTCGGGCGTCGTGCCCCCGCAGCGCTGGCTAAGCCGCCTCGAGCCCTATCTCAAGCTGGAGAACGGCCTGCTGGCCGGCCTGCTGCTGGTGGTGGTGGGCGTGGCGGGATCCGCCTGGCTGACGTGGGACTGGGGATCCGCCGGCTTCGGCGCCCTGGATGCTACCCAGACCATGCGGGTGGCGATTCCCGCCGTCACGATGATGATCCTCGGCGCGCAAGTGGCGGCGGGATCGCTGTTCGCCGGCGCCGTGAATTTCAGTTGGGCGTCGGCCTGGCGGGAGCCGGCCGCGTGAGCGCGTCGCGCCTGCCTTGGCTCGAGCGCGCCGTGCCCGCCCGCCTGCTGCAATGGGAAGGTGCCACCGTCTGCCTGGCGACCTGGGCCTTCCTGGCGGCGATCCCGCTGGCGCTCGGGGGGATCGGCCTCAGCACCGACGCCCTGAACCATCACATCTACCTCGGCTGGACCGCGCAGGAGCACCGCCTTGACCGCGATTTCCTCGGCGGTGGCTACCAGTCTTTTCAGTGGCCGTATCTGTACTGGCCCGTCTACCGGATGGCAGTGGCTGGTTGGAGCGGGATGGCTGCGGGCCTGGTGCTCGCCACCGCGCAAGCCATCGTCGCCTGGCCGGTCTGGATGCTGGCCCGCGCGTGCATCCCCGGCGCGACCGTCTTCGACCTGGCGATGCGCATCCTGGCGGTGGCGCTCGCCCTTGCCTCCGGGGTCGTCCTATCCGTTTTCGGCTCGACGATGAACGACCTGTTCGCGGCCGTGCCGCTGGTCTGGGCGGTGGCACTCGCGATCGAAGCGGCTTCGCCCCGTTCGGAAGACGGCGCTGCGCGCGCGGCGCGGCGCGCGGTGTTGTGGTCGGGCCTGGCCGCGGGCGTGTCGGTGGCGCTGAAGCTGAGCAACGGCCCGCTCGCCGCCTGCATGCCCTTGCTGTGGCTTCACTGCGCCCGGGGCACGGGCGCTCGCCTGCGGATGGCCGCGGGCGGCAGCCTCGCCGCCGCGGCCGGGTTCACGCTCGTCTACGGCTACTGGGGATCGCTGCTGTGGCGGCACTACGGCAACCCGATCTTTCCGTTCCAGGAGCATTGGTTCGCCCCGTTGCGCGCCTGGCTCGGGGGGGCGTCCTGACGCATGCGCTTTCTTCCTGATACCTGGGTCGAAGCGCTTGCGCGACCCGTCGCCATGGCGGCGCCGGACGGCAACGTGTACGTGGAGATGATGGCGCCCGATTTCCGGTTCACGTTCGCCTTGCTCCTGCTCGTGCTGCTGGCGCTGTTCGCGCTTCGCCCGCGCCGGTCGCCGGAGCGTATCGCGGCCGGATCGAAACGGCCCGTGCTGCTGTTGCTGGCCACCTTGGCGGTGGCCTTCGTGCCCTGGCTTGCCACCTCCGGGAACGGGCGCTACTTCCTGGCTGGACTGTTGCTCGCGGGTCCGGTGTGTGTCGGCCTTGCCTGGTTGCTCCCCGTCACGCGCTCGCTGCGGCTGACAGCGGCCGTGGGCATGCTCGCCCTTCAGGCCTTCGCGATCGTGCAGACAGCGCCGTGGCGTGCCTGGACTTTCGCCGCATGGGAGGAGCCGCCTTACTTCCAGTTGGATGTTCCCGCGGAATGGGGCGCCCAGCCCGCGACCTTCCTGACGATGTCCGCCATCAGCTACTCGCTCGTGGCGCCGCTGTTCCATCCGCAATCGCGCTGGATGAGCCTCCACCAGGCGACCGCGCCCGACGCCGCGACAGCGTCCGGCCGCCGCACCGAGGTGTTCCTGTCCGAGGCGCAGGCGGGGCCCCTGTTGCTGTTCGTGCCGGCTTTGCGCGACATGATGACGGCGCAGCGCTTGCCGGACGACCGGCTGGCCGGTGTGATCGACCAGCAACTCGCTCCCTACCGGCTGGCCCTCGCGCGGCCGCGGTCCTGCCAGTTCCTGCCCTCGCGCACGCTGGCCGGGATGGGCCTGGGGGAGAAGACCGAGGAAGCGCGCGTACGATCCGGTTTCTGGCTGTGCCACCTGACGCGCCCGGCGCCAGGTACGGCCCTGAAGACCTCGCGCGGGCAGCGGCACGAAGCCGTGTTCCGGGCCGTCGAGGCCCTGTGTCCGCGCATGTTCCCGGCGGGCGGCGACGGGGAGACCCTGGCGCTCCCCAATGGCGAGGTACGCAGCTACTTCTTTGCGGAGATGAAGGTGTACGTCTACGACAACGGCGAGGTCTACTACAAGTACTACCGGGCCCTGAACCCGGTGCTGGTCGGCCAAGCCGCCGATCTCCTGGCGGGCCGGACGCGCCTGGATTGCTCGAGGATCCGTAGCCGCTCGGCGCTCCCGTGGGAACGGGGGATCTAGACATGGTGCCGCGCCCCCGGACCGAGCTGTTGCTCCTGTGCGCCGTTGCCTGGCTGGCGCTCGTGTCCGTTCCGCTTGCCTTCGGCGGCATTGGCCTGGGCTGGGATGCGCTGAACCACCAGATCTATCTTGGCTGGACGGCGGATGCTTCGCGCTTCGACCGTGACCTGCTGGCTGCCTCCGGCCAGTCCTACCAGTTTCCCTATCTGTATTGGCCCCTGTACAAGCTGGTCCAGCTGGAGGTCTCCGGGGTCTGGGCCGGGGTTGTCCTGGTGTCGCTGAACCTCGCCGTCATTCCGGCTCTGTGGATGGTGATCCGCGTCGCCATCCCGGATTCCGACTGGTACGGCTTCGCCATGCGCTGGCTCGGCGTGCTGCTGGCCTTCATGAGTGCAGTGGCCCTGTCCCAGTTCGACTCCACGTCCAATGACCTGCTGGCCGGAACCCCACTGGTCTGGGCCGTCGCCTTGGCATTGCTGCCCCTGGATGGGCGCGAGCGCAGTCCGGCAGCGGTGCAGCGGCTGGTGGCGCTGTCGGGCCTCGCCGCCGGCGTGTCGGTGGCCTGCAAGCTGAGCAACGGTCCCCTGGCCCTCGTGCTGCCCTGCTTGTGGTGCCTGCACGGCATGGGCCTGCGCGCCCGCATCGCACATGTAGCCATCGGCGGCGCCTGCGTCCTGGCGGGGTTCGTCCTTTGCTACGGCTACTGGGGTTGGCAGGTGTATTCGGTGTTCGGCAATCCGATCTACCCTTTCTACGACCACCTGTTCCAGGGACTGCGTCCGGGATCCGCACCATGAGCCGGTTCACGCCCGAGAGCTGGCAGGAGGCGGCGCTGCGCCCCGTGGCCATGACTTCGCCGGAAGCCTGGGTGTACGTGGAGTACCCCGCGCCGGACTTCCGCTTCATCCTGGCGCTGTTGCTGCTGGTCGCCTGTCTGTTGCTGCGGCGGCGTATCCCGCCCGGATTCCGGCCCGTGCTCGCGGTTGCGCTGTTCGTGATCCTCGGCTTCACGGCCTGGCTCGCCACGAGCGGCAACGGCCGCTATTTCCTGCCCGTGCTGCTGCTGTCGGGCCCGCTGGTGGCCGGGCTGGTCCATTGGTTGCCGGCGACACGATCTCTTCGCTTCACTGCGCTTGCCGCGATGGTGATGTGGCAGGGCTTCCTGCTGCTGCAACTGAACCCCTGGGGTATCTGGACCTACGTGCCATGGCGCGCATCGCCCTTCGAGCTGGAAGTGCCGCCTGAGTGGCAGCGGGAGCCGGCAACGTATGTCACGGTGTCCACGCTTTCCTATGCGGCCATCGCGCCGCGGTTCCATCCGGATTCCCGCTGGATCAACGTCTCGGAACTGGCGGGGACGGGCAGCCTGAAGCCCGCGGCGCGGCAAGCCCGGGCTTTCCTGGCCAAGGGCGATCCATTCCGTGTGATCTTCCCGACGCTGGCGCCCGTGGCGCCGGACGCACCCCGCGTGGACGCCGCGCTGGCGGACACGATCGACCAGTTGCTTGCGCGCCAGCAACTGTCGCTGGCGAGCCGTGCGGATTGCCGCCTGCTGCCCTCCACGCTGCCGCGCCGCCAGCGGGTCGAGGGCGCAGACGCCGCGCAGCCGGAAGGCCTCACGGGGTTCTGGGCCTGTCCGCTGGCGCGCGAGGCACGCCCAACGGGCAACAATGGCGCGCCCGCCGCGCCGCAGCCCGTCGACCTGGTGTTCCAGCGCCTGGAACGCGCCTGCCCGCGCGTGTTTCCGGCCGGCTACCCCAACTTGCCGCTGCCCGGTGGAACACTGCGCAACTACACGACCACGGATACCAAGGTCTATGTCTTCGACGACGGGGAAGTCTTGTCCAAGTACTCCCGTTCCATCAACCCCGAGCGGATCGGCAGCGTCGCCGACGTCCTGCGCGACGGCTTTGGCATGGACTGCGGTCGGGTCCGCCGGCGCGCAGCCGTTCCGTGGCAGCGCGATCCCTGAGGCGAAGAACGACCGCGTGGAATGGAGTGACGTGAAACTCTCGCTTCTGGAGGATCAAGCGGCTCGGCGGTCCCTCTGCCATCCGCAGTTCGAATACCTCTTCCGCCGCGTCCTGGCATGAGCGCGGTCGGATGCGCGACATGCGCCGTGGTGGTCAACTGGAACGGTTGGCGCGACACCCTTGTCTGCCTGGATAGCCTGCTTGCGCTCGAAGGCACGCCGCTGCGGGTGGTACTCTGCGACAACGGTTCGACCGACGGCTCCGCGGAGCAGATCCGGGACTTCCTGCACGAACGTTTGTCCTCGTGGCGGGCAGCCGAAGGCGAGCCCGGCTTCGCCCATCCTGATCCCCGGGCCGGGGTACTGGCCGTACACCTTCTGCGGCTACCACGGAACCTGGGCTATGCGGGGGCGCTCAATGCCGGGATTGCCTGGGCTCGGGAGCGCTGGAGTCCTCATGCCTACTGGCTCCTGAACAACGATGTGGAGGCGCAGCCAGGCGCCCTCGATGCGCTGGTGGCTGCGCACGGGAGCGTGCCCGATGCCGGCATCTGTGGCTCGGTGCTCCTGGACTGGGACGAGCCGGGGCGCGTTCGGGCCGTCGCCGGAAAGTACTGTCGCTGGCTGGGCGTCGGCTGGCACGACAGCGAGCTGCGCCCCGGGCTCGGGAACGTGCGGCTGGAACTGGACTATCCGCTGGGCGCCTCGATGTACGTCACCGCGGCCTACCTGGACAGGGTCGGCCTGATCGATCCGGCGTACTTCCTGTTCTGCGAGGAAATGGATTGGTCGGAGCGCGGCCGCCGCCGGGGGTTGCGTCCGTTGGTGGCTCTGGACAGCCGCTTGCGGCACAAGGAAGGCGCCAGCACCGGATCGCGCCACGGCGCGCAGGGGTCGCGCGGCGGCGCGCGCAGCAAGTCGCTGCTGGCCGAGCGCTACGGCGTCCTCAGCCGTCTGCGCATTACGCGCAAGCTGTGGCCCCGGTACTTGCCGCTTGTCTGGTGCAGCCTGCTGGTGGTGGTGTTCGAACGCCTGCTGCACGGAGAAGTGGCACGCGCGTGGTTGGTACTGCGCCTGATGTTCGCGCCCGCGCAGTGGTTGCGCGCGTCCGGGCCCGCGCAGCCGCGTTCCTGATTCGACCGCCACGCGGCGTCAGGGCGTGGCCGGCTTCGCCAGCGGTCGCAGGAGGACTTCCAAGTTGGTCGCCAGGAACGCCAGTGGCGTGAAGCGGCACAGGAACTGGTCGATGGGCTCGAGCACCGGGGACAAATGCCGAGGCGTTGGATTCTTGGGCAGAAGCTGGCCCAGGTGTATGCCGAGAACCTCGAAACCGGCCGCGTGGGCCAGCCGGCGCACGCCACCGAAGCTGTACAGCCGGTCGTGGTAATCGTCGCCACGCAGCCGGGCAAGCGCCTGTGTCCACGAGGTGTGGTACGGAAGGAAGCTGACGTACAGGAGCCCCTGCGGCCGCAGGACGCGCCGGATCTCCCGCAAGGACGCCAGGTCCTGCGGCACGTGCTCCAGCACGCCGAAGCTGGTCACGCAATCGAAGCTGCCCTGGCCGAACGGCAGTTCGACCGGATGCCGCAGCGCGACGGGCTCGATGCCCTGCTCGCGCAGGATGGGCGCCGCCTGTTGGAAGGCGGAGTCGTCGCCGCCGTCGGCGACATCCGCCGAGGTCACCCGGAATCCGGCCTTGCGTAGCAGGTAGGAGATATGCCCCTTGCCGCAGCCCCAGTCGAGAACATCGATGGCGGAAGCTGGCCGGCCGAGGTAGGGCGGCAGCGCGTCGGCCAGGAAGTCCACCTGCCGCAGGTAGACGGCCAGCGTCCCGCGCCGCAGGAAGGCATGCGAAGCAAACCGGTGGCCGACGTCGACCAGATATGCGTCTTCCCGCACCGCGGCGTCCAGCCGGGCGAAGCGGGCCCGCAGATGCCGAGCGGCATCAGTCGGCGCAACGTCGTCCGCGCGCTCCATCAGGCCCGTGCCGCCCATTGCAGTGCCTCGGCCACGCGGCGTGAGACGGTGTCCCAGTCGAAGTCGCGCGCGCGCGCGAGGCCGCGCGCCGACAGCGTTTGCCACAGCGATTCGTCCTCGACCACCCGGTCCATCGCCGCGGCGAGCGCATGGGGGTCGCGCGGATCCGCCAGCAGCGCGTTGCCTTCACCCGCGACCTCCGGCATCGAACTGGTGTCGGACGTGATCACCGGCGTGCCCGTAGCCATGGCCTCGACGATAGGCAGGCCGAAGCCCTCGTGCAGGGAAGGAAACACCAGGGCGATGCTGTGCTGGTACAAGCGCAGCAGGCTGTCGTCCGAAACCGGCCCGGCGAAGCTGATTCTGTCCGGCGCCACGCCGGCGCGGGCCGCGGCCGCCAGCGTCACAGCGTCGGGCGCGCCGGTGAAGACCAGGCGTAGTTGCGAGGCGCTGCGGCTGGCGGCGAACGCGCGCAGCAGGTTGGCGATGTTCTTGTGACCAGCGCGTCGTCCCACGTGCAGCAGGTAGGGCTGCCGCTGCGGGCGCCCCCCCGTGGCGGGCACGAACACCGGGGACACGCCGTTGCCCACCACCTGCACCTTGTCGGGGGGTAGGCCGCTCCAGGCGAGGATGTCCGCGCGGGAGTATTCCGAGACGGTCAGGATCCGCCATGCCTTCCGCGTGGCCGGCCGCACGACGGCGCGGTAGTAAAACCGGCGCAGTGCGGACGACTCCTCGGGCACCCGCAGGTGCACGAGATCGTGGATCGTGAAGGCGAAGGGAATCGGGCTGGCCAGCGGCGGGTTGAACCCCGGCGACAGGAAGCAACCGCTGCGCTGCCCCGCGAGCGCCAGCGTCGACGCGAGCGGATCGAATGGCGAAAGCTTTGGCCCGATAATGCGCAGCGGCACGATTCCCGGCAGGCGATTCTGCAGCTCCGTCGAGAACCGGCCGATGCCGTGGTTGCCATTCCAGCGGGTGTCGAAATAGATCGGCGCTTGCATCGGGGGGGAGTGGCTGGCGGAGGGAGTGTAGCGCTCCGCGCAGGATGCCCCTGAACGACAAAGGACGACCGATGGATGCGAGGGTGGCCTATGTCCACGAGTGGCTCACCGAATGGGGCGGCTCCGAGGACGTCACGCGCGCGATGATGGAGGCGGTACCGGCGGCCGGACTCTTCGCCACTGTCGACTTCCTAAAGGACAGCGATCGCCGCCGCTTCGGCGGCGTTCCCATCCGAACCACCTTCCTGCAGAAGGCCCCCTTTGCGTCCGGCCGGTTCTGGAACTACCTGCCGCTCACGCCGTTGGCCGTGGAGACGCACGACCTGCGCGACGCGCAGGTCATCGTTTCGAGCTCCCACGCCTTCGCCAAGGGCGTCCTCACCACGGCCGAACAGCTGCACGTGAGCTACGTGCATTCGCCCATGCGCTACGCCTGGGACCTGCACCATCATTACCTCGAGGATTACGGGCTCGCCCGCGGCGCCAAGAGCCTGCTCGCGCGTTACCTGTTCCACCGCCTGCGCCAGTGGGACCGCCAGACCGCGCACAACGTGGACCTGTTCATTGCCAATTCGCGCCACGTGCAGCGCCGCATCTGGCGCGCCTACCGGCGGCCCGCGCGCGTGCTCTATCCGCCGGTGGCTACGGACCGCTTCGTCTTCGAGGGCCGGAAGGGCGACTACTACGTGACGGTGTCGCGGCTGGTCTCCTACAAGCGCATCGACCTGCTGCTGCAGGCCTTCCGCGACATGCCGCAGCGCAAGCTGGTGGTGATCGGCCACGGGCCCGAAGCGGAGCGCCTGCGGGCGATGTGCCCGCCCAATGTGACGCTGCTCGGCTTCCAGCCGCACGAGGAGGTGCAGCGGCAGGTGGAGGGCGCGCGCGCCTTCCTGTTCGCGGCGCACGAGGACTTTGGCATTTCACCGTTGGAGGCGCAGGCCTGCGGCACGCCCGTCATCGCCTACGGCATCGGCGGCTCGGCCGAGACGGTGCGCGACCTGCGCACCCACACGCGGCCGACCGGCCTGCTGTTCGACGAACAGACGCCCACCAGCCTGCGGGCCGCCGTCGAGGCCTTTGATGCGGCCGTGATCGACCCGCACGATTGCCGCGCTTGGGCGGAAAGCTTCGGCGAGCAACGCTTCGCGCGCGAGTTCGCCGACTGCATGGCGCAGGCGTATGACGCCTGGCGGCGCGATCCGCGGACCGTCGACGCATTGGCCGGCGTGCCGGGCGTGCAGGACTTCTGATCGGCGCGAGCGTGCAGCGCGACGCTGCTTCGCTGGGATGGGTCCTGTCGGCGGCGACGCTGGCGATGCTCCCCTGGCTCAGTCCCTGGACCGGCGGACCCTCCACGCCCGCGTGGCGCTGGATAGTGAGCGCCGCCTGCGGCGTGTTGCTGTGGGCATTGGCCGCATGGCGCCCCGTGGCGCCTGCGGTGCCGCGGGGCCTGGCCTGGGCGTGCGCGGCGCTGGCGGCCTGGGCGGTGCTCTCCGATGGCCCCGTGCGACCGGAGCACGCGATGCTGGCCGGTGGCCTCGTCCTCATCGTCATCGCCGCCACGGCGGCCCGGGATCCCGACATCACGCGCGGTCTTCAGGCGGGACTGCTGGTGGCGGCCGCCGCCACCGCCGCGATCGGCCTGCTGCAGTATGCGGGGCAGGCCTCGCGGTTCGAGCCGTGGGTCACGCCGGTTGCCCCCGGCCTTGCCTTCGGCAACCTGCGCCAGACGAACCAGTACGCCACCTTCTGCTGGATGGGCGTGGCGCTGGTGTTGTGGGGTGGCCTGCAGGCGCCGCGGGCCGTGCGGATCGCGCTGGTCGCCCTGCTCGCGACGGGCGCCGCAGCGTCGGTGTCGCGCACCGGCATGCTGCAAGGCGGCGTGCTGCTCGTGCTGGCGTTGCTTTGGCGCGGCGGGCCGTGGCGCGAGCGGCTGCTGTTATGCGGCGTGGCCACGTTGGCGTATGCGGGCGGCACGGCCTTGCTGCCCGTGCTGCTGGAAAGCCTCACCGGGCAGGCGCCCACGCGCACGTTGTGGGCGCGCCTGGGCGGTGTCGACGGCTGCGCGAGCCGGCTGGTGCTGTGGTCCAACGTGCTGCACCTGATCGCGCAGAAGCCGCTCGCCGGCTGGGGCTGGGGTGAGCTCGATTACGCGCACTACGTGACGCCCTACGAAGGGCCGCGCTTCTGCGAGATTCTGGACAACGCGCACAACCTGCCCTTGCAGCTGGCCGTGGAACTGGGCGCGCCCGTGGCACTGCTGGCCTGCGGCGGCGCGCTGCTGTGGGCATGGCGGCAACGCCCTTGGCGCGAGAAGCGGCCGCTGCGGCAGCTAGCGTGGGCGTTGCTGGCCGTGATCCTGCTGCATTCGCTGCTTGAGTATCCGCTCTGGTACGGGCCGTTCCAGCTGGCTTTCGGCGCCTGCCTTGGCTGGCTCCTCGCCCCGGAATCGCGGCGGACATCGCCGCGGCGCCGCAGCGCCTTCGCAGCCCTGCTTCTGGCCGGCCTCGCGTACGCCGGCTGGGACTACGTGCGTGTGAGCCAGGTCTACCTGGCACCGCAGGAGCGCCGCGCTGCCTGGGCGGATGACCCATTGACGAGCGCGCAGCGCTCCTGGCTCTTTGCCGGTCCGGCGGACTTCGCCGCGCTCACGCTCGCGACGCCCGCCAGCCACAACGCCGCCTGGATGGCCAGCGCGGCGCGGCGGCTGCTGCACTACTCTCCGGAGCCGCGCGTGATCGAGCGCCTGGTCGAAAGCGCGAGTCTGCTGGGACGCGACGACGAGGCGGTGCTGCACCTCGCGCGTTATCGCGCGGCCTTTCCCCGCGAATACGACGCGTGGCGACTGTCATGGCGCCAGCCGGACTGACCCGCCCCCGCGGCGCCTACGCCGCCACGTAGCTCCCCGACTTGCCCCCGTGCTTCTCCATCAGCTTCACGTCGGTGATCGTCATGCCGCGGTCCACGGCCTTGCACATGTCGTAGATCGTGAGCAGCGCGACGTTGACGGCCGTGAGGGCTTCCATCTCCACCCCCGTGGGCCCGACGGTTTCCACGGTCGCCGTGCATGTCACTGCGTTGCGCGCAGGTTCGGGCGTGAAGTCCACGGCCACGCGCGTCAGCGCCAGCGGATGGCACAGGGGGATGAGGTCGCTGGTCTTCTTGGCGGCCATGATGCCCGCCAGGCGGGCGATGCCCAGGACGTCGCCCTTCTTCGCCGTGCCGCTCTGGATCAGCGCGAGCGTAGCCGGTAGCATTTCGATCCGGCCACATGCCACGGCAACCCGGTGGGTCGCAGCCTTGGCCGCGACATCGACCATGTGGGCCTGTCCTTGTCCGTCGAAATGGGTCAATCCGCTCATGCAACAACCTTCCGTTCCCGTGTCCGATCATAGGACCAGCTTCGATTGGCGCTCCCGTCTGCGCGCCGCTGGCCTCCACCTGGGTCTCAGTGCGTTTGTCGCCGGGCTGGCGGCGCTGCTGGTGTTCGGGCTGTGGTATCCCTACCCCTACCGTTCCATCTCGGGCGGTTCGGACCTGTTCCGGCTCGTCGTCACGGTGGACGTCGTCCTCGGGCCCTTGATCACCTTCGCGATCTTCAACCGGCGCAAGCCGCGCAGCGAATTGCGCCGCGACCTGACCATTGTCGTCCTGCTGCAACTCGCGGCGCTCGCGTATGGGTTGTGGACGGTTTACCAGGCGCGCCCGGTGCACATGGTGTTCGAGTACGACCGCTTCCGGGTGGTCCACCTGGCCGAGATCCCGCGCGAGCTCGAAGGCCAGACGCCGGCCGGGATCGAAGTCGCGCCCGCCCGGCCCACCCTGCTGTCGCTGCGGCCCTTCCGCGACGAGCGCGAAAAGGCGGAGATGACGATGGCGGCCCTGTCGGGAGTGCAACTCTCCGCTCGTCCCGATCTGTGGCAGTCCTACGAGGCTGGAAAGGGCGCCATCCTGGCGGCTGCCCGCCCCGTCGCGGAACTGAAGAAGCGGTTCGCGGATCGTACGGCGGAGATCGAAGCGGCGCTGCACGAAAGCGGCGCCCCTGAAGACCGTGCGGCATACTTGCCGTTGGTAGGGCGCAACGCCGAGGCCTGGACGGTTCTCCTCGATGCGTCCACCGCCAAGGTGATCGGCTTCGTCCCGCTGGATTCGTTTTGACCCCGAAGTCCCTGTCCCGCCTCCGACGCCTCGCCACGGGCCTGCTCGCCGCGGCCCTGCTCGCCGCGCCGCCCGCCGGTGCGCAACTCCCCGCGCTGGGCGAGACCTCCGACATCAGCTCGGCGGCCGAGCGGCGCCTGGGCGAGCGCATCGCGCGCGAGCTGTACCGCGACCCGGACTACATCGACGACCCCGTGCTCGTCGAGTACGTGCAGGGCATCTGGCAGCCGCTGATGGCGGCGGCGCGCAAGCGCGGCGACCTCGCCGGCGAGATCGAGGAACGCTTCGCCTGGCAGGTGCTCCTGGGCAAGGACCGCAGCATCAACGCGTTCGCGCTGCCCGGCGGCTGGCTGGGCCTGCACCTGGGCCTGGTGAGCGTGACCACCAGCGCCGACGAGCTCGCGTCGGTGCTGGCCCACGAACTGAGCCACGTGACGCAGCGGCACATCGCGCGGCTGGTGACGCAGCAGAACCAGCAGACGCCGCTGGTGATCGCGGGGATGATCCTCGGCGCGCTGGCGGCTGGCGCCGATCCGCAGGCGGGCGGGGCGATCATGCACGGCTCGCAGGCGCTCGCGGCGCAGAACCAGCTGAATTTCTCGCGCGACATGGAGCGCGAGGCCGACCGCATCGGCCTGGGCGTGCTGGAGACCGCCGGTTTCGAGCCGCACGGCTTCGTCACCATGTTCGAGAAGCTGGGCCAGGCCGCGCGGTTGAACGACAGCGGCAACTATCCCTACCTGCGCACCCACCCGATGACCACGGAGCGGATCGCGGACATGCAGGCGCGCCAGCAGCTGGCCAACCGCAGCCCGGCGCGGACGACGCTGGAGCACGCCATGGTGTCGGCGCGCGCCCGCGTGATCTCCCACGGCGCGGTCGACGCGCTGCGTTCGGCGGTGGCGCAGGCCCAGGCCGCGGGCCTGGCTTCACAGCCGAAGACGCAACAGGCCGGCGCGCTGTATGCGGGCACCCTGGCGGCTTCGCGGTTGCGGGATGCAGCCACCAGCAGCGCGCTGCTGGGA
>JAEZEB010000382.1 GCA_023438115.1 Pseudomonadota bacterium | reverse complement strand
GTGCGTGACCGGTTGCGGCGCTTCGCCGCCGCGCCGATCCGGGGACGGCGGGCGCCCTGGCCGGGACTTACTGCCCCAGCGCCCCCTGCGGCTTCGCCACCTCGATGCGGACCTTGAAGCGGTCCTTGAGCATCTCGTAGTACGACGTCGCCTCGGCCATCGCCCAGGCGCGGGTGTACTGCTGCATTTCCTGCACGGCCTGCTGCGGCGACGGACGCTCGCGCGTCAGCGCCTTGTTGACCTTCACGATGGCATAGCCCTCGTTGCCCAGGTCCACCCCGACGATCGCCGGCAGCGCGGCCGGGTCGGCGCGCAGGGCGGCCTCGATCACCTGGCGCGGCTGCTGGCCGGCGTCCTGGCGCGAGATGGCCGCGGCGGGCGGGAATTCGGCGCTCGCGGGCGTGGCCTTCCAGGCCGCCAGCTTCGCCTCGCCTTCCTTGCGCGCCAGTTCGGCCGCCTTGGTGGCGACGACACGCTCGCGCACCTGGTCCTTCACTTCCTCGAAGGGGCGCGTGCGCGCGGGCGAGTATTGCGTCACGCGGCCGGACACCATCTGCATCGGGCCGAATTCCACCGCCTCGCTGTTGCGCTTGCGCTCCACCGAGTCGGCCGCGAACAGCGCCTCGAGGAAACGCGGGTTCGCCAGCGGGCCGGTGGCGCCCGGCTGCGGGTTGCGCGTCACGCCTTGCGCCTTGCGGACCTCCAGCTTCAGCTTGTCGGCCACGGGCTGCAGCGAATCCGCCTGCTCGTAGACGGTGTTGCTGAAGGTCTCGGCCGCCTCGGCATAGCGCTTCTGCGCCTGTTCGCGCTTGAGTTGCTCCTCGAGTTCGCCGCGCATCTGCTCGAAGCTGCGCGGCTTCTCGGTGCGGATGTCGGTGAGCTTGATGACGTGGAAGCCGAAGTCGGACTCCACCACGCCGCTGATGTCGCCCTTGTTCTGCAGCGCGAAGACCGCATCCTCGAAGGGCTTGACCATGGCGCCGCGGGCGAAGAAGTCGAGGTCGCCGCCCTGCGCGGCGGAGCCCGGATCCTGCGATTCCTTCTTCGCGATCTCGGCGAAGGCGTCGGGATTCTTCTTCACCTGCGCGAGGACCTCCTCCGCCTTGGCCTTCGCCTTCTGCTTGTCGGCGTCGGGCGCGCCCTTGGGCACGGCGATGAGGATGTGGCTCGCGCGGCGCTCGTCCTTGCCGCCCAGGCGCGCCGCGTTCTGCTCGTAGTAGTTGCGCAGGTCCGCCTCGTTGAGCGCCACGCCCTGCGCCAGCGCGCTCGCGTCCAGCACCGCGTATTCGATGTCCGCCTGCTCCGGCGCCTGGAACAGCTGCGGGTTCTCCTTGTAGAAGGCCTGCAGCTCCGCATCCGTCACCTCGACCTTCGCGCGGAAGTTGGCGGGATCGAAGCGCGCGACCTGCACCTCGCGGCGGCCGAAATAGGCGTCCAGCGCCACTTCGGCGGGTGCCACGGGCGCGAAGGAGGACTGCGCCACGCCGCCCAGCACCTGCGCCATGGCGATGTCGCGGCGCACGCTGTTCTCGAACATCTGCGGCGTCATGCCCTGGTTGGCGAGCAGCTGGCGATAGCGCTCCATGTCCAGCTTGCCGTCGGGGCCGCGCAGCGAAGCGATCAGCTCGTTGTTCTGCAGCTCGCGGGCGACGCGCTGGTCGCTCACGGCCAGGTGGCCCTGCTCCGCCGCCGCGGCCAGCACGCGGTCGCGCACCAGGCGCTCGAGCGTGCCGTAGCGGGCCGCGGGCGAATCGAGCAGCTTCGCATCGAGATTGGGCATCTGCTGGCGCAGGCGCTCCACTTCCTGGCGGTGCGCGTTGTCCCAGTCGGCCTGGGTGATCTCGCGGCCGTCGACCTTGGCGACGACGTCGCCGCCTTCCTGGTAGCGGTTGTAGCCCTCCAGCCCGAACAAGACGAACGACGGGACGATCAGGATGAACAGCAGCAGCTGCATCACCCTGGTGTGCTTGCGGACGAAATCAAACATGGCTACTCGCTCTGAGGAAAACAAAAAGGCGAACCACGGTTCGCCTTGTTCGTTGGTGGGTGCTGACGGGATCGAACCGCCGACCTACGCCTTGTAAGGGCGCCGCTCTACCAGCTGAGCTAAGCACCCCACCGGGAAACCGGCCAATCAGTTCAGCGCGTCTTTCAGCGCCTTGCCGGGACGGAACTTGGGCACCTTGGCAGCCTTGATTTTAATCTGCGCGCCGGTGCGGGGATTCCGGCCGCTGCGGGCGGCCCGCTTGCCCACCGCGAAGGTGCCGAATCCGACGAGCGAGACCGATCCGCCCTTCTTCAGCGTGGTCTTCACCGCGCCGATCATCGACTCCAGCGCGCGGGTGGCCGCGGCCTTGGAAATGTCGGCGTGTTTGGCGATGTGCTCGATCAGTTCGGTCTTGTTCACTGGGCCCCTCGTGCAGGAAAAGAGTTTTGGACGGACGGTGGTCTCTTCAAAAATTTGTCTCCCGTTCCCGCAGGCCGCTTTTCGGAACGCGTGGCAGGAAGGGAGACGCTGGCATTCATTAGAGAACAGCGCCGCGAGAGGTGTCAATACGCCATGCGGCAATACAACACGCGAGGGGCGCATTCTACGTGCGCCCATCACGAGCGCGCACTCACGTGCGCGCCTTCCTGCTGCTGCGATGCGGCACGCGGCCGCAAATCGTTACAGCGCGGCGGCGATGGCGTGGCCCAGGTCGGTGGTGCCCGCCTTGCCGCCGATGTCCGGCGTGCGCGGCGCGCCCGATTTCGGGTCGAGCACCGTCTCGATAGCCTTCAGGATCGCGTCGTGCGCGTCCTTGTGCCCCAGGAACTCCAGCATCATCGCGCCGCACCAGATCTGGCCGATCGGGTTGGCGATGTTCCTGCCGTAGATGTCGGGCGCCGACCCGTGCACCGGCTCGAACAGCGAGGGAAAGCGCCGGTCGGGATTCAGGTTGGCGCTGGGCGCGATGCCGATCGTGCCGGTGCAGGCCGGGCCCAGGTCGCTGAGGATGTCGCCGAACAGGTTGCTCGCCACCACCACGTCGAAAAAGTCGGGCCGTTGCACGAAGTGGGCCGTGAGGATGTCGATGTGGAACTTGTCCGTCTTCACCTGCGGATACTTCGCCGCCATCTCGGCCACGCGCTCGTCCCAGTACGGCATGGTGATCGCGATGCCGTTGGACTTGGTGGCGCTGGTCAGGTGCTTCTTCGGGCGCGACTGCGCCAACTCGAAGGCGAACTTCAGGACGCGGTCCACCCCGTGGCGGGACATCACCGTCTCCTGCATCACGATCTCGCGCTCGGTGCCCGGGTACATGCGCCCGCCGATGGAGGAATACTCGCCCTCGGTGTTCTCGCGCACGATGTACATGTCGATCTCGCCGGGCTCGCGGCGGCTGCCGTCCTTGCGCACCACCGGGGCGACGATGCCGGGCATCAGGCGCGCCGGCCGCAGGTTGACGTACTGGTCGAACTCGCGGCGGAACAGCAGCAGCGACTGCCACAGCGACACGTGGTCGGCGATCTTCTCCGGCCAGCCCACGGCGCCGAAGAAGATAGCGTCGTGGCCACCGACCTGCTCCTTCCAGTTCTCCGGCATGTACTGGCCATGCTTCTCGCAGTAGTCCCAGCTGGCGAAATCGAAGTGGTCGAACTGCAGGTCGATCCCGAACTTGCGGGCGGCCGCGTCCACGACGCGCACGCCCTCGGGCATGACTTCCTTGCCGATGCCGTCGCCGGCGATGACTGCGATGCGCTTCCTGCTCACGGGTTGCTCCTGAAGAAATCTAGGGATTCATGAAGCAGAAGGGCCGGGGCCTCTTCCGCGATGTAGTGGCCGCAATCCAGGCTGCGGCCGGAGAAATCGTCGGCGGCCGCGCGCCACAGCGCCGGCACGTCGAAGCAGCGGCCCACCGCGCCATGCGCGCCCCACAGCACGCGCAGCGGCTGCGTGAGCTTGCGGCCCGCATCGGCGTCTTCCTGGTCGTGGCGCAGGTCGATGCCGGCGCTGGCCCGGTAGTCGGCGACCACGGCGGCGGCCGTTCCCGGCAGCGCGGCGCAGCGCTCGTATTCCGCCAGGGCCTCGGGATGGAAGGCCGACAGGCCCGCATGGCGCGCGCCCATCACGCTGCGCACGTAGCGCGCCGGGTCCGAGGCGATCAGCGCCTCGGGCAGCGGGCCGGGCTGCACCAGGAAGAACCAGTGCCAGTAGGCGCGCGCGAATGCTTCGTTCGTGCCGCGATACATCGCCAGCGTGGGCGCGATGTCCAGCAGCAGGAGGCGCTCCACGGCCTGCGGATGGTCGAGGGCGAGGCGGTGCGCCACGCGCGCGCCGCGGTCGTGGGCGAGCACCTGGAAACGCGTGTGTCCCAGCTGGCGCATCACCTCGATCGCATCGAGCGCCATTTCGCGCTTGGCATACGCACCAGAGTCTTCGCCGGCCGGCGGCCGGGCCGAGTCGCCGTAGCCGCGCAGGTCCAGCAGCACCACCTCGAAATGCTGCGCAAGTTCCGGGGCCACGCGATGCCACATCGCGTGCGTCTGCGGATGCCCGTGCAGCAGGAGCAGCGGTGCGCCCCGCCCCGCGCGGCGCACGTTCAGCGCGACACCGCCGCGGTCCAGGCGCAAGGTTTCGAAGCCGGCCAGCATGGGCGGCATTCTGGCACCCGGGGCCCGGCCGGCGCCAGCAATAATCCGGCAAGTGATTCTTTCCGGATCGGCAGCAATGCATCCCCAGCTCCAGCGCGGCGACCTCGAAGTCCTTCTCGGCATCCGCGGCCACGGCAGCCTCTCGGCCGCGGCCGCGGCGGCCGACGTCGTGCCCTCCGTGTTCACCAAGCGCCTCGCGGCGCTGGAGGCGCGCCTGGGCATGAAGCTGTTCCAGCGCACCACGCGCAAGGTCGTGCCCACGCCGGAGGGCGAGGCCTTGTGCGAGCGCGCCGCGGAGCTGCTCGCCGGCTTCCGCGCCATGGAGGCCGAACTGCAGGAGCGGCACAAGGAGCCCGTGGGCCGCATCCGGCTGGCGGCCACCTTCGGCTTCGGGCGCCGCTGGGTGGGTCCGGCGCTGGCCGAACTCCAGGCGCAGCATCCGCGCCTGGACGTGCAATTGCAGTTGACGGAGCACCTGCCCGACCTGGCGGTCGAAGGCTTCGACGGCGCCGTGTGGCTGTGGGAGGTGCGCGGCCCGCGCGCCAGCGAATGGATGGCCCGCCGCCTCGCACGCAACCAACGCGTGCTCGTCGCCGCACCCGACTACCTGCGGCGACGCGGCACGCCGGCAACCGTGGAGGACCTCGCCGCGCACGACTGTCTCACCGTGCGCGAGAACGAGCAGGCCGACGTCTGGCGGCTGCAGCGCGAACGCGACCGCACGGAGCTGCGCGTGCGCGTGCGCGGCCCCTTGTCCAGCAATTCGGGAGAACTGGTGCGCGACTGGTGCCTGGCCGGCCGCGGCATCATGCTGCGCAGCCTCTGGGACATCGCCGGCCAGCTGGCCAGCGGCGAGCTGGTGCGCGTCCTGCCCGGCTACGCGATGGCCGACGCCGACATCCACTGGCTCGCGCCGCACACGGCCAGCACGCCCAGGCGCCTGCGCCTGCTGGTGGATTTCCTGGCCGAGCGCTTCCGCGGCGAGCCGTGGAAGCTCACGCCTTCTGCCGCACGACCAGGCTCACGCCCACGGCGGTGAGGGCCATGCCGGCGACGATCAGCACCGTGATCGGCTCGCCGAACAGCAGCCAGGCCATCAGCGCCGTGGTGGGCGGCACGAGGTACATGAGGCTGGTGACGCTGGTCGCCGCGCCGCGCTGGATCAGCAGGTACAGCAGCGAGCTGCCGCCCAGCGTGAGTCCGAGGACCGACCAAGCCATCGCGCCGGCCAGTTCGCCGTTCAGGCTGCCATCGGCCAGCACCCAGCGCATGGCCTCGGTTTCCATCAGCGCGAAAGGCAGCGTCGCGGCGAAGGCCGCGGCGAGCTGCACGAGGTTGGCCGTGCGCACGTCGCAGGGCGCGACGAAGCGCTTCTGGTACAGCGTGCCCGCGGTGATGGAGAGCAGCGCGATCACGGCATAGAGCAGGTTCATGGGGTTGACCTCGCCCACGCCCAGCTTCTGCCACACGACGAGCAGCAGGCCCGCCAGGCCCAGGGCCAGGCCCGCCCATTGGCGCATGGCCACCTTGCCGCCGCCCATGGAGATCCAGATCGCCGTCAGCACCGGCTGCAGGCTGACCAGCAGCGCGGCCAGGCCGGCGCCCATGCCCATCTTGACCGCCGCCCAGACGCCGCCGAGGTAGCCGGCGTGCATGAAGATGCCGGTGACCGCCAGGTGGCCGAACTGCGCGCGGTCGCGTGGCCAGGCGGCCCGCGCCGCCCAGGCCCACACGAGGAAGGCCAGCACCGACAGCGCGTAGCGCAGCACCAGGAACTTCATCGGGGGCGCGTGCGGCATGCCGAAGCGCGCCACCACGAAGCCGGTGCTCCAGATGACGACGAAGACGGCAGGCATCGCCCGCACCAGCGGGTCGACCCGGGCGGTCGCCATCAGTGCTTCACCCTCCGGCGGATTTCCGGCAGGGCCTTCTGCAGGTAGTAGACCATCGACCAGACGGTGAGGATCGCGGAGATCCAGATCAGCACCGTGCCCCAGCGCAGCGTATCGATCACGCCGAACAGGGTGCCGTCGTACAGCAGGAAGGGGATGGCCACCATCTGCACCGTGGTCTTCACCTTGCCCAGCATATGCACGGCCACGCTCTTGGAGGCGCCGATCTGCGCCATCCATTCACGCAGGGCGGAGATCGCGATCTCGCGGCCGATGATGATGAGCGCCACGAACACGTCCGCGCGGTCCAGGTGCACCAGCACCAGCAGCGAGGCGCACACCAGGAACTTGTCGGCCACCGGGTCCAGGAAGGCCCCGAAGGACGAGGTCTGGTTCAACTTGCGCGCGAGGTAGCCGTCCAGCCAGTCGGTCGCCGCGAAGACGATGAACATGACCGTGGCCACCAGGTTCTGCATCCGCGCCTCGAGGCCCATGTAGAACACGCCCACCAGCAACGGGATGGCGATGATGCGGGTCCAGGTGAGGAGCGTCGGGACGGTGAAGAACATGGACCTGCATTCTGGCATGGGTCAGTGCAGCGCCCGGTAGATCTCTTCGGCCAGCTCGCGCGAGATCCCTTCCACCGTGGCGATGTCCTCCACGCTCGCGGCGGCGACGCCGCGCACGCCGCCGAAGCGTTGTAGCAGGCGCGCGCGCTTCTTGGCGCCCACGCCCGGGATTTCCTCCAGCTGGCTGCCGCCCACGCGGACCTTGGCGCGGCGCGCGCGCATGCCGGTGATGGCGAAGCGGTGCGCCTCGTCGCGGATCTGCGCCACGAGCATCAGCGCCGCCGACTCGCGCCCCAGGTAGACCTTCTCGCGGCCGTCGGCGAACACCAGTTCCTCCAGGCCCACCTTGCGGCCCTCGCCCTTCTCCACCCCGACGATCACCGACAGGTCCAGGCCCAGCTCGGCGAAGACCTCGCGCGCCATGCTCACCTGGCCGCGGCCGCCGTCCACCAGCACCAGGTCCGGCAGGCGCTGCGCGCTGCCCCCGCCGCCGGGCTTCTCGCGCCGGGCCGTCGCGGGGGCGAGTTCGGCGGCCACCGTGGCGGCGTCCAGGGTCTCCGCGGCCACGGCCTGCGCCCCGGCGACGGCGGTTTCCTCCTGGGGCGGCGGTGCTTCATCCTGCGCCGGCGTCGCGTCCGGCGTGTCGCGGCCGGCCTGGGCCAGGCGGGCGTAGCGCCGCGTGAGCACCTGCCGCATCGCGGCGTAGTCGTCCCCGGGCGTGATGCCCTCGATGTTGTAGCGGCGGTATTCGCGGTTCTGCATCTGGTGGTGGTGGAACACCACGCAGGACGCCTGCGTCGCCTCGCCCGCCGTGTGCGAGATGTCGAAGCACTCGATGCGGAAGGTGTCCAGGTTGTCCGGCGCGAGGTCCAGCGCCTCCACCAGGGCGCGGGTGCGGGCCTGCTGCGAGCCCTCCTCCGCCAGCAGCCGCGCCAGCTGCAGCTGCGCGTTCTTCTGCGCCATCTCCAGCCACAGGCGGCGCTGGCCGCGCGGGTTGTGCACGGCGGCGATGCGCGCACCGGCCTGCTCCGACAGGGCTTCCGTCAGTTCCGCGGCTACCGGATGGCTCGTGATCAGCGCCGAAGGCACCGGCACGCCCAGGTAGTGCTGCGCGATGAAGGCTTCCAGCACCTGCACCTCGACCGGCTGCGCCTTCACGGCATCGGCGGCGTCGTCGAACTCCTGCACCGCCGTCGCGTCCTCCACGTGGCTCGGGAAGTAGGCGCGGTCGCCGAGGTGCCGGCCGCCGCGCACCATGGCCAGGTTCACGCAGGCCTTGCCGCCCTGCACCTGCACGGCGAGGATGTCCACGTCCTTGTCGGACACCGTTTCCACCGACTGCTGGTGCAGCACCTTCGACAGCGCGCCCATCTGGTTGCGCAGTTCGGCGGCCTGCTCGAACTCCAGCCGCTCGGCGTGCGCCAGCATGCGCTGCTCCAGCGCCTGCAGGACGCTCTGCGCGTCGCCACGCAGGAAGGCCTCGGCGTTCAGCACGTCCTGCTGGTAGTCCTCCGGCGACACCAGGTTCACGCAGGGGCCGGTGCAGCGCTTGATCTGGTACAGCAGGCAGGGCCGCGTCCGGTTGGCGAACACAGTGTCTTCGCAGGTGCGCAGGCGGAAGACCTTCTGCAGCAGCTGGATGGATTCCTTGACCGCCCACGCGCTGGGATAGGGGCCGAAGTAGCGGTGCTTGCGGTCCACGGCGCCGCGGTAGTAGGCGACGCGCGGGAACACCGCCGCCGAGGGCGCGCCGCCGCGGCCGCTGGCGAACCCGAGCTTGTCCGGCGAGCCGGTGATCTTCAGGTAGGGATAGCTCTTGTCGTCGCGGAACAGGATGTTGTAGCGCGGCGCGAGCGTCTTGATCAGGTTGTTCTCGAGCAGCAGCGCCTCGGCTTCCGAGCGCACCACCGTGGTCTCGAGCCGCGCGATCTTGCCCACCATGTGGCCGATGCGCGTGCCGCCATGGTTCTTGGTGAAGTAGCTGGACACCCGCTTCTTCAGGTTGCGCGCCTTGCCCACGTACAGCACGCCGCCGTGCTCGTCGTAGTAGCGGTAGACGCCCGGCAGCTGCGGCAACGCCGCCACCTGCGCCAGCAATTCCTCGGAGTGGTCCTGCACCATCGCCTCTATTATCCGGTCGCATGCGCTGGGACCTCTTCTGCAAGGTGATCGACAACCACGGCGACGCCGGCGTGTGCTGGCGCGTCGCCGCGGAACTGGGTGCGCGCGGCGAACAGGTGCGACTGTGGATCGACGATCCCTCGGCCCTGCGCTGGATGGCGCCGCAGGGGGCGCCCGGCGTCGAAGTGCTGCCCTGGACCGATCCGGCGCCCGAAGCCGAACCCGGCGATATCGTGGTGGAAGCCTTCGGCTGCGATCCGCCCGAAGCCTTCGTGGCGCGCATGGCGCAGCGCACGCCGGCGCCGGTGTGGCTGAACCTCGAATACCTCTCCGCCGAAGGCTACGTGGAGCGCAGCCACGGCCTGCCGTCGCCGGTGATGCAGGGGCCCGGCGCGGGCCTGGTGAAGCATTTCTTCTATCCGGGATTCACGCCGCGCACCGGCGGCCTGCTGCGCGAACAGGATCTCGCGGCGCGCCGCGATGGCTTCGACCGCGACGACTGGCGCGAACGGCACGGCGTGCCTGCCGATGCGCGGGCGATCAGCCTCTTCTGCTACGAACCGCCCCGGCTGGGCGAGTTTCTCGACCTGCTCGCGCGGGCGCCCGACCCCACCCACCTGATGGTCACCGCGGGCCGCGCCGCGCAGGCCGTTCGCGCGCTGGGCGCGAAGGACCGGGGCGCGCTGCACCTGCATTTCCTGCCCCTGATGAGCCAGCGCGATTACGACGAGCTGCTGTGGGCCTGCGACCTCAACTTCGTGCGCGGCGAGGATTCGGCGGTGCGCGGCCTGCTCGCCGGCGTGCCCTGCATCTGGCACATCTATCCGCAGGACGATGGGGCGCATGCGGCCAAGCTGCAGGCCTTCCTGGACTGGCTGCAGCCGCCCGCAGACCTGCGTGACTTCTTCCTTGCGTGGAACGGCCTCGCGCCGGGGCCGCTGCCGCCCTTGCGCCCGTCCGAATGGCGGCCCACCGCGGCCGCGGCACTGGCCCGCGTCGACGCCCTGCCCGAGCTGGTGACCGCACTTGGGCGGTTCGCAGTCGAGCGAGCTAGAATATAGAGCTTTGCGCTACAGGGCTTTTCGCCCCAGCAGCTTGTCCGCCGCCACCCCGCATGACCCTTCCTGCGCGCGCCGCGGCTTCACCGAAGACACCGTCATGAAAATCGCCCAAGAAATCCGCGCCGGCAACGTGATCATGCACAGCACGCAGCCGTGGGTCGTGCTGAAGACCGAATACTCCCGCGGTGGCCGCAACGCCGCCACCGTGCGCATGAAGCTCAAGTCCCTGCTGAACAACCAGGGCACCGAAGTCGTCTTCAAGGCCGACGACAAGATGGACCAGATCGTGCTGGACAAGAAGGAGTGCACCTACTCCTACTTCGCCGACCCGATGTACGTCTGGATGGACGGCGAGTACAACCAGTACGAAGTCGAGGCCGACAACATGGGCGACGCCCTGAACTACCTGGAAGACGGCATGCCCGCCGAAGTGGTGTTCTACGAAGGCAAGGCCATCTCCGTCGAACTGCCCACCAGCGTCGAGCGCGAGATCACCTGGACCGAGCCGGCCGTCAAGGGCGACACCTCGGGCAAGGTGCTCAAGCCGGCCAAGATCGCCACCGGCTTCGAGATCGGCGTGCCGATCTTCGTGGCCCAGGGCGACAAGGTGGAGATCGACACGCGCACCGGCGAATACCGCCGCCGCGTCTGAGGCCGCCTCCCCCAAAGCAAGGCTCCGCAAGGAGCCTTTTTCTTGCATGGATGCCCTGGACCTCGCCCGCATCGCCGTCCCCTTCCGCATGCAGCCGGGGCTGCAGCGGCTGGCGGCGGGCGCCCGGCATCTGACCCCGCTGGCCCCCGGCGGCGCGCTGTGGCGGGAAAAGAAGCAGGTCGTGGACGCAGGCGCGAGCCGGCTTGCCGTGCCAGGCTTCGATGCCGCGCCCGCGATCGCCGCGATCCTGGCGCAGGCGCGCGCTGAAGGCATCACCGCCGCAGAGCCCATCGAACTCGCGTTCGAGGAAGACTTCGCCGTGCTGGACGGCGCCACCACCGCGCTGCCGTGGCTGTGCGTGTGCGCGCCTTCGCACTGGGCGCCCGAAGACAAGCTGGGGCAGCCCTTCGCCGCCGTGCATGCGCCGGTGGCGGACAACCAGATGCTGCTCGCGGCGGGCCGGCAGCTGGTGCAACTGGTGACTGGCGGTGATCGCTTCGAACGCTTCGTCTGGACCGTCACGCCGAGTTCCCGTTATGACCAGCATCCGCGCCGCCACGCGCGCACGCCCTGGCCGGACACACCGGATCCCGAAGCGTTCGCGCAGGCGTGCACGCTGCGCGCCGAGCGGCAGACCTTCTTTCCCGTGCCCGATCGTCCCGGGCAGGCCGTCTTCACCATCCGCGTGATGCTGCAGCCGCTGGCGCAAGCCGTGCGCGGCAAGGATGAAGCGCGCCGGCTGCACGACGCGCTGGCTTCCATGAGCGAGGCCGTGCTCGCCTACAAGGGCCTCGCCCCCGCGCGGGACCGCCTGCTGGCCTGGCTCGCGGAACGGGCGGCCTGATGGACCTCGTCCTTCGCATCGTCGAGGTCATCGTCCCGGTGTTCTTCATCGTGGCGCTGGGCTGGACCTACGGCCGCCGCGCGCGCCCGGACCTCAGCGTCTTCAACCGCATCGTGCTGGACGTGCTCTCGCCGCTGCTCGTGTACACGGCGCTGGCCGGCCGCGACTTCCGCTGGCAGGACCACGTGCCGCTGTTCGTCGGCGGCGCGGCGCTGATCCTGCTGACGGGCCTGGTCGCCTGGGCGCTGGCGCGCGCCGCGCATACGCAGGCGCGCACGCTGGTGCCGGTGGTGATGTTCACCAACTGCGGCAACATGGGCCTGCCGCTGGCGCTGCTGGCCTTCGGGCCGCAGAACTTCGGCGCCGCGGTGGCGCTGTTTTCCATCAGCAACCTGATCCACTTCTCGCTGGGCGCGCGCATCACCAGCGCGCATGCGCGCACGCGCGACCTGCTGCTCAGCCCGCTGATGGTCGCGACGGCACTCGGCTTCGCCAGTGCGATCACCGGCTGGCGCGTGCCGGACGCGCTGTTCACCGGCATGCGCATGGCCGGCGAGGCGATGCTGCCGCTGATGCTGTTCGCGCTGGGCGTGCGCCTGACACTGCTGCGGCGCGCCGACGTGCCGCGCGGCCTGCTGGGCGCCTTCGCGCGGCCGCTGATCGGCGTCGCGGTTGCCCTGCCGCTTGCGTGGGCACTGGGACTCGAAGGCAATGCCCGCGCGCAGCTGATCCTGTTCAGCGCCCTGCCGCCCGCGGTGATGCAGTTCATGCTGGCCGACCGGTACCGGCAGGAGCCGGAACGGGTGGCGGCGATGATCCTGCTGGGGAATGCGCTGGCGGTGGTTTTCGTGCCGGTGGGGTTGGCGTTGGCGCTTTGAGGGGGGCCGTCGGGGTTCCTTCGTCACCCCGACCTACGGATC
>JAEZEB010000379.1 GCA_023438115.1 Pseudomonadota bacterium | reverse complement strand
TCTACCCCGTGGGCATGAAGATCGCCGCCAGCTGGTACCGCGAACGCCTGGGCGCGGTGATGGGCGTGCTGATCGGCGCCCTGGTGCTGGGCACCGCCCTGCCCCACGGCTTGCGCGCGCTCGCCGGGGACGCCAGCGGCACGAGCAGCGCGGTCGCGAGGCCGCCGAGCGCCGCGAGCAGCGACACGCCCAGCACCACCATTTGCCAGGGCGCGGGGCCGTCCATCGCCGATGCGCCCACCGGCGCATCGCCGGCCAGCGCGCGCAAGCCGTGGGGCAGGGCGGTGCCCAGCACCAGCGCGCCGATCAGCACGCCCATCACGGCGCCCAGGCGCTCGCGGTACCAGCTGGCCGCGATCTTCATGCCCACGGGATAGATGCCCGCCAGCAGGAAGCCGACGCCGAAGCGTAGCGCCAGCAGCGCCCCATAGCTGCCGTCGGCCAGCAGCATGGCCGCATTGCAGGCGGCGCCGAGCAGGGAACAGGCCAGGAAGACGCGCGCCGGCGGAAAGCGGTCGGCCAGCATCAGCAGCGCGAACACCAGCGTGCCGGCGACGAATCCGAGCTGCACGGCCGACGTGAGCGTGCCCATCGCCGCCGCGGGCAGGCCCCAGTCGCGCTGCAGGTCCGGCATCACCGCGTTGACGGCGAACCAGAGCGAGGTGCCCGCGAACTGCGACAGGACGATGACGGGCAGGATGCGACGCGGGACGGGGTGGCTCACGGGCGCAGCATATAGGTTTGTCATTGCGGCCTCGAGCCGCAATCCACGCGGCTGTCGATCGGGCGCTGCATGGATCCCGGCTCGAGGCCGGGATGACAGGGTCCGGAGCACAATCTCCCGCATGCTCCGCATCGGCCTGGTCTCCGACACCCACGGCCTGCTGCGCCCGGAAGTGCTGGACTTCCTGCGCGGCAGCCACCACATCCTGCATGCCGGCGACCTCTGCGGCCCGGAGGTGCTGGAGCGCCTGCGCGGGATCGCGCCGCTGACCGCCGTGCGGGGCAACAACGACCAAGGCGCGTGGGCGGACGGCCTCGCGCATTCGCTGGTGGTGCGCTTCGAGGGCGTGGCCATCCACATGGTGCACGACCTGAAGGAGCTCGCCCTGTCCGAACCGGTGCGGGTGGTGGTCAGCGGCCATTCGCACAAGCCGAAGGCCGAAGAGCGCAACGGCATCCTCTACGTGAATCCGGGCAGCGCCGGCCCGCGCCGCTTCCGGCTGCCGATCTCCGCCGGCGAGCTGCGCATCGAGGGCAACAGCGTGTCGGCGCAGCTCGCGCAGTTCTGAGGCCGCGCAGGGCAATAATCCGGCCATGGAAACCAAATGGCTGGAAGACTTCGTCAGCCTGGCCGAGACGCGCAGCTTCAGCCGCTCGGCGCAATTGCGCCACGTGACGCAGCCCGCCTTCTCCCGCCGCATCCAGGCGCTGGAGGCCTGGGCGGGCACGGATCTCGTGGACCGCAGCTCCTATCCCACCCGGCTCACCCCCGCGGGAGAGACGCTCTATGCGCAGGCGCTGGAGATGCTGCAGGCGCTGCAGAACACCCGCGCCATGCTGCGCGGGCACGCCACCACGGGGCAGGACGTGATCGAGTTCGCCGTGCCGCACACCCTGGCATTCACCTTCTTCCCCGCCTGGGTGTCCAACCTGCGCGAGAAGTTCGGCCCCATCAAGAGCCGCCTGCACGCCCTGAACGTGCACGACGCCGCGATGCGGCTGGTGGAGGGCAGCTGCGACGTGCTGATCGCCTACCACCACGCCTCGCAGCCGCTGCAGCTGGATGCCGACCGCTACGAGATGGTGACGCTGGGCGAGGAATCGCTGGCGCCCTACTGCAAGCCCGACGCCCAGGGCGAGCCGGTCTTCCCGCTCCCGGGTCATGCCCAGCATCCGCTGCCCTACCTGGGATATGCGCCGGGTGCCTACCTGGGCCGCCTGACCGAGCTGATCCTGAAGCAGGCCGGCACCGCGATCCACCTCGACCGGGTGTACGAAACCGACATGGCCGAAGGCCTGAAGGTGATGGCGGTGGAAGGCCACGGCGTCGCCTTCCTGCCCCACAGCGCGGTGCGCAAGGACCTGCGGGCGCGCAAGCTGGTGGGCGCCGCGCCGCCGGACCTGCCGGGGCTGGAACTGGCCATGGAGGTGCGCGCCTACCGCGAGCGGCCCTCCGGCCGCCAGGCACCCAAGGGAACGGCGCAGGCGCTGTGGACTTTCCTATCCGAAGGCGGCGCCGCGCTGGCCAAAGCCTGACGGGAGGCTGGCCGCGGCCGCGCAAACGCCCTCCCACCGGCATAAACCCTGCTTGCCCCTTGCGGGTCAGGCCCTAAGCTTTCAGGCGCACGGCGCCGCTCAACCGGAGCGCGAGCGCGCCTAGAATCCCGCCTTTGCCTTTTGGCTTAACGCGCTTCCACCACAGGAGATTTGAATGAGGAAGAAGTTTCTGCTCGCATTGGCCATCGCGGCCGCCACGACCACTGGCGCGTTCGCGCAGGCGAACGACACGTTCGCGAAGGTCAAGGCCGCCAACAAGGTGGTGATGGGCACGCGCGAGTCCTCCCAGCCGCTCGCCTACACCACCGGCGGCGGCCAGTTCACCGGCTACCACGTGGAGCTGTGCCAGAACATCCTGAAGTCGGTGTTCCCCGGCGTGCCGGTGGAATACGTGGCCGTGACCTCGGCCAACCGCATCCCGCTGGTGCAGAACGGCACCGTGGACATCGAGTGCGGCTCCACCACCAACAACACGGCCCGCCAGAAGGACGTCGACTTCGCGCTGACGACCTACGTGACCGAAGTGCGCACCGCCGTCAAGGCCAACTCCGGCATCAAGTCGGTCGCGGACCTGAACGACAAGACCGTCGCCACCACCACCGGCACCACCTCCGTCGCGCTGCTGCGCAAGAACAAGCGCGCCCAGGGCATCCAGTTCAAGGAGGTCTACGGCAAGGACCACGCCGACAGCTTCCTGCTGCTCGAGTCCGGCCGCGCCGACGCGTTCGTGATGGACGACAACATCCTGGCCGGCCTGATCGCCTCGTCGAAGAACCCGAAGGACTTCGCCATCGTGGGCGAGACGCTCAACATCGAGCCGATCGCCATCATGGTGCGCAAGGACGACGCCAAGTTCAAGAAGGCCGTGGACGACTACATCCGCGCGGCGATCAAGAGCGGCGAGCTCGAGGCGCTGTACAAGAAGTGGTTCATGCAGCCGATCCCGCCGAAGAACGTGGCGGTGAACCTGCCCATGGGCCAGGTGCTGCAAGGCCTGCTGAAGAACCCGTCCGACGCCCCGGCCGAGGAATACAACAAGTAATGAGCGTGCCGGCCGCGGGAGGGG
>JAEZEB010000184.1 GCA_023438115.1 Pseudomonadota bacterium | reverse complement strand
GCGGCCGCAGCGGGCGGCCGCCTGGTACGGGCAAGCCCGTGAATAAGTCTCGTCAGCCGTTGCCGTGCGAGCTGCCGCTGTTGCCGCCGCCGGCGTGCGAGCCGCCGGACGATTCCATCGCCTTGCGGCGATTGGCGCTGCGGGCCATGCCGCCCTTGCGGCCGGCTTCACGGGCTTCTTCGGACGTGAACTCGTGGGCGGTGCCCTTCTCGTGGGCTGCACGGCCGCCCTCGCTGGCAATCTCGCGCTGGCGCTGCGGGTCCATGGAAGCGAAACCGCGGTTGGATTTGCCGCCCTGGTTGCCCTGGTTGTTGGAAGCCATGAGGATCTCCTTGCAAAACTGGATGTTGGAACTGCATGTCCGGTCTGCGCCGTCCATGCAGTGATTGAGCTTGCAAGCGCGTTGCACGCTCGTCAGGCAGCAATGCAGGAGGGTGTAGGAGCTTCCCTACCTCGTCACACAGTGGATCGGGGCAGGACTTCGCGCTGCAGCCGGTGCAGGAGCGCGCCGGCGCCCTCGGGAAGGGCGGGTGCGGGTCGAGGCTGAGCTTGCAGCGTGGCCAGCATGCGCGTGAACTGGTTGGCCAGCGGAGGGATCGGACCGAGGAACAGCACTTCGTCGCCGCGCGCGACCAGCAGCGTGGGGAAGGTCTCGATGTCGACGTCGCCCATGGCCTCGTCCTCGTCTTCCACGTCCACCCACGCGAAGCGCATGTGCGGATGCGCGCGGGCCTGCGCGGTGAAGAGGGGCAGCCAGTCGCGGCACACGCCGCACCACGCGGCGCACAGGCAGGCGACCCACCAGGTCTGATCGTCGGCCACCGTGCTGTCCATGCGCGCAGTGTAGCGGGGGCGCGCGCCGGCTTCAGGCGTAGGTGATCCAGTCCTTGTAGGCCGGTGCGTCCAGGTGCGGGATGCCGTTGAAGGTCACCAGCATGTGGCGCTTGGGCGTGAAGGCGAGCTCGGTGACCGCGGTGTTGCGGATCCGCAGGTTCAGGTCGATCGTCGTCTCGGGCGGCGTGCCCAGCACGTGGCCCACGGCGGTGGAGATCGGCCCCCCGCTGGTGACCACCAGCACGTTCTGGCCGTAGTGGTTGGCGCGCACGTGGTCCAGGGCGCCTGCCACGCCCTGCACGAACGCGGGGTAGGCGGGCATGCCGCGCGGGCTGGTGCTGCCGGCCATCCAGCGCGCCATGGCGTCGCGCAGCAGGCGGAAGTGGTGGCGGTACAGCTCCGGCGAGGTGGGCTTGGGCAGCTCGCCCTCGTGCACGGTGGCGATCAGCGCCTCGCTGTCGTATTCGTTCAGGCCTTCCCAGGCGAGGTGCTCGCCCGCCCGGTTCATGCCTTGCAGGATGCCGGCCATCGTCTGCTTGTGGCGGCGCAGCGTGCCGGCGATCAGGCCGTCGAAGTGGATGCCGCGCTCGGCGAAGTACTCGCCCAGGCGGATGCTCTGGCGCTGGCCGAGTTCGCTCAGCTGGTCGTAGTCGTCGGCGCCGAAGGAAGCCTGGCCGTGCCGCACGAGATAGAGGGTGCCCATGCCGCCATTCTGGCAAGGCCGCCGCGCCGGCGCCGTCCCAGCGGCGACTTCAGCGCGGGGTCGCGCCGCCGAGTACCTGCGTGAAGAGGTCGGTGTCGACGTTGCCGCCCGTGAGGGCGAAACCCACGCTGCGGCCGCCGTGGCGGTCCCGGTCGCGGATGGCGGCGGCCAGGCCCGCCGCGCCCGCGCCTTCGGCGACGTTGTGGGTGTCGGCGAAGAGGATGCGCATCGCCTCGGCGACTTCGTCGTCGGTCACGGCCACGATGTCCTCGGCCTCGCGCAGCACGACTTGCAGGGCTTCGGCATCGGCGATGCGGCAGGCCATGCCGTCGGCCAGCACCGTCGTGACCGGCGCCTCCACCACCCGGCCGGCTTTGAAGGAATCCAGGAAGGACGTGGCGTGCGCCGAGACCACGCCCACCAGGCGGCTGCGCCGGCGCGTGATCGCGCGCGCGGCGGCCGCGGCGCAGAAGCCGGAGCCCTGGCCGATCGGCACGTAGACGAGCGCGGGCTCCTCGCCCGCCGGGAAGCTCTCGAAGAACTCCAGCCAGTAGGTCATTACGCCCAGCACGAGGTCGCGGTGGTACGAGGGCACCATGTGCAGGCCGTGCTCCCCGGCCAGCGCGGTCGCATGTTCGCGCGCGGCCTGGAAATCCTCGCCGTGCTCCACCAGCGTGACGCCCAGCGCGCGCATCGCCGCGTTCTTCTCCACCGAGTTGCCGTGCGGCACGACGATGGTGGCAGGCAGGCCGGAGCGGCGCGCGCCCCAGCCGACCGATTGCCCGTGGTTGCCCCGCGTCGCGGCGACCACGCCGGCCAGCTTCGGCTCGCGGCGCGCGAGCGCGTGGAAATAGGTCATGCCGCCGCGCACCTTGAAGGCGCCGGCCGGCGTGTGGTTCTCGTGCTTCACCCACACCGGGAATCCCAGGCGCTGCTGCAGCAACGGCCAGGCGAACTGCGGCGTAGGTGGAACGAAGGCGCGCACGGTCCGCACGGCCTCGTTCACTTCGTCGGGCGTGAAGTTCATGCTTTGTCCGTCCAGGCCATGCGCAGGGCCAGCGCCCCGAGCACCGTTCCCATCAGGTAGCGCTGCGCCAGCAGCCAGCGGCGGCTGCGCGCGAGGAAAGCGGCGATGCGCGCGGCGCCCAGCACCAGCAGCGCATTGACGCCGCCGCTGATGACGATCTGCACCACGCCGAGCAGGAGCACCTGCGCGAGCACGCTGCCGCGCTCGGGGTGCAGGAACTGCGGAAAGAAGGAGAGATAGAAGATCGCCACCTTGGGATTGAGCAGGTTCGTCAGCAGGCCCATGCGGAACAGGCGGCCGGGGCTGTCGTGCGGCAGTGACCGGGGCACGAAGGGCGATCCGCCGCCTGGCCGCAGCGCGTCCCAGGCCAGCCACAGCAGGTAGGCCGCGCCGGCCAGGCGCAGCGCGTCGAAGGCGTAGGGCACGGCCGCGAGCAGCGCCGTGAGGCCCAGCGTGGCCGCGAGCAGGTGGGCGACGAAGCCGAGGAGCACGCCCGCCAGCGACAGCAGGCCGGCCGATCGTCCCTGCGACAGCGCGCGCGAGACGCAATAGACCATGTTGGGGCCGGGCGTCAGCACCAGCAGGAGCGCCGCGAGGGCGAACAACGCGGTTTCGGTGAAGGTGAGCATCACAGTCCTTGCGAGTCCAGCCGCACGCGCCCGCGCGGCGTGTCGAACATGGCGCACAGGCGGGGCGCGCCTTCCTTGATGTCGAAGCCCTGCAGGCCGATGGCCTCGCAGGCCTGCCGCAGGCTTGGGGCCTGGGGATGGCTGGCGCCCAGCCCGCGCAAGGTCACGCGCGACTCGGGAAGCGCGGGCGCCGGATGCGCCTCGCCCCATTCGATCAGCGTGGGCAGCGTGCCGTCGAACAGGCGCTTGCCGTCCGGGCGGATCGTGATCTGCCACTGCAGCAGGCCGCGTGGCGTGGGGCGCGAGGCGCGCACCACTTCGCCGCGGTCCATGTCCAGCGCTTGCAGCGATGCCACTGCCGCGCGTACATCCGGCACGGCGGCGACGAAGTGCAGTAGCCGCGGGCCTTGGCGGCGCAAGGCGTCGCGCACGGCCTCGTCGTCCAGGTCGAACCAGCGCCGCCGGCCCTGCGGCTCGCGCCCGGGCTGCACCGCGATGACCTCCAGGTAGGCGCGCGGATAGTCGACGGTCGCGATGCGCAGCAGGCGGTTGTGCGTGCCCATGAGAGGGTGTTCCCCGCCCGGCTGCGGCGTCACGCCCAGCGTGGCTTCGCACCAGGCCAAGCCTTCGTCCAGGCTCGCGGCCCCGATCACCAGGTGGTCGACGCGGGCCTGCATGTCAGAGCTCCACCTGGCCCCGGATGCAGCTGACGCTGTCGCCGCCGATCCAGATCTCGCCCTGCGCATCGCGCTGCACGTGCACGCGCCCGGCCCGGCCCAGCGCCGTGCCCTGGCTGGCGACGTAGCTGTCGGGAGCCAGCCCGGCGCCGATCAGCCACTGCGCGAGCGCGGCGTTCAGGCTGCCCGTCACGGGGTCTTCCGCCATGCCGTTGTTGCCGGGGAAGAAGGCGCGGACCTCGAAGGCGCAATCGTCGCCCGCGGGCCGCGAGCCCACCACGCCGACCTTGCCGCGCGGGCCCACCACGCCGATGTCCAGGCCGGCGAGCACCGCGCCGTCGGGACGCAGTGCAAGCACCTGGTCGGCCGAGCGCAACATCACGCCGCGCCAGTTGGGTCCGTTGTCGCACCAGGCGTGGCCAGCGATGTCGTCGCGCGCGATGCCCAGGCCGCGGGCGATGAGCTGCAGGTCCTCTTCCGGCAGCGGGCCGCTCTTGCGCAGCGGCGGCGCGGCAAAGGCAAGACGCCGGCCGTCGCGCCGGATCTTCACCAGGCCGACGCCGCATTCCTGCACGATGAACTCACCTTGCGGGCGGCCACCGGCCGCGAGCCAGGCGTGGCAGCTGCCCAGCGTGGGATGCCCGGCGAAAGGCAGTTCGCGCCCCGGGCAGAAGATGCGCAGGCGGTAGTCCGCGCCCGCTTGCGTGGGCGGCAGCACGAACGTGGCTTCGGACAGGTTGGTCCAGTTGGTGAAGGCCTGCATCTCCTCCGTGGACAGGCCCCCGCCGTCCAGGACCACGGCAACGGGGTTGCCCTTGTAGGGCACGGCGGTGAAGACGTCGACTTGCTGGAAGGAACGCGCTCGCATGGTCAGCTCAGGGGAAGGTTCAGCGCGGCCCGCACGCGAGGGCTTCTCGGATGGTGGACGCCAGCGCGGCGATCCCCGTGTCGATCTGCTCACGGCTCGCGGTGACGAAGGACAGGCGCAGGGTGCGCGGGTCCGCCGCATCGGCATAGAAGGCAGCGCCGGGCACGAAGGCCACGCCGCGCTCCACCGCCTGCGGCAGCAGCTGCGCCGCGTCCAGGCCTTGCGGCAGGCGCGCCCACAGGAACATGCCGCCGTCGGGCGTGTTCCAGGTCAGGCCCAGCTGCGCGCACTCGCGCTCGAGCGCCGCCAGCATGGCGTCGCGCTGTTCGCGGTAGAGCGCGCGGATCGTGGGCACGTGGCGGTCGAGGAAGCCGCCCTGCATCACCTCGAACACCATGCGCTGGTTGAAGCCGGGGCTGTGCAGGTCCGCGGCCTGCTTGGCCTGCAGCAGCTTGGGCGCGATCCAGGACGGCGCCACCACGAAGCCCAGGCGCAGTCCCGGCGCGAGCACCTTGGAGAAGGAGCCCAGGTAGATGCAGCCCTCGGGATTGCGGGACGCCAGCGGCGCCGGTGGCGGCGCGTCGAACCAGAGGTCGCCGTAGGGGTTGTCTTCCACCAGCGGCAGCGCGAGGCTTTGGGCCGTTTCCACCAGCGCCTGCCGGCGCGCCTCGCTCATGGTGCGGCCGGTGGGGTTCTGGAAGTTGGGCAGCACGTAGAGGAAGCGCGCATCGCCGCGCCGCGCGGCGAGGTCGGCCACGTCCACGCCCTCGGCGTCGCTCGCCACGGCCGTGACCTCCGGCTCCATGGGCGCGAAAGCCTGCAGCGCGCCGAGGTAGGTGGGCGTCTCCACCAGCACGCGGCTGCCACTGTCGATCATCACCTTGGCGACGAGGTCCAGGCCTTGCTGCGAGCCGGTGGTGATCAGCACCTGCGAGGTCTCCACCTTCCAGGGCAGCATCGCGGCGACCGCTTCGCGCAGCGGCCCGTAGCCTTCGCTGGCCGCGTACTGCAGCGCGCCCGGGCCGTCGGTGGCGAGAACGCGTGCGCAGGCGTCGGCGAAGGCGTCCACCGGGAAGGTGCGCGGCGAGGGCAGGCCGCCCGCGAAGCTGATGATGCCGGGGCGCTCGGTGACCTTGAGGATCTCGCGCAGGACGGAAGGGTTCATCCGCTCGGCGCGGCGCGCCAGGGTCCAGCCCGGGGCGGGCAGCAGGTCGTCTCGTTTCATCTCGGTTCCGTAGCGGCAGGGATCAGGGTAGCGGGC
>JAEZEB010000219.1 GCA_023438115.1 Pseudomonadota bacterium | reverse complement strand
CCCGGCGCGCCGCGCGTCCGACGCCACCACGTAGCCTTCCTTCTTCGGGTCGCCCATGCGCCAGATGAACTGGCCGGCGCCGAAGTCCTGGTAGCTGTCGTTGATCACCTCCACCTGGTGGCCGCGCCGCTGCAGTTCGGCCACCGTGTCCTTGTCCATCTGCTGTTCGACGTTGATCTCCAGGCCGGCATTGAAGCGCCAGCGCGGGGCGTCGCACGCCGTCTGCGGGTCCTGCCGGTAGTCCAGCATGCGCACCAGCGTCTGCATGTGGCCCTGCGGCTGCATGTTGGCGCCCATCACGCCGTAGCTCATGACCGGCTGGCCGTCCTTCGTGAGGAAGGCGGGGATGATGGTGTGGAAGGGCCGCTTGCCGGGCGCCACCACGTTGGGACCCGGCTGCAGGCTGAAGGCGGGGCCGCGGTTCTGCAGGCTGACGCCGAACGACGGCTCCACCGCCCCGGAGCCGAAGCCCATGTAGTTGCTCTGGATGAAGCTGACCATCATGCCGTCCTCGTCGGCGGCGGTCAGGTAGATGGTGCCGCCCTTGGCCACGTTGCCGGCACCGAAGTCCTGCGCGCGCTTCATGTCGATCAGCTTCGCGCGGCTGGCCAGGTAGGCGTCGTCCAGCATCTGCTCGGGCGTCACTTCCATGCTGGCGGGCTCGGCGACGTACTTGTAGATGTCGGCGAAGGCCAGCTTCATGGCCTCGATCTGCACGTGCTGCGAGTCGGCGCCGTCGACCTTCATCCCGGCCACGTCGAAGTGGTCGAGGATGCCCACGGCCATGAGCGCCGCGATGCCCTGGCCGTTGGGCGGGATCTCGTGCAGCGTGTAGCCGCGGTAGTCCCTGGCGATCGGCGTCACCCATTCCGGGCGGAAGGCGGCGAAGTCCTCCACCTTGTGCACGCCGCCCTGCTCCGCGCTGAAGCGCGCCAGCGCCGCGGCGATCTCGCCTTCGTAGAAGGCACGGCCCCTGGTTTCCGCGATCAGGCGCAGCGCACGCGCGGCGCCGGGGAAGCGGAACAGCTCGCCGACTTCCGGCGCGCGTCCCCACGGCAGGAAGCTCTGCGCGAAGCCGGGCTGGTCGCCCAGCTCCGGCGTGGCCGCCACCCACTTCTGCTGCACGACGATGGGCAGCAGGTAGCCGCGCTCGGCGATCTCGATCGCGGGCTGCATCAGGTCGGCGAAGGGCAGCTTGCCGTAGCGCTCCGACAGCGCGGCCCAGGTCGCGACGGCGCCCGGCACGGTGACCGAATCGATGCCGCGCTTGGGCGGGTTCTTCGCGTCGGCGCCGTACTTCTTGCGGAAATACTCCGGCGTCCAGCCCGCCGGCGCGTGGCCGGAACCGTTGATGCCCTGCAGCTGCTTGCCGTCCCACAGGATGGCGAAGGCATCGCTGCCCAGGCCGTTGCTCACCGGCTCGACGATCGTCATCGCCGCGGCCGCCGCGATCGCCGCGTCCACCGCATTGCCGCCCTGCCACAGCATGCGCAGGCCCGCCTGCGCGCCCAGCGGGTGCGAGGTGGAGACCGCGTTGCGGGCGAAGACGGGGATGCGGGTGGTGGGGTACGGGTTGTGGAAATTGAAGTTCATGACTGTGTCCTTGGCAAACCTTGTCATTGCGGGCTTGACCCGCAATCCATGGATCCCGGGTCAAGCCCGGGATGACAAGGTGGGGGGTTCGGTTCGTGGCGGGTGCGGCTCAATCCACCGTGATCTTGCGGTCCGCGATGATCTTCTTCCACTTCGCGCGGTCCGCATCCGTCATGGCGGCGAACTGCTGCGGCGTGCCGCCGGCCGGCTCGATGCCCAGGCGCGCGAGGCGTTCCTTCACGTCGGCGTCCTGCAGCGCCTGGTTCACGGCGGTGTTGATGCGGCTCACCAGTTCCGCCGGCATGCCCTTGGGGCCATAGAGGCCGAACCAGGTCACCGTCTCGTAGCCGGGGACGGCCTCGGAGATCGCCGGCAGTTCCGGCAGCAGCGGCGAGCGCTTCGCGCTGGTGATGCCCAGCGCGCGCAGCCGCCCTTCCTTCACGTGCGGCAAGCCGCTGGGCAGCGAGTCGAACAACACGTCCACCTTGCCGCTCACGAGGTCCGGAATCGCGAGCGCCGTGCCGCGGTAGGGGATGTGCACCATGAACAGGCCGGCCTGGGCCTTGAAGTACTCGGTGCCCAGGTGGACGACGGTGCCATTGCCGCTGCTCGCGTAGTTCAGGCGGCCGGGGTTCTTGCGGGCGTACTCGACCCACTCCTTGACGGTGCGCGCCGGCGCCGAGTTCGGCACCAGCATCAGGCTGGGCGCGTCGCCGACGTGCGCGATGGGCGTGAAGTCCGCCACCGCGTCGTAAGGCACCTTGCCGAAGCTGGGTCCGATGCTGTGCGTGCTGGTGGTGGCCAGCAACAGCGTGTAGCCGTCGGGCGCGGCCTTGGCGGCGAGGTCCGAACCGATGGTGCCGCCGGCGCCGGGCTTGTTGTCCACGACCACGCTCTGCCCCAGCCGTTCGCCCAGCTTCTGCGACACCGCCCGGGCGAAGATGTCCGTCGCGCCGCCGGCGGGGAACGGCACCACCAGGCGGATCGGCCTGGCCGGATAGCCTTGCGCCTGGGCGGCGGGGGCCAGCAAGGTGGCAGCGGCGAGGAAGATGGGGGCAAGCAGCTTCATGGAGCCCATCATAGGAAGCCGGACGCCAAAGCAAAAGCGAATAATCGTTTAGCCACGATAAACGCTTGCTTTAGCATGGCGGCATGAGCAGCATCCGCCTGATGAGGACCTTCGCCGCCGTGGCCAGCGAGGGATCGTTCGCTGCCGCATCCGCGCGCGTCGCCCTGACGCAGGCGGCCGTCGGCCAGCAGATGCGCACGCTGGAGTCCGACCTGCGCCGCCCGCTCTTCGAACGCCAGGGCAAGGCCGTGGTGCTGAACGAAGCCGGCCGCGCGCTGGTGCCGCAGGTGCGGCGCCTGCTCGCGTTGTACGACCAGATGCTGGCGCCCGCCGGCGCGCCCGACGGCATGGCCGGCACCGTGCACCTGGGCGCGATCGTGTCGGCGGTGCGGCCGCTGATCCAGGCCACGCTGGCGCTCAAGGCGCGCCACGCCGCGCTGGACCTGCACGTATCGGCCGCCAAGTCGATCGAACTGGTGGAACGCGTGCAGGACGGCGAGCTCGATGCGGCGGTCGTCGTGCGCGAAACGGCCTCCGCGCGGTCCGCGCTCGCATGGACCCCGCTCTACGCCGAACCCATGGTGCTGCTGTTGCCGCGCAAGGTGCCGGAAGCGGCGCCGCGCGCGCTGCTGCAGTCGCATCCTTTCATCCGCTTCGACCCGAGCCAGCACACCGGCCGGCTGGTCGAGCGCACGCTGCGGCGCCTGCGCGCGCGTCCGCAGGAGTTCCTGGAGCTCAACGCGCTGGAGACGATGGTGGAACTGGTGCGCTCGGGCCTCGGCATCACGCTCGTGCCGCTGCTGCGCGGCGCGCGCTGGGCCTCGGACCCGAAGCTGCGCGTGCTGGAGATCCCGCAGGCCGAGGAAAGGCGCATGGCACTGGTGCAGCGTCGAGACGCGGCGAAGGCCTCGCTGCTCTCCGCCGTCGCGCGCGAGTTCCAGGCCCACCTGCCCTGAGCTTTCACGGCTGGTTCGGGGCCAGTTGACCTAGGTCAACCGCGACGCGCTGCCCGCGCCGTCACGCACCGTTACGAATTCTAGAATGCTTCGCAGCCGCCCACTGTCGGGCTGGCGCCTGACCGGGATGGACGCGGGGAGCCGCCGGAACAGGCGGTTCCGCAACCTTTCCTCCCATAGGTTTTCCGTGTCCCTTGATCAGACGTTCGCCCAAGCCCTTTCCACCATCCCCGAGTGCGTCGCCGGCGGCTACGTCGACATCGGTTCCGGCATGCTGCTGTCGGTCAAGACTGTCGACTCGCACCCGCAGGAAGTCATCGCGCTGGTCGCCGCGGCCACCGCCGACCTGTTCGCCGGGCAGAACATCAGCACCATCGAGAAGCTGTTCCGCAAGGCGCGCGGCGTGCAGGACGACGGCCACCACTACTTCCAGGAAATCATCGTCAACAGCGACAACCTGCTGCACATCTTCATCCGCGGCAAGCGCTATCCCGACTACGTCAGCGTGATCGTCTGCCGCAAGTCGGCTAACCTCGGCATGGCGCTGGCCAAGGCGCGCATGGCGATCCCCGAAATCGAATCGGCGGTCTGAAATGGACGGCCAGGTCCTGCACCACGGCGGCGAAGCCGTGCGGTTCGATCGCGCCGGCACCGGCGCGGCGCTGCAACTCGAGGGCTACGGGGTGCTGTTCGGCCGCAACGTGGTGCTTGCCGATGTGACGACCACCCTCCCCGCCGAGGGCATCGACGTGCTCATGGGCCCGGTGAAGACCGGCAAGTCCACGCTGCTGCGCTCGCTGTGCGGGCTCAACGACGCCAGCCGCCTGTTCCGCCAATGGGGCTTGGCGCGCATGCACGGGCGCCCCATCGAGGGCGGCTGGCGGCCACGCCTGGTGCAGCAGCACGCGGCCATGCTGAACCTGCCGGTGCACCAGGCCTTGTTGCACCACCTGCCACGCACTGGCGGACGGTCGCCGCTGCAGGGCCGCGCACTGGCCGAGAAACTGCTGGTCACGCACGGCCTGGAGCGGCTCGCCGGCACGCTGGACGAGCCCCTGCTCTCCCTGCCGCCGGACAGCCAGCGCACGCTGCACATCCTGGCGCAGGCCGCGGCGCGGCCGTCCCTGCTGTTCGTCGATGAGCCGACCTATGGGCTCGACGACGCCGCCGCGCAGCGGCTGCTCTCGTGGCTGGCGCAGGAAGGACGGCGCACGCGGCTGGTGGTGGCCCTGCACCACCAGGGCCAGGCGCGCCTGATCGCCGATCGCATCCTGCTGCTCGGTGGCGGCCGGGTGCTGGCGCACCAGCCGGTGGACGATTTCTTCACGCGCCCCGCCAATGCGCTGGTGGAGCACTTCGTGCGCTCCGGCAGCCTGCCGCTGGCTTCGCCCGGCGCGCAGGCGACGGACCTGGAATCGGGCGCCAGCGCCGAACTCCCCGCGGTCGCCCGGGCGGCGCTGCGCGAGTTCCTCACGCCCCCCGCGCAGGCGCCCGCGCCCGCACCCGCGCCCGCATCCACGTCGGCCCCCGCGCCGTGCACATCCGCCTCCCTGGGGACGGCTGCCTCGCCCCCGGCGCCGGTGGTGATCCCGCTGCCGCTGCCGCAATCGGTGGACGAGGCCTCCACCGTGGGCCAGGTGGTGATGCCCGAATACCGCGGCCCCGCCGGTTTCCACTGGATCGTGCGCGGCAAGCTCGCGGGTTGCCCCGAGCCGGGCGTGTCCGCACCGGTCGCCTACGACCTGGATCTGCTGCGCGGCGTCGGCATCACGCACCTGATCACCCTGACCGAGAAGAACCTCGACGAGGAGCTGCTGGCCGACCACGGCCTGGACAACGTGCACCTGCCGATCTTCGACCGCGAGGCGCCGACCCTGGCCCAGGCCTACATGCTGCTGCTGAAGATGCAGGCGCTGATGGCGCGCGGCGCCGTGCTCGCGGTGCACTGCAAGGCGGGCCTCGGCCGCACAGGTACCATCCTGGGTGCCTGGCTGATCCGCGATGGCGGACTCAGCGCCGATTCAGCCCTGGAGCGCCTGCGCCTTGTCCATCCCGCCTTCGTCCAGACCGCGCAGCAGGAGAACTTCCTGCGCGAACTCGAACACGACCTCGTGCGCCGCCTGTAGCGGCCGCCGGGCCGCGCAGCCATGAAGACCGCCGACATCGAGCCCTTCTTCGCCACGCTGCAGGCGGCCAACCCAATGCCGGCCAGCGAGCTCGAATACAGCACCGTGTTCGAGCTGCTGGCCGCGGTGCTGCTGTCCGCGCAGGCCACGGATGCCGGCGTGAACAAGGCGACGCGCCGCCTGTTCGGGGTCGCCAACACGCCGCAGGCGATCCTGGCGCTGGGGCAGGAAGGTCTCGAGGAATACATCAAGACCATCGGCCTGTACCGCATGAAGGCCAGGCACCTGCTGGAGACCTGCCGCATCCTGGTGGAGAAGCACGGCGGCGAGGTGCCGCGCGACCGCGACGCGCTGGAGGCGCTGCCGGGCGTGGGCCGGAAGACGGCCAACGTGGTGCTGAACGTCGCCTTTGGCGAAGAGGCGATGGCAGTGGACACGCATATCTTCCGCGTGAGCAACCGCACCGGCCTGGCGCCGGGGAAGAATCCGCTGGAGGTGGAGCAGAAGCTGATGGAGCGGGTGCCGCCGGCCTACCGCGTCGACGCGCATCACTGGCTCATCCTGCACGGCCGCTACGTCTGCGTGGCGCGGCTGCCGAAATGCTGGCAGTGCGCGGTGGCGCGCTGGTGCGACTACGAACCCAAGACCCCGCCGCCCGCCGTGCGCACATAATGGCCGCAGCAAGCAACGAGGCCGGCATGGAAGACAAGGAACTGAAGGAGATGCTCGACGTGCACACGCAGAGCATCCAGGGTCTGGTGGAGAACCAGATGATGCTGGCCGCCCAGGTGCAGGTGCTGCAGGCCGCGCTGGCCACGGTGCTGCTGCACCACGGCGACCGCGGCACGCTGCTGCGCAGCTTCAAGGGCTACATGAAGATCTCCAAGGAATCCACGCCGCAGCTGTCGCGGCACATGGAGGCGCTGGAGGGCGGGATGCTGGCGCTGCTGGGACAGGGGACGGAGCCCGACGGGCGGTGAACGGTGGGTTCGCGAAGCGCACCCCCCCTACGAGCGCTCACTGGCCGCGCAGCGGCCCGTGGACCACGCGGAATATCATGCAG